>CAMDDF010000152.1 GCA_945890885.1 Candidatus Kuenenia stuttgartensis | reverse complement strand
GATGGCGGAACGGCGATAAGTTTTAATAATCTTATGGATGCCAATGCCGCATTTGAGCTTGTTAAGGAATTTAGCGAGCCTGCGGTTGTCGTGGTCAAGCATATGAATCCGTGCGGCTGTGCGGTTGATGATAATATCGCTGTCGCTTACGAAAAAGCATACTTGGCTGATGTAACCAGTGCATTCGGCGGGATTGTCGCATTGAACCGAAAGGTCGATAAAGAGCTTGCGACTACAATTATGGAATCGTACGCAAGATTCGGCAAAGTCAAAGGTGCGGCAGGATTCTTTGCTGAAGTTATAATTGCGCCGCAGTTTGATGCTGATGCTGTAGAGACGATACGCACGCTAAAGGAATGGGGCCAGCGTGTGCGTCTGATGGAAACCGGCCCGATCGACAGGGCGAAATTAGATGGCGGCGAGTTTGATGTTCGCTGTATCGTGGGCGGCTTGCTTTTGCAGCAGCGCGATTTAATTGCGTGGGAGCCTAAGGCTTTGACGTACCCGACAAAGGTTAAGCCTACGCCTGCCCAGCTTGAGGATTTGCGTATTGCATGGATTACCGCCAAGCACGTCAAGAGCAATACTATAACGCTTGTGAAGGATAAAAATCTTGTCGGCGTTGGTGCGGGGCAGATGAACCGCGTTGAGTCCGGCTTTATCGCATTCAAGAATTCCGGCGATTTGGCCAAAGGTGCCGCGATGGGTTCTGATGCGTTCTTCCCGTTCCCGGATAATGTTGTCAATGCGGCCAAAGCTGGCGTTGCGTGCATTATTCAGCCCGGCGGCTCTAAGAAAGACGATGATGTTATCGCAGCCGCTGACGCAGCCGGTATTGCGATGGTCTTTGCAGGCAAGCGACACTTTAAGCATTGATTCAGTCGAACGGCGGGGCAAAGTCCTGCACTATGAACTCAATTAAAGGGGAGCATTATGACAGAAGTACTAACAAGGCATATGGACAGGAAAAACCTATATGCCTTTTTATTTATTAGCTTTGTCTTAACATGGTTAATAATCATACCGTTTGATTTTTTCATTTTGCGTTATGGGGCGGATAAGTATGTTGATACTTTATTTCTTATAAGCCATAGTTTGGGTATGCTGGCTCCAGGTGCGGCATGTATTTATGTAAAAAAATATATCAAAAAAGAATCTTTGCCAAAATTAAACTTCAATTATAAACATATCTGGATTTATATAGTGATAACTTTGTCGTATGCGATAATCTGGCTTAGTCCTTTAGTCGTGGGATATTTTTATGGTGAAGTCAATATCAAAACATTAAATCTCGACTCGATGATATTTATTGCAGCATTGTTATTTTTAGGTTCGCTTGGAGCTTATGGCGAAGAGTTAGGTTGGAGAGGTTTTTTATTGCCTGAATTACGTTGTATCGGAATCAAAAAGGCAACTATTTTGCATGGTTTTATATGGGGGTTGTGGCATTTAGCGTTACCAATATCAGTGATCTTGTATGCGATTAATAACATCAATTCGCAAGGAAAACCTCTTAATGATCCTATTATTCAGTCATCGGTTATGTCGATGTTTTTAATTCCGATAGGATGTGTACTAACTTCTATCATACCAGCTTTTTTACAACTACGTTACAGTAGTTTGTTTATGGTATCATTGTGGCACGCATCCCATAATTATTTTCGTGACGTGAACTCTCTGTTTTTTGAAATTAAGACTGTTGGAATAGATGCAGCCGGGAATTCTCCTGCTCTTAGCGTAGTTGATTCTATGGGTATATTAATATCTGTTATATCGGTAGTTATTGTCCCTATCGCTATATTTCTTTTTTGCAAAGAGTTTAAAAGAGTCTCATTGAAAATCGAGTAGTTCTTAGTTTTTAGTGCTTGGTGTTGAGTCAAAATATACTGGAAAGGGGTATTATGAGCCTGAAACAGCAGTTGGAACAGTGCAGTGTTGATTTTGCGAAAGAGTTTCCCGAGCAGGACAGGATTTTTTGTCAGTTCATCGATAAATTATGCGACAGCGGAATACTGGACAAGGTGCTCAAAGAGGGCGATACCATACCCGATTTTGCACTGCCTGACATTCACGGCAATATTATAACTCTTGATTCCCTGCTGGATGCCGAGAAATTGATAATCAATTTTTATCGCGGCGGGTGGTGTCCCTATTGTTCGCTCGAATTGCAGATGTGGGAATCTGTGTATACTGAATTAATCCGAAAGAATGTTAATATTGTCGCTATTTCACCTGAAAAAGCTGAAATATCTTCGATGGCGGGCCGCAATAGCAATCTATCCTTTGAAGTGCTCAGCGACTTTGACAACGAAGTTGCCCGTCAGTTCGGATTGGTGTTTAAGCTAGATTCACAGGTTTCGGATTTATATGAAAGCTTCGGGATAGATTTAGTATCCGTCAATGGCAATGACTCCGGCGAATTGCCTATTCCAGCAACATATATCGTCGGCAGGGATTGGAAAATAATCGATGCTTATATCGACGTTGACTACCGAAAGCGAAAAGACCCTGAAGAAATTCTGCAAATCCTTTAAAATTATTTCGTGTACTCAGCGAATTTTTTTTCAAGCTGTCTTGTTATTTTACCGACTTTACCGTCGCCGATGGCCTGGCCATCATACTCGACTATCCCTACGACATCTCTGGTTGTAACGCCGATAAGCATTTCCTTAGCTTTTGATGCATCTGCTGCCTTGACGTGCTCTTCGACGATGCCGATTCCAAGCTCGCTGGCAGCTTTCAGAACATATTTGCGGGAAACGGAAGGTAAAATGTTCTCATTAAGCGGGGTTGTCCATATTTTATTGTCAAATATCGTGTAAAAACTTGATCCTGCCCCTTCGGTTATGAATCCCTGTTCACTTACAAGAATAGCTTCGCCGCAGCCTTTTTTTTGTGCTGCTCGTGTGGCCATGACATTGGCTAGCAGATTCAGGGATTTAATATCGCATCTTTTCCACCGTAAATCCGGGTAAGTGATTACCTTGATGCCATTTGTCTTCTGGTCGGTTGCGTCCGGTAGGTTCTCAACCATTATTAAAACGTCAGGCCGCATATTTTTATCTAAAAAATGGCTCCTGATTCCGCAACCCCT
>CAMDDF010000151.1 GCA_945890885.1 Candidatus Kuenenia stuttgartensis | reverse complement strand
TCACCAGAATTTGTTTATTAATTGGCTGGTTAGTTTTCATGTGAGCAAAGAAACTTTTTTTACGCCGACTTGATTGAAAACTTTGAATTTTGACAAAATCTTTATACTTATGCTTTCTCGGCAAAAAACTCCCATTGGGCAACACGCCCTGTATCGGCAATAAGGAACTCGTACAGATAATACGCTGGAACGCCATGACTGTTCAATCTGGGTTCGTGCGAAAAGGAGAAGCCGGCAGGCCAGTACGGTTGTAGAGATTGCACGCCGGGTTATCATCCCAGGCGTATCGCACTGCAACCGGATTTGAAACCTGCGAACTTTCTACTATAACTGTATCTTCCGCCAATCCTGAGCTAATGGCTGGGTCAATTTTTGCCTCGGCCCAGACAAACTTGCCATCATCGCCGGCAACAGCAAAACCTTCCAACTTGTCGCCATGACATTCCAAGCCGCCAGCAACGTATTTAAAGAATAGGCGGATTGCATTCCCTTCGCGTTTCATCTCCCGAAACAACGGCCCACATGGGACGATGTTCTTCTTGCCGTAGGTCTGGTGCAAAGCACTAAAAGCGAGACGTTTGCCGACATCCTCCTTGTTTCGAGGATGGATGTCGTCCGCATCGCCGATATCAATGGCGACGGCCATGCCTGTATGCGGCTGCTTTAGAGTCATGGTTTGAGCTTCACGCAGTTCGGCCCAGGTGCTTTCTGCGGGATAGTCGCAACGCCCCATGTAATTAGCAAGCTGTACAAAATAAAAAGCAAAATCATCTCGGCCCCAGTGATGGCGCCAGTCATTTATCAGTGCTGGAAACAGAA
The DNA here is from genome assembly GCA_945890885.1 of Candidatus Kuenenia stuttgartensis. Taxonomy (GTDB): domain Bacteria; phylum Planctomycetota; class Phycisphaerae; order Sedimentisphaerales; family CAMDDF01; genus CAMDDF01. Next base: position 2,664 of record CAMDDF010000151.1, on the reverse strand, counting down.
TGCGATATTGACGGGCGCGGTCAGCGTTGGATTCGCCCTGATACCAGATAGCGCCGCGCATGGCAAAAGGAGTGAGCGGAGCAATCATTCCATTAAACAGGCTGCATGGAGTATTTGGATTACCTGGACCGAATGGTTCCGGCGGGATTGTTACCAAACCATAATTTGCTTCTACCGCATAACGCCACACGCCGTCGAGCAAAATAGGCTTCGTATTCAAGTCCTCTGAGCAGGCCAATTTCATAACCTCAGCAGGTCCGGTCATACCGCCGGAATACCTGTCGCTGTGGACACGAACCGCGATAATATTCTTTCCTGTCTTGACCAGTCTGCCTGGAACGGTATAGGTACGAAGAAAGTTCCACGCATCCTGCCGTTGCTGCATGGTAATACTGCCGACCTTGACATTATTGAAATAGGTGATATCACTCTTGTCGGTGGCACCTATGGAGAGCGTCAAGTCCTTACCTGCGAAAGAAAAAACTCTTGACGCTGGACAATACAATTGAACTGCTTGTGGACTGTACTGGAACAGTCTTAGCACTGAACTTTACCGCTAGAACTAAGTCATTTCTGAGCCGTATCTCGGAGTTGATTTTCACATTTTTCCCATAGCAAAAAGCAATTTAAAGTATCCACTTAATCAATATAAGAGGCCATTCTATCATTTTATTAATCATACCACAGGACACAAAAAAGATTTATTTTTGCTAAAATAATATTAAAAACCACAAATTATGATTGATTTTTAGGAGTATACTGCCGATAATTCAATCATGATTAAAAGAAGAATACAGGACAGTATTATTGAGAATCTCGGACAATTTCCGGCAATAGGGCTAGTTGGTCCCCGTCAAGCAGGTAAAACCACGCTGGCAAAAATGATTGCCAAAAATATTAATAGTCCGGTAATTTACCTTGACCTCGAAAACCCTCAAGACTTCCAAAAACTTAACGATGCTCAATTGTACCTTCAGCAGTTCAAAAACCACTTAGTAATTCTTGATGAGGCTCACCGCAAACCAGACCTGTTCCCCCTGCTTAGGTCTTTGATTGATGAAGACAGAAAACCCGGCAGATTTATGATACTTGGCTCAGCATCACCATCACTGAAAAGGCAAGCTTCTGAATCATTAGCAGGAAGAATTATATATCACGAGCTATCGCCATTTACATTAGATGAAATCGGCATAGACCAACAGAACTATGTTAAACTCTGGCTGAGAGGTGGCTATCCGGAAAGCTATTTGGCAGATTCAGACGAAATAGCAACGATATGGATGCGAAACTTTATACAAACACATCTTGAAAGAGATTTGCCGGCCCTTGGAGTTATGGTACCTTCAACGACTTTGCTGCGTTTTTGGACGATGGCTTCCCATTGTACCAGCCAGATGTGGAATGCAAGCAAACTTGCAGAAAGCCTTGGGGTCGATTCGAAAACAGCTCGCAGGTATTTGGATATTTTGGAAGAGACTTTTATGATAAGGCAATTACAGCCTTTTTTTACAAATACCAAAAAGAGGTTAGTTAAATCTCCCAAAATTTATATCCGTGATACAGGGCTTTTGCATACCATACTAAAGATTAACAGCTACAATGACCTTGCTTCAAATCCTGTCCTGGGAGCATCTTGGGAAAGTTTTTGTATCGAACAAATTGTTGCTTTAAAACCATCTTGTTATGATGCATACTTCTATCGAACACAATCTGCTGCCGCTGCGGAGATTGATTTGGTTCTAACTAAAGGATTGAATGTTGAAATTGCGGTTGAAATAAAATATTCCCTTTCACCAAAGCTAACAAAAAGTTCTGTTAGTGCTATTGACGAAGTAAAACCTCGAAAAACGTGGGTTGTCTATCCCGGCAATGAAAGCTACCCACTCAAAACCGATGTTTGGACGCTGCCCATAACTCAATTGAGTAAGATATTTGAATAGATCAGTAATAAAATTTAATGATGCACAATAGAGTAAAGTACAAATGTTATTTCATCCTAATTGACTTACCATGATAAAAGTTAGCCCGTATCCGCTCATCCTACGTCTCTTGCTCAATTTCGTCATCTATGAGTACTGCGGCATGCACGGTAACAACTTTTCTTCAGGCGTCTGAAGGGATGTTAGAAACCATAGACCGTATCAAGTTCAGCGGCCCCTTACGGGACTGAACTCAGCTCAAGAATATTGGTTTAATATGTCTTTCAAGTACATTATACCGCACATTTGCTGCGATGATATCCTCGTATTTTACCAGAGCATTGAGATATTCATCTCCCATTTGAGCAGCGACTTTATAGCCAACGTGAATAAGCTGGCGAAAATGAGGATTATATTGTGCACATCTTTGGTCGTGGCGCAATACCGAAGCATAGTCATCACTGTTCCATTTATCCACAACATCAGGACTTGGCAACTTTGCCTCATCAATATCGATAACCGTTGCGTATGGACTGCAAAGCTCATCAAATCGTCCCATAGCCTCACGATATATACGCTTTGCAATCACCAGTCCTTCACCGCCAGCCATTGCCAGCCCGATCACTTCTTCCAGCCAGGTAGTACCTGCGGTCTTGACATGGACACCGGCATTGAATTTTTTGAGCGTTTTATTGATAGAACCATATATAGAGAACTTATCAGAACCGGAATGAACGCTTAGTTT
>CAMDDF010000150.1 GCA_945890885.1 Candidatus Kuenenia stuttgartensis | reverse complement strand
CTTGAGGAGGAGACGGCCCGTGCCAACCATCTGGCGGCTGTCACATTGATGGCCAATGCAGCCAAAAGTGAGTTTTTAGCCACTATGAGCCATGAAATTCGCACACCGATGAACGGTGTTATCGGGATGACGGAACTTTTGCTTGATACAGAATTAGCTGACGAACAGCGGGAGTATGCCGAAATCGTAAAAAATTGCGGTGAATCACTCCTGGGGATTATCAACGACATCCTTGATTACTCCAAGATTGAGGCTGGTAAACTGGAAATGGAACAACTGGATTTTGACATTCGTGATTTATTGGAGGGTTTTGGCGGAATGATAGCGGTGCGAGCAAAAGGAAAGAACCTGGAGTTTATATGTGCGGCTCATCCTGATGTGCCATCACACCTTAAAGGAGATCCTGGCCGGTTGCGGCAAATACTAACTAATCTGACGGGTAACGCCATTAAGTTCACTGAAAATGGCGAAGTATCGGTGAGGGTTGAGGTCGCATCCAAAAACAAAGATGAAGTTGTGCTGCGATTTGCAGTACGCGACACCGGTATCGGCATACCCGCCAACAAGATTGATATGCTGTTTGAAAAGTTTACACAGGTGGATGCCTCAACTACCCGTAAATACGGCGGAACTGGACTTGGACTGGCCATCTCCAAGCAGCTTGTTGAAATGATGGGCGGACAAATTGGCATCAATAGCGAGGAAGGTAAGGGTTCTGAATTTTGGTTTACCGCACGACTTGCCCTGCAGCCGGAACATAGCAGGACACGCAATAAACCAGCTGAAATCAGTGGCAAACGCATCCTTATCGTTGATGATAACGCAACAAATCTCGAAATTCTTCACATACGGCTGACATCGTGGGGCGCACAGGTCAGCCAGGCATCAAGCGGCCAAAAGGCACTGGAGATAATGTCTCAGGCTTACCAGTCAAAAATGCCTTTTGAGTTGGTTATAACAGATATGCAGATGCCCGAAATGGATGGACTAATGCTGGGAAGAGTGATTCGACAAGACCAGCGATTCAAGGATGTCTGCCTGATGATGATGACCTCATTAGGCCATCAGACTAACAGCGACGAACTGACTGAACTCGGTTTTTCGGCCTGTCTGAATAAACCGGTACGGCCATCAGATTTATTCGCCAGACTGACCTCGATGCTGAATGGCGTACCAGACTCCGACATATTACGCTCGGTTGTACGATACGACACCGACCATCCGATACGACACAGCAATGTACACATCCTGCTGGCCGAAGACAACATTACGAACCAGAAGGTTGCCATAGAAATGCTCAAAAAGCTCGGTCTTAATGCCAATGCGGTAGCTAATGGCGATGAAGCGGTCAAGGCACTGGAAATGATCGACTATGACCTGGTGCTGATGGATATGCAGATGCCTGAGATGGATGGCTTAGAGGCCACGCAGAAAATACGCAATCCTGAATCTGCCGTGCGTAATCATGATATTCCAATTATTGCGATGACAGCCAATGTTATGCAGGGCGACCGTGAAAAATGTATCAATTCAGGGATGAATGACTATATCTCCAAGCCGGTTACACAGAAGGCACTTATTGAAAAATTGGTGCAGTGGCTCCCGTCTGAAGAAGCACTTCATGCTTTTAAATCCGTTGCAGCATTGTCATTACCTGAGCCGACAGTAGACACGCAGACTCTGGTCTATGACCGTGACGGCTTTTTAGAGCGGATGATGGGGGATGCCGAGATGGTACAAATGATAATCGATGTCTTCCTGGAAGATATTCCCAAACAAATTGAACTGTTTAGGACCTCGCTTGAGGCAGGTGATAACGAAACTATTGAGCGGGTTGCTCACAGTATAAAGGGTGCCGCGGCCAATGTCGGCGGCGAAGCGTTACGCGAGCTGGCCGCTAAAATCGAAAAGGCATGCAAAAATGGCAATTTCGAATCAGTCAGCGACAGTTGCCCTAAGCTGGAGAGCCAGTTCAACCGCCTAAAAGATATGATGCAGCAAGTAGAAACAATACAATTACCAAAAAATAATAATAATGGAGATTGCTATGAAGACCTTGATTGTCGAAGATGATTTTACCAGCCGTCTGCTGCTTCAGCAGATTCTTTTAAAGTGGGGCCAAGCCCATATTGCTGTGAACGGCAAAGAAGCTGTTGAGGCTGTGCGTATCGCAATGGAAAGTGGCGATCCTTACAATCTGATTTGTCTGGATATTATGATGCCGGAAATGGATGGACAAGAGGCACTAAAACATATTCGGAAACTGGAGGAGGACTGCTGTATTCTTTCTTATCAGGGTGCAAAAATCATTATGACCACAGCACTGGGCGATATGAAAAACGTCAACAATGCATTTCATGGCCTGTGTGATGCCTATCTGGTCAAGCCGATTGATAAAAAAAAGCTGGTGGAAAACCTGCAGACACTTGCACTGGTTCCATAACAGAACATTATGCTAAAGCCAGCAAAAAAAAATGATGAGCTGGATTATCCGGCGGGCCAGCCCATCAAAGAGAAGGTTATGAAATTGTGTGAATCATTTGCGTGGGTACTATGAATAATATGTACTGAATGCTTTTCATGTTCTTGTTACCTGTTCTTTTTAGCACTTCATGTCTGCCTTTAAGCTACCCTCTTACATCCTTACAATTTCATAACACAACCATATCTATTTAATCGACCTTTACACAGGAATTCCTTTAACAGAAACCCAAAAAGATGATTATTTATGAAGGGTATTTGTTCATTTCAGGAGGCATTGGCATATTCAGGTACTTTCCGAAATTAAGGCCTGTTGTTCAATCGACGAATTATATAACAGCAAAAAAGCTTTAGTGCCTAAATTGTTTAGGCAAAAGGCTAAATATGAACGATTCAATTAGGAGAGTAGCATGGCAAATGCAACAGTACAATTGGAGCAGATCAGAAAAGATCTGACAGAGAAGGAAGGCAAGTATCTTACCTTTGCTCTTGGGCCTGAGGAATATGGCCTGGAGATTCTAAAGGTACGCGAGATTATCGGCTATATGGCGATAACCGCAGTTCCACAGATGCCCGCCTATGTAAAGGGAGTGATAAATCTGAGAGGTCAGGTTATCCCTGTAATTGACCTTCGGTCAAAGTTCGGTATGAATACCGCAACAGTTACCGAGGAAACCTGCATCATCGTTGTTGAAATCCGCCAGGATGGCAGAAAATTCAGCACTGGTATTGTCGTCGACCATGTTCAGGAAGTTCTTGATATCGACGGCGAAAACATCGAAGAAGCTCCACAATTCGACTCATCGGTCAACACCGATTTCATTATGGGTATGGGAAAAATCGGAGATTCAGTCAAAATACTGCTGGATATCGACAAAGTATTAAGTATGTCAAACATTAAAGCTATTTCAGATGCAGTCGTGGACAGCACTGAAAAACTATAATGGAAAAACAAAAACGTGAAATTAGGGAAAAACTAAAACTAAAACATGAATTTTAAAGGGTAATAAAATGTTTAAGAATATGA
>CAMDDF010000149.1 GCA_945890885.1 Candidatus Kuenenia stuttgartensis | reverse complement strand
ATTGAATTTCCTTTCACTGTTAATTTTCAGATTCTTCTTACTCACCGAGCCAGCCAAAATAACACAAAAAAACCTCAGAATCAACATTTAATCAAATATTTCCTACCGAAAATAGAAGCCGAGTTGCCCAAGTGGCCGGGTAATGTTCTCGCCCAACCATTTGTTAGCCTCCCGATTTCTTCTTGGGTTCATAATGAAAGCGTGGAGCGCAAGCGACACGATATAAATGTAGATGAGGCTCTGACCCGCCGATTTGTCATCCCGAGTGAGCGTAGCGACGAGGGATCTCTCTTTTGACTTCTTGCAAAATCTGCGCATAAAAAAAGCCCTCAGCTTATTAGCCGAAGGCTTTATAAATCAAATTAAAATAAAAACTTACGCATCTTTTCTTTTGCGTAACCAGCCGATAATCCCAGTTCCGATACCCGCAAGAACAATCGCTCCCGGGGCAGGAATTACGTTTTGCCTTTCAGTAATTTTGGCCCAGATATAGTTGCAAGCAGTGTCGTTTTCGCTGACATACCAGGAATCACTAAAGCCTCCTCTGCATCGATTTTTGAACCCGAGAATTTCAAGCTGATAACTATCTCCAAGATCAAACGCATCAGAATCACTCAAAAGAAGCCCGTCCGGCCCATATGTTGTCAAATCAAAGTCAAAGCTAACCTCCTGTGTATCCTGAAAATTTGTCGGGTTAGTAAGGGTTGTGGTAATCTCAAGTGAAACGCTGTCAATTTGGGTGCCAGTGTATGTGTACCCATTGTGATAGGCTATTCCGCCAAGAACAAACGGCTGGTCCAAATCGCCGGAAAACTGGTAGCCGTCCTTATACGCCAATTCTGTTCTCGAACCGAAAATAAATACTGGATCGCCAGTTGTAAGATGGTTTGTGCCATTTCCAGAAAGATTCGCGAGCTGTGTTGCTGTCGCATCATCCGGGGCATAAAATTTACCGTTGGTGTAACCACTAAAATCCGCCGATGCTGCCGAACTTACCAACAACGCTACTACTAAAACAAAATGTGTCTTTTTCATACTACTTATCCTTTTATGTGTTATACTTTATTTTGTAACCCACTTACAAAATGAATACGTACAGACAGACAAACAGACATTGCGTTCCCTACGTGAAATTACGGAATCCATCCCCAATTGTCAGGGCGTATTATACTTTTTTTTCAGGATATAGTCAAGTTAATATGATTGTTGACCCTGAATTTTTATCGGATACACCGCCGATTCCTCAACCTATAACATCTCATTTATGCATGTTTAAACAGATAAAAACGGCGTTTGCCTGTGCCAAAAAAATCTGGATTTTTTTTTCGTTATCCTCCGTATCCCTACAGTATTGTCATCCCCGCGAAGGCGGGGATCCAGTTTCTTATCTATTGCAAAATCAGCGACATACGTGTAATGCGGTTAATAAAAAAAATGAATAAAAAAAGCCCTCAGCTTATTAGCCGAAGGCTTTATAAATCAAATTAAAATAAAAACTTACGCATCTTTTCTTTTGCGTAGCCAGCCGATAATGCCAGTTCCGATACCCGCAAGAATAATTGCTCCGGGAGCAGGAACTAGTGGGTGTTCGCGTCCATTGTTTACAAATGCTTCACTACCTGCATTATTGTAAGGAAACGACTGAACATGCATGCCTATTCTGGTAGTACCCTCATCCAAGCTGGCTATAATATCGTCATAGCTGAAACCGCTGGCAATATCAAACACAACACCCAAAGACTCGCCCGGATTAACACCGTTCGCAGCAACGCCACCCTGAGCCGCAGCCTTTACTTCATAGTCCTCAATAAATGATATTGTATTCCCGCCCGGCAAATTTCCGGGTGTGTTGTCGATAACAAAGTCAACACCTGAACTTTCTATCAGGCTGTCAACGTCTCCAAGCATGTCCAGGTTATCCTCAAAGTAAATCTGGGCAATTGAACAGTTGTAAGGCCCGGTATTGGTAAAGTGAAACAGTACCTGTGAACTGCCGTTGTCACTAACCTCAACTCCAAGCTGGTCTTCACCTATCTGGGCATTCATTGAGTTATTGTCTGTTATGTTTACAAAGCTGTAGGAAAATCCTGCGTTTGCGTTACCTGCGAACACGCACAAAACCGCCACTGCCAAAACAAAAAGTGCCTTTTTCATACTACTATCCTTCTATATGTTATATTTTCTTTTGTAACCCACTTACAAAACTAATACGCACAGACAGACAAACAGACCGTGCGATCCTTGCATTGAAGTTACGGAATCCATCCCCTTCTATTGTCTAGGCAAAGTATATACTTTTTTCAGGATATAGTCAAGTTAATATGATTGTTGACCCTGAATTTTATCGGACACTCCGCCGATCCCTCAACCTATGATATCTCATTTATGCCTGTTTAAACAAATAAAAACGGCGTTTTATCGGTATTTGCCTGTGCCAAAAAAAATCTGTAAAGTTTTTTGATTTTTTAATGTGGATTTAACAATTCAAGAATTTTGCGCATAAAAAAGCCCCGAAATTCGGGGCCTTCGGAGGAGGAGAAGATCTGAAAAATTAATATTGGCTAACCTCAAGCAAAGAATTAAATTCGCCAAAGGGGTTAATTTCTGCTTTTGCATTATATGGGTCCTGCTGCCACAACCCGTCAACCACCAGACGATACTTATAAGTACCAAACTGTAGCGGCTTTGTTAGCTGCCAATGCCCTTTATCGCTAACCTTTTGCATTGGCCATTCTTCAGGTGTCCAGCCGTTAAAATCGCCAGCGATTTCGACCTTTTCTGCCCTGGGATACAAACCTGAGAAGATAACCTTGCCGTCAATCTGCCTGCAGCCGTAAAAATCATCAAGTCTGGTTTCAAGCTGGTTAACAGCCTGCGAAATTTCGATGTTTTCCGCTTTCTGTTCCTGTTTTGCCTGCGGATTGATTTCTTCAAGAAGCTCATTTGCACTTTCGGAAATAGCGTCAAGCTCCGCAGTTAGCGAGCGGGCAATTTCATTTCTGCTGAATTTTGCATTGCTTGAGACAAGTTCCTGAGCCAGAGCCTGGAAATCTTTGCTGCCCTTGCTCGATGGGTCATATTCGCAAACAGGCTGACCAAGGCTTGCGGCTTCCTTTAGCTTGGTATTGAAATTGATTGTGGTCTTGAACATTTTATCACCAAACTGCCTGCGAAGTTCAGCTAGTATCTCGCGTGCCATTTTTGTTCTGATGTCGTACATGCTGGCCAGAACCATAACATTTATCTGATGGTTGCACTGTTTGCTGAGGAAATTTATTGTATCAAGCTGTTTTCCGAGCCCGTGCAGCGAAAAATAGCCTGTATCGACTGGCACGACTACATCGTCAGCAGCCTTTAACGCATTAAATGTTAAAAGCCCAACCGATGGCGGGCAATCAATTATGACATAGTCGTAAATGTCGGCAACTTCGGCTAAAACATTCTGGAGGCAACTTTCGCGGTCGCTGATTCCGGCCATCTGCTGTTCAAATGCCGCCAAGTCAAGGCTTGCCGGTGCCAGCTCAAAATTATCTGAGATTTGCCACAATATTTCTGTGATTTTCTTTTTATGGCTTGTAATGCTTCCAACGAGAACATCATAAATGCTTTGTTCAACCTGTTCTTCCGGCACTGCCAGACCAACGGCACAGTGTGATTGCGGGTCAATATCGACAAGCAGTGTTTTCTGGCCTGAAAC
>CAMDDF010000148.1 GCA_945890885.1 Candidatus Kuenenia stuttgartensis | reverse complement strand
GCGGTAATGCTCGATGCTATGCTTATCGAAGAAAACTACGATGATAACCCATACCTTGCCAAAGTCTATGACGGCCAGGAAGACCTTGCGCTCAAATCGGAGTTATATTTTGTCAATAGCAGCGCCTCACAGCTTGGCAAAGATAAGCTCACTGGCGATAAACTCTACGTCAGCGATTACGTCTTTGAAAAGGCCTTTGCCTATGCCAATCGCTGGCTCGACGATGGACAGATGCTAAAATACAAGGCCGAGTATGCTATACTCGAAACAAAGGTTGCCAAAGCATCTGTCGTTATATACCTCAAAGACTCAATCAGCCGTTGCCTTGAGAGGATTCATCTGCGAAACAGGCCTTATGAGCAGGAAATTACGCAGAATTTTTTGTATAGCCTCGAATTTGATTATGATAAAATGTTTAAATACTGGAAAACCTGTCCGGTGATTACCATTGACGCAGGCAAGTTTAATACAGCCGACGGCAACAGCGTGCGGGCATTGGCTGAAGAAATAAAATATTACGTTTTCAGCAAAAAGGAAATTTGATGAAACTTTGCAAAACGATAAATGAAATACGACAAGCGGTTAAGACCGCACGAAGCAATGGCCAGACAATCGGTTTTGTGCCGACGATGGGCGCGTTGCATGTTGGCCACGAAACTTTAATCAAACAAGCGGCTGGCCAATGCGGATTTGTTGTTGTAAGCATCTTTGTCAATCCGACGCAGTTTGAGCCGGGCAGCGATTATAACGCATATCCTCGAACGCTTGATGCCGATATGGAGCTATGCAAAAGGGCGGGTGCTTCTGCCGTATTTGCCCCGAGCGCGTCGGAGATGTACCCGCAGGAGGTCATTACATGGGTAAATGTCGAAAGGCTCACCGATGGTCTTTGCGGCCAATATCGTCCGGGACATTTTAAAGGTGTTACCACAGTTTGCGACAAACTTTTCAATATCGTTTTGCCAGACAAGGCGTACTTCGGCCAAAAGGATGCCCAGCAGCTTGCGGTTATTAAACGAATGGTTGCTGATTTAAATATGCCGCTGGAAATTATAGGCTGTACGACGGTTCGCGAAGAATCGGGCCTTGCGATGAGCAGCAGGAATAAATATCTCACCGATGCCGAAAAGAAAGAGGCCGCCCTTATCTACGCAAGCCTGCAATTATGCGAAGTTTTATTTGAAGCAGGCGAGACGGATACCAAAACTTTGATTGCGGAAATGCGAAAGCTTCTTGCCAACGGCTCCAATATAAAGGTTCAATATATCGAAATCGTTGATACTCAAAATTTGCAGCCGCTTGATAAAATCGCAGGTTCTGCCCTTGTCGTAATCGCGGCCCATCTGGGCAAAGCCCGCCTGATTGACAATATAACAATTTAAACATATTGCATCACAAAGGATTGTAAAATGAAAAAATGCCCGTTTTGTGCCGAGTTGATTCAGGATGATGCAATCAAGTGCCGCTTCTGCAACGAGTTTCTGAACAAACCGATGGTTCCCCAGACAAAAGAGCCAGCGTTAAAGTGGTATTATGGTACAAATATAATCGTGCTGGCGATAGCTTGCGTTGGCCCATTTGCGCTGCCGCTGGTGTGGTTTCACCCGAAATATAAAATAATCACAAAAATTATTGTCTCCGTTGCTGTGATTGGAATTACCATTTGGGGCTATATTCTTACCAAGCAATTGCTTAATCAGGTATCGAGCCAGCTTCAGCAACTAAATCTTTACTGATATTATTTGCCAATCTGTAATTTTTCTGTTTTTTCTGGTTAAGTAAGCCTGATTTGGTGTCGATATCAACCTTAGATATAGTGAAAAGTATCGATAATCTTATGCAGGACGTGATTATTATGAAAATTTTTAAGAAAATTTGTCGCAAAAAGCCGGGAAAACCGGACATTGAACTGTACAATATCAGCTGGTATCCAAACTCGCAGAGTTGTCTGAAGATGGATATTCACCGTGCTACACCGGCCCAGATGCCGCCTCTTATGGTAAGAAAAGCCGCTTGGCGGCGATAAATGGCTGATTAGTTCAGATTTTTTGGGGTTTTGTACTGCTTCAGTGCAGTATCTTGCTTATATATTTATTGAGTTTTTCCGCCGGGGTGATATAATCTACATATAGGTAGATTAAGATTTTTAAAATCATTATTGAAAAGAACTTACGATTCTTCGGAGTAATTTAATTTAAGTGGAAAATTTTAGAGAGCAGCTTAAAGTTGAAAAGGAACGGGCGGTTCTTGCCGGGGCAATCCTCAGGGGACGCGAGAAAAATTTCGATGATTTGACTGAGCTGGCGGCATTGGCTCAAACGGCTGGGGCGACGGTGGTTTACAAATTCCAGCAGAAGGTCAGGGAAATCAACGCTTCAACATTCATCGGCAAGGGTAAAGCTGAGCAACTGGCAGATAAGGTTCGGGAGCATGAAGCGGACGTTGTTATCTTCGACAATGACCTTTCGCCGGGGCAGATAAGGTCGCTTGAGGAAATAATGCAGGTTAAGGTTCTTGACCGCAGCGAGCTTATTCTCGATATTTTCGCAACACACGCACGCACACGGCAAGCCAAGGTTCAGGTCGAGCTTGCCCAGCTTGAATATACCTATCCCCGTTTGACTCGGATGTGGTCGCACCTTGATACTGTTACGGGCGGTGCTGGTGCCGGAGGTTCAGGCGCAGCCGGTGCTGCTGTCGGAACACGCGGCACAGGTGAAAAACAGCTCGAAATTGACCGTCGGCTTGTAAGTAAGCGGGTTACCGAACTCAAGAGCGAGCTTGAAGAAATTGATAAACGCAAGATGCGTGAAATCGACAGCCGCAAGGGCCAGTTCAAAATATGTATCGTCGGCTACACCAACGCCGGCAAAAGTACGCTGATGAATGCTTTGACCGATGCGGGCGTTCTTGTCGAGGACAAACTTTTCGCAACGCTTGATACCAAGACGAAAAGATGGAATCTCCAAGCCGGTATGGATGTGCTTTTGAGCGATACCGTCGGCTTTGTTAAGCATTTGCCGCATCACCTTGTAGCGTCGTTCAAGGCCACCCTTGAGGAAGCGGTTTACGCGGATATTCTTTTGCATGTGGTCGATGCGAGCAATGAGGACGCGATGGAGCATATAGCGTCTGTCGATGCGGTTTTAAAGCAGCTTGGCTGCGGCCATAAGCCTGTAATTATGCTTTTGAACAAGACGGATAAAATTACCCGCCCCGGCCAGCTTGATATGATAAACACGCTGCATCCCGATGCGATTTGTATTTCCGCAAAAACGGGAATCAATCTTGAGCTTTTGTCGGAGGCGATATTGAAACGCTTCAAGGGCCACGAGGTCATTGTCAAAGTCAGCGGCGATAATGCTTATGGAAAGATACACAGCTATCTTAGAGCATACGCCACGATTCTCGATGAGCAATACGAGGACAGCCATTATGCGATACAAGCCAGAATCGGCCGCAATCAGCTCACAGAACTAAAACGCCTGAAACCTGAAAATCTCGAGATTGATGATTGAAATATAGAAGCCGAGCAGCGGAAGCTGCTGGATAAAAAAATCTAGCGTGTGTAATAAATTACACTTCCTATTGGCTAAGGAGATTATGTGAAAAATTTAATACAGTTTGCGGTTATTTTCGCATCGATAATTTTATTGCAAGGATGCAGTTCGCAGCCTAATTGTAGTGCTTTTGTTAAAGGGCAAAT
>CAMDDF010000147.1 GCA_945890885.1 Candidatus Kuenenia stuttgartensis | reverse complement strand
GTATCCTTGATAGCTTTCAAGTGCCGTGGAGCAATATAGCCGCCAACTCCTATCATCGCAAATTTTTTCATTATACGCCTTTAATGCAATTTGAAATTCACCAAGGACCACACGCATCAGATTGTGCCGGGCAATATGCACGAACAAGCACATTATTAACACACTTGAAAAAATCGGAGAAACAGGATTCGAACCTGCGACCTCTACGTCCCGAACGTAGCGCTCTAGCCAAACTGAGCTACTCTCCGAAGCCAAAGAGAATTAGTATAATAAATTACAGGAACATTTTCAACTACAATAAATTGACAGGATCAATATCTGCGGCAATTTTTGACCTGCCCTGAAGCATATTTTGTGCCCTCAGACGTGCAAAAAGCCGTTGCAAAGGCTCGGGATTATCAGCAAGCAATATAATCTGGTTACGGTAAAAGCCGTGTATCCTTGCAATGGCAGAAGGCATCGGCCCTTGAATGTTAATCTTTATATTTAAAGCACTTACAGCCAAATCTATCTGCTGGCGAAGCTGGGCGGATTCGTGCTGGAGGCGGTCGAATTTTTCATCCCTTAGGTGAATTATTGCCTGTCGGCCAAATGGCGGCAGCCCCGCTGCTTTTCTGTGTCTTAGTTCATCTTCGACAAAATTTTGAAAATCGTTATTCATCGCAAATTTAATAACCGCCTGATCAGCGAAGAAAGTCTGGACAATTACCGTCCCGGCCTTCTCACCTCGGCCTGCCCTGCCGGCAACCTGGCAGATTAGCTGAAAAGTTCGCTCATTGGCACGGAAATCCGGCAGCGTCAGCGATGTATCGGCACTGATTATCCCCACCAGCGTAACATTTGGAAAATGCAGACCCTTGGCCAGCATTTGAGTGCCAGCCAATATATTTATCTTGCCTGATCCGAAATCTTCAAGCACACGATAATAATCTTTGGCTTGCATCGAGTCGCTGTCGATTCTGGCGATATTGGCCTTTGGAAATTTAGCCGCAAGCTCTTCTTCAAGGCGTTGTGAACCTAGGCCTATCATTATCATTTTTGTCTGGCAAAACGGGCATTTTTCCGGCACCAGAGTCCGCGACAGACAATAATGGCACACCGCATATCCGTGAGCAATATGTTTGCCGGTGATGGTTTTGAACATATCTGGGTTTGTGTTCTGGCTGGGCTTTTCGGATTTATGAAATGTCAGCGAAACATCGCAATTTCTGCACTGTAAAGTATGTTTGCACGAGGGACAGAAAACGTAATTACTATAGCCTCGGCGGTTAAGAAGCAGTATCGCCTGTTCGCCTCGTGAAAGTGTTATGTCAAGCTGCGTTTTCATCGCATCACTGATAAGCGAAGCGGCCTGCGGATTATTAAAGCCTGTCGATGTTTTCAGGTCCACAAGTTTCATCGTGGGCATGTGATAATTTTTGACTCTTTTTGGCATAGACAGCAGCTTGTAATGACTGCGATGGAGGCAATTGTACAAACTTTCCAGAGATGGCGTTGCTGAGCCGAGAATGACGTGAGCATTGTAAAGCTGGGATCGTTTTATCGCGACATCTCTGCCGTGATATCTCGGGACGGTATCCTGTTTATAGCTTGGCTCGTGCTCCTCATCGACGACAACAAGGCCGAGGTTTTTAACCGGCGCAAAAATCGCGGAGCGTGCACCGATTATCACATTGGCTTTTCCTTCATTAATATTCTGCCATTGGAGATTTCGCTGGGCAGCGGTCAGTCCTGAATGCATTACCGCAATATTTTCGAACCGTTTGCTGAATCGCTGGACGGTCTGGGCGGTAAGGGCAATCTCCGGCAAAAGTATTATCGCGGTTTTTCCTTTGCCGATACATTGCTCAATTGCGCGGATATAGACTTCTGTCTTGCCGCTGTCTGTTACGCCGTGAAGCAGCGAAACACTGAAAGTATTATTGTTCATTTCGGAGCAGATGTGTTTCAGGGCAACCTGCTGATCATCATTGAGCGTGATATTATTTTCAGATGCAGCAGATACCAATCCTGCCGGAAGTATCGGAAGAGTTCTGAGCGTTTTTTTTGTTGCAATTTTAATAAACTGCTTTTGGCCAAGGGTCTTCAATACCGCCGCTGTACAATCTGTCTGTTCGAGCAGTTGATTTTGCTCAATGCCGCTTTCAGCATCGATTGCCCCCAGTTTTGTCAGAAGATGCAATAGAGCCTTTTGCTTTGGGGCCTTTGGAAATTCTTCAACTGGTTTGGCCAGATATACAAATTTCTGGGTTTGCATACCGATGCCTTTTTTGACAGCTGAGGGCACCATCGCGGAAAGCACCTGTCCGATTGGGCATATATAATAGCTGCTTATCCATTGAGCAAGCTCGATGAGATGGTCATCAAGAATGGGTTTTTCTTCGACAATCGCAGTAATACTTTTAAGTTTTATTTTTTGAAACTGACGTTCAATATTACTTTCAAGACAGACCGCACGCTGAGAATTGTTACCCCTTCCGAATGGCACTTCCAGAAGCTGACCCTTTTGCACCGGCCATAGTTTTTCCGGCACAAGATAATCGAACATCCCCTCGACAGCCGAGTCCTCTATCGCCACACGGATAATGTGGCCTGTTTGTGGAGAATCGCCGGAGTTATCATCTGCAAATAAACTTTGCTGGTCGAACTTTGCCATCAATTCACAAATCTTTAATCTGAAGGCAGCTTCACCCCGCCCTGGGGTGTTATTTCGATTTTGCTTTTGGCGCCATTGTCGGTTTCCTGATAACCGCCAAACTCATCCATAACCGGCCTGCATATCAGATCAACAGCAATGTCAGCGATTTTCCCTTCAATTAATTTAGCATACGAAATATTAGCCATCGTTTTATAGACCTGAACTTTGGCAATCGTATTCTCCGTTTTTCCGAGCGACTCATTTGTTTCTGAATCAAAAATTTCCTCTCCCTCAGCAACAACATTCAAAACCATTCCTTCAAATATCCTGCCCTGACCCTGATTGATGACAATCTGCTCCGAATCAGAAATTGCCGCTATCCTGACCGGATAAAGCTGTTCCATAATATTTGCCACCACCCCCTCAGCAGCCATAGACATCAAATTATCAAGCATATCCTTATAATCAACTTCCTGCGTTCTCGGATCAATCAGCATATTAACCTGATCATTTCCAAGACGAATCTTAATTGCATCAGCCATCTTAATTTGCAAGGTCTGCGCATTGACTACGCGATAATCAAAACCAAACGCTGCCTCATACTCACTTGAAACAACCCCAACAGCCTCGATATTCTTAGTTTCAACAGTTATCCGCATATCAGCAATCATTCCGATGAACATATAATCTGAACCAAGTGCATTGCCTATCCTGGCACGTTCTTCCAGCGACCCCAGATAATAATTAAAATTCTGATTGGCAAGAACTTCCGCGACATGCCTCCTGTCCAGAACCGCCATTTTATTTGTCTTGGTCAATCCAATTTCTATCTTATCTGCAAGCATTTTGGCCGCATCGGTTCCGGAAATATTGTAATCGCCGGCAGTATAAGAGTCGGCAAGCGTCTGTATAGGCATCACCGCAATACTGGCTCTCTTGGACTGGGCAGGCTTTTCATAATCATACAGCCGAACATTCAAGACCACCTCATACGAGCCGTCATCTCTTGTCTTTTCCTCAATTACATCATACCCCTTAACGATTCCGCCTGCACGCGTTTTGGTCACATCGCCAGCGGCCTCTATAGACACAGAATCAACATTGACACTCTTACTCGTTTCGGCTCTTTCAATATCGATTGATGTACTGTCTATCTCAACTTTATAATCGGCGGAGCTGACTTCGACACCTTTGACCTGGGCGACCGCC
>CAMDDF010000146.1 GCA_945890885.1 Candidatus Kuenenia stuttgartensis | reverse complement strand
AACCATTTACAACACTGGCAGCGATGCACAGTACTTCATATCGAATTTCCGTCTTAAATTTGAGGGAACTTCGATAGATTCTGGTGAGAATCTCTGGATAGATGATGTATCGGTAACCGCACTTTACTAAGGATTAAATTGGCTGCGTGACAGAAGTTGTGATGTGTAAAAAGTAAGATGGGCTTTCGTCTAACTTCGAATGGGATATTGTTCCCGTGTTTGCTCGATTGCAAATCTCAGCAATGCTCGTGAATTATCGTCTGTCAAAAACCTTTGCCTATCGTGCGTAACAACAGTAAAGGAAAAATAATCACTTCGACCAATAATCCTTTTATAATTTGTCATTTAATCGCCCAGATTATCCTGCGTGTGCAAAACCTGCTTCGCAGAACTTGCACACCCTGCCAATTCACACTATAACCCACATCATAACCCCAAAATCTAATTTATCGCTGTCTTCGTTTGCCTTTATCTTTTCCAGCTCTTTTGTCTTTTGCCGGTCGGGTGAGTTTCTGAAATTTGCTCTTTTTCATTTTGCGGTAATCAAGCTCATCTCGGTTTGCGACAAGCGGAACCGACGGTGCGACCATAAGCTGGCGCGTTGGAAGATTCACGGAAACGATAAGGACTTTCATCGGCGTACCGATTTCCAAACGCTTGCCGGAATGCTGGCCGACAACAACGCCGTGCCGCTCCTCGTATTGCCAATCGTCAGTACCAAGGTCGGACATATTAAACATCGCATCTATGCCGTACTTATAGCAGTGAACGAAAACGCTCGAACTGCTAAAGCCGGTAACGGCCCCTTCAAGCTCAGAGCCAATCTTTTTACTGAGAAGCTCAAGTATGAGAACCTTTTTAAGGTCGTCCTCTGCCGCCGCGGAACGCTGCTCGGTAAAGGTTATATGCTTGCCGATTTCTGTCAATTCAGCTTCAGGGATAACTTCCTCAAGGCCGACCTGATTGATTCGCTGCTCGACATAAACCTGAAACAGCCGATGCACCATCAAATCCGCATATCGTCGAATAGGCGATGTAAAATGGCAATACGTCTGCGAAGCCAGCGCGAAATGCCCGATATGCAGCGGAGAATATTCCGCCTTTGTCAGACTGCGCAAAATATGCAGATTCACCGGAAATTCCTTAGGCGTACCTTTTACCGCAGTAAGCAAATCCTGCATCACCTTACGGTCGATTTTCTTGGGAATTTTAAGCCCGCAGACACGAATGAAACGCGAAAGTCTTTCTGTCGTCAAACTGTCCGGGTCAGGGTGAATCCTGCGTATAAACGGAATATTAAATCTGTCGAACAATGAAGCGACCGCCTCGTTTGCCTCGACCATGAACATTTCAATTATCGTGTGCGGATAGCTGGTGTCCGCAGGGTGAGCATCGACAACCTGGCCTTCCTTGTCAAACTCAAGTTCGGTTTCCGGCAGGTCAAGATGAAGCATCCCTTTTTTAATTCGTCTTTGCTCAATGATTTTTGCAAGGGTATCCATATCTTTGAGCAAGCTGACTACCTCGCTCGAAAAGCCATCGGTCTTGCCGTTTAGAATATCGTTGGCTTGCTCGTATGTAAGCCTTGCGGTTGACTGGATAAGGCTGTTTTCATAATTTCTATCGACGATATTGCCATTGTTGTCGTAAGTGATATATGCAGTTTTCGTGAATCTTTTTTGATTTGGCTGAAGCGAACATATACCGTTGCTGAGAATTTCCGGAAGCATCGGTATCGTTTTGCCCGGCAGATATACGCTGTTGCCGCGCTTGCGTGCTTCGATGTCAAGCTCGGATTCTAACGGGATAAATGTCGAAACGTCCGCGATATGCACGCCAAGCCGCCAGTGGCCGTCTCTGGTTTTTTCAAGGCTGATTGCATCATCGAAATCCTTGGCCGTTTCCGGGTCAATCGTTATTATAATCTTGTCGGTAATATCCGCCCGACGTATGAGCTGGTCGGGATTGAAATTTTCCGCAGCCAAACGGGCATCATCGAAGCACGTTTCCGGAAATTTTTCTTCGATGTTATATTGCGCGATAACCGACCTTATCTCGGTATCATATCTGCCGGCTTTGCCGAGAACTTCAAGAATTACTCCCCTGCCCATCTTATCGATTTGCGGGTACTGGATTATCTCGACAACAACTTTGTCATTTTCGCCTGCGTCTTTTGCTGAGACATCGTCAACTACAACAGGCTCGACAATGGTCGTGCCATCGGGCTTTGCAATCCATTGGCCGCCCTTGTACATTAAAGTCGCGACGAATCGGCTATGGCCCCTTTCCAGTATTTCAAGAACCGCACCCGCATAAGCCATCTTTCCGCCGCGAACACCCTTTTTGACAACCTTAACGGAAACAATATCGCCTGACATCGCCCCATTAGTATCTGATGGAGAGATAAAAAGGTCTGTGTATGCGCCGCGTTCAATTGGAACTACAAAGCCGAAACCCTTGGGATTGCCGTTGAATTTGCCTGTGATAATCCCTTTAGGCTCTGGAACCGAGACTAGTTTTTTATCCCCAACAAGCAGCATCCCCTCTTGTTGAAGCTGAGTGTACGCCGCCAGGAATTCATCCTTATATTCGTCCTGAATATCCAAAGCCTTTAGCAATGCGGAAAACTTCAAAGGCTTGTATTCCCTGTGGCGTATGAATTTGAGAATTCTTTGCTTAAAAATGTCTGTCATAAATTTTGTATTTTAACTTTAAATATTGCAGCCTGAGCTTTGTCCAGCCTAAGCAAAAAAAAACCAGCCGATAAGTATTCTATCGGCTGGATAGTCAATAATCGATATGGAAATCTGTATTATTGTGCGTTATTACTTGGTTTTCAATGCGTTAAACTTCTTTGTCAGGCGTGATTTGAGCCTTGCAGCGGTATTTTTGTGCATCGTCGATGTCGAAGAAACTTTGTCGATCTCAATCTGAGCGGCCTTGAGCTGCGCCTGTGCCTTTTCGACATTGCCCTCTTTCACTGCCAGTTCAAGCTTTTTGATGTCTGTCTTGACAGCGCTTTTTCTCGAACGGTTAATCATGCGTTTCTTCGCGTCTTGCCTTACTCTTTTTTGGGCTGATAATGAATGTGCCACTTTTGTCTTATCTCCTAAAACTGTTTATTTACAATACTCTTACTGAGAGGTTGATTGGCTATTACCGTTTTTGCCGTTTCCTTTTGCTCTAAGCTTATCGACTCTTATCCTGACATCCTTATAGCTATAATCAAGCTGAGCGAGCTTGCGATAAATCGCCAGTGCCTGCTCCAGGTCGCCGTCCTGTTCAAAGGAACGGGCAAGATTATATCTCAAATCCTTTGCAACTGCATCGTCCTCAAATTCATAGGATTTGATAGCTTCCTGAAAAATATCAATCGCGTCAGTATACCAACCTTTATTAAAAAAGCAAACACCAAGTTTGTCCATTGCTGCAATTTTGTTTTTCGGGTCCTGAAGAGCCTCCTGAAGCACCGGAATCGCCTGGTCGTACTGCTTGGTCTGAATGAGCCGCGAGCCGTACTCAAACTTCATTTTGGCATCGGTCGGGTAGTTCTCAACGCATAGCTTGAAGTGTTCAATCTCGATTTTTAGCAGATTATCCGAGATTTTACGGAATTCCTGCCTGGATTTGTCGTCTTTAGAATCCGCCTCGATTTTAGCTTTCGTCTTTCGGGCAAGCGTTTTAAAACGCTTAATCTGCAACTCCCCAGCAAGTTTTTTTAAGCTGAAATCACGCAATTTAACATAATTTTCTTCAAGAAGTTTTATTGCCTCCTCGAAAGATTTATCGTGTTCAAGATCGGCAAGGGCATTTGCAAGTTTCCTTATCTTCTCCGTCGATTGAGCATCCGCCTCCAGCGCCTTCCGTGCATCCTGCACAGCGATAA
>CAMDDF010000145.1 GCA_945890885.1 Candidatus Kuenenia stuttgartensis | reverse complement strand
ATGCGATCATTGATAATGAAACGCCTCAAAGAGTAGCTTTAGATGCAAAGAACAAAAAACAAAGAGGTATGATCCAACTATGTACTACAGTTGATGCGTGGGCACCAGAGGCACAGGAGCATGAACTTGGCAGAAAATGCCTTAATGCTATCCTCTCGGAGCCCGACTGGACTGTTCGGATATTAACCAAAAATGCGGCTGTAATAAAGGATTTTGACCTTATCGAAAAGTATCGTGACAGGGTAATTGTCGGATTAAGTATCACATCCACACCAGATAAGAGCGATGTTATCAAAGTAATTGAGCCAAACGCATCCAGCATCGAAGAACGAATGGAGGCTTTACGGCAAGCCCATAGTCGGGGACTGCGAACATATGGGATGCTTTGTCCGCTTTTACCTGGAATTGCGGATTCACCTGCCCAGATCGATGAACTGGTCAAATACATGGTTGACTGCGGTGTTGAAGAAATCTTTGCCGAGGCGGTTAATCCCAGAGGCCGAGGGCTGATACTAACAGAACAGGCACTTTCAACTGCAGGATTTTGCAGCGAAGCTGCTGCCATCAGGAATATCCGCAATAGAAAGAACTGGTCCGAATATGTTGTGCGTTTGATCAAAAATGTACAACGAAGCGTGCGGGAACACTATGACATCAGTAAATTGCGGTTTTTACAATACCCATCAGGATTAAAAGCAGCAGACATTGCTGAGATCAAAAAGGATGATGCCGGAGTTGTCTGGCTGTAAAAACATTTTAGACTGCAAACATTAAGACTTTATTCAGACAAACACAGATATATGACGGAAGAATCGAAACAAACTGCTGGTTCTCAGATGCCTGAGCCGCTACTGCTTGATGCGAAGCAGGCATCAGCACTTTTAGGTATCGGGAGAACTCATCTCTATGCACTTCACAGCAGTGGAAGGTTACCGCTTCCGTTGCGTTTGGGCAGAAGAACCCTGTGGCGAGCCGAAGAGCTAAAAAACTGGGTTCTGGCAGGTTGTCCATCCCGCCAGAAATGGCTCAGTATGCAGCATAAAATGCTATAAAAAGAGTGTTGCGCTTGTTATCCAAATGCGCTATAATGATAAATATGACAGCAAATAATGAAAAAAGGCAGGTAGATTATGAGAGTATTTAAGACAACTTACAATGACCGAAATAAGCAAAAAAAAACCAGTGAAAAATGGTACCTTGAGTTCCGTAACCATCTGGAAGAGGTTCACCGGTTGCCGGCATTTACAGATAAACGCCAGAGCGAAGCCTTGGGCCGTCAGATAGACAAGCTTATCCACTGCCGAATATCGGGTGAGACACCTGACCGTGAGATTGTAAAATGGATTGAGTGTCTGCCAAAACGAATGTCAAAAAATCTTGTAAAGTGGCGATTGATTGATGCCAAACAGGCGGGCACAGGTCGGACACTCAATGAGCACTTGAAAGAATTCAAAACCTATCTGACCGACAAAGGCACCACACCAGAATATGCCAGCAAAATTGAATACCGTGTAACACAAATACTCAATGGCATCGGGGCGGTTGTTTGGTCAGATGTTTCTTACAGCAATGTACAGCGATATCTTGCCGATAAGCGACAAGCTGGCAAGATGAAGATCGCCACTGCCAATCATTACCTCGCTGCCATTCGTGAATTCCTGGGGTGGATGGTCATTGATAAGCGTTCACCGGCCAATCCGCTGGAACTCATTGAACGTCTTTCTGATGTCTCAGAAGACAAAAGAAGGCGGCGGCCTTTTACCGTTGAGGAACTGCGAAAACTCATCACCACTACCACAAGTGCACCAATGGTTCGTAATATATGCGGTCAAGAGCGGGCTCTGATTTACAAATTCGCGACAGAAACTGGATTAAGGGCCAATGAAATCCGCACACTGCTTGTAAGCGATTTTGACCTTTCCGCGTTGACTGTACAGGTAAGGGCAAAAAATGCCAAAAACAGGCGTGCCGCCAGCATCCCCTTACGAAGTGACACCGCCGAGATGCTTAAAGAGCATTTCAAAGGTAAATTGCCTGCCGTAGCAGCCTTTAAAGTGCCTCCCAAAGGCCATGAGGTACGTATGCTGCGGACAGACCTCAAACGGGCAGGTATCCCTTATATGGACGAAGATGGTCGCTATTCTGACTTTCACTCCCTGCGATATACGACTGCATCATTGCTTGCAGCAAGCGGTGTAAATCCGAAGGTCATACAGACAATTATGCGACACAGCGACATCAATCTTACAATGCAAATATACACCCATGTTTATTCTGAAGCACCGACAAAGGCTATTGCGTCTTTACCGGATTTAAGCCTGCCGCCGACAGTAGAAAAAATATTAAAAACAGGAACAGACGACAGAGTCGTTGATGCTGTAAATTCATCTGGGATTGTTGTAAAAAAAACTGAAAACTGCTCGGCGTCCTGCTTGGCGTTTCAGTGCGAAAAAGAGCGTATTTCGGCGAACAAAAATGAACTGCAAGCAGGCGATTTCTCGAAAAATTCAGATGCATCAAAAAAGCCTATAACTGCAATAAAACACAGTTATAGGCACAATGACATAGGTGTACCAAGCTCAGTACACAGAGTGGAGGCGGGGGGATTCGAACATCTCGCCTATACTAAAAAACCTTATTATTACTATCAAAAACAAGGTGCAAAAATGACTTTTTCAAACACATTTTCAAACATTTTCTACGTCAATTTTACTTTAGAATCGACTCCTAAAACGCCATTTCAAGACTATTTTACTTCACAAATCAATTTTGTCAAATAGAACTTCCACTCAGTGTCTGAAGGGATGCTAGAAAACATATCCGCTCAGTGGCATAAATGGTATTACTTGTCTTCAGCATCTGAAGGAAAGTTAGTAAAGTCCAGCAATGGTTCTCGCCTTACTAACATTCAATCTCTGATTTTGGGCTTTTACCCTTGCGGGACTGAACTCAACTCAAGAATATTGGTTTAATATGTCTTTCGAGTACATTATACCGCACATTGGCCGCGATGATATCCTCATATTTTACCAGAGCCTCGATATATTCATTGCCCATTTGAGCAGCGACTTTATAGCCAACGTGAATAAGCTGTCGGAAATGAGGATTATATTTTGTACATCTTTGGTCGTGGCGCAATGCCGAAGCATAGTCGTCACTGTTCCATTTATCCACAACATCAGGACTCGGCAACTTTGCCTCATCAATATCGATAACCGTTGCGTATGGACTGCAAAGCTCATCAAATCGTCCCATAGCCTCACGATATATACACTTTGCAATCACCAGTCCTTCACCGCCAGCCATTGCCAGCCCGATCACTTCTTCCAGCCAGGTAGTACCCGCCGTCTTGACATGGACACCGGCATTGAATTTTTTGAGCGTTTTATTGATGGAACCATAGATAGAGAACTTATCAGAACCGGAATGAACGCTTAGTTTTAGATTTTTTGGTAAATCAAATTCCTTCGTTGCATATGCTATGACAGCCACATCTTCCTCAAATTCCTTTGCAAACTGGGCTACGTCGCCGACATAATCCACTCCCTTGTTGAACCGTCCTGTAAACTTGGGTGCAATAGTTTGGGCTGGTATGCCTTCGTAAGCAATAGCTGCAAGGATAAAGAACATGTCGATTGGGGTCTGCGGCAGATTAGTCTCGTCCATTGACACTTCGGTGATAAACATTCCTTTGCCTTTTGCTGATTCAATATGACGATATATTTTGCCAGCTTCCTTTACTGCCAACAGATATTTTTCAGCGACAGTTTTAATCATTGGCACTGTGATGGTAAACGTATCAGTAATACCGGGTATCGACAGCATACCTATGTATTTTTTGCATTTCTCGACAAATGTCTCAATCTCATCCTTTGCCGCCGTTTTCCCAACAAAATCAGCAAC
>CAMDDF010000144.1 GCA_945890885.1 Candidatus Kuenenia stuttgartensis | reverse complement strand
GCAGAGGCGGTAAAGGTTTTAAAGGCGGCTGGCAAAAAGTTCGGCTTTGAAATGAAATTTACAGATTATGATTTCGGCGGCAGGAGATATCTTGCTACGGGTGAAACGCTCAGTGACGAAAGTCTTGCGGAGCTGAAAACATACGACTCGATTCTTCTTGGCGCAATCGGCGACCCGAAAATTGCTCCAGGGGTACTCGAAAGGGGCGTACTTTTGAAAGCCCGCTTTGGTATGGATCAGTATATCAATCTTCGCCCGGTAAAGCTTTATCCCGGCGTTGAATGTCCAATCAAACACAAAGGCCCGAAAGATATCGACTACACCGTTGTGCGTGAAAATGTCGGCGGGCTTTATACCGGCACCGGCGGCTTTACAATGAAGGGGACTCCAAACGAAGTCGCTATTCAGTCGATGGTTTATACACGTTTTCTTGTCGAGCGTTGTCTGCGGTATGCATTTGAATATGCACGCAATAAAGGCAAAAAGGCTCGCGGCGTAGGCAAAGACAACACGCTGGCACTTATCGGCAAGACCAATGTGCTGACTTATGTTTTTGATTTGTGGGAACGTGCATTTAACGAAATCGGCGATAAGGATTACCCCGATATTAAGCGCGAATACTATCACGTTGATGCGTGCTGCATATATATGGTTCGCTGTCCGGATATTTTCGACGTTATCGTAACGAGCAATATGTTCGGCGATATTATTACGGATTTGGCTGCTACGACGCAGGGCGGAATGGGCGTTGCTTCCGGCGGAAATATCAATCCCGAAGGTGTATCTATGTTCGAGCCAATCGGTGGAACGGCTCCGAAGTTTACCGGCAGAAACGAAATCAATCCGATAGCTGCTATCGGAGCCGGTGCGATGATGCTTGAAACTCTTGGTCAGCCCAAAGCGGCAAAGAAAATCTCTGAGGCGATAATGTATGTTACCGCGACTAAGATGAAGTCGATGGAAGCGGCAGAGATGGGATGCAGTACAACCGATGTTGGCGATTTTGTCGCGGCAAAGGTTCTTGAGTAATTTAGAGTACAGAGAACAGATTACAGAGCACAGAAATTCATAAGCCCCCTGATTTATTCAGGGGGTTATATTTTGATTTGTGGTTGTATGTTAGTTTGAATTAGTAGAAGGACAAACAAACTTGAAAAAGTTGGCAGCAGCTCATTTTGTGTGGATTCAACTGGTTATTCTTTCTTCGGCTCACTTTACAGCGGATGTTTTTGCGGGATTGCTTCCGGTGATTATGCCAGCGATACAGACTCGGTTTGGGTTTTCGCTGACAGCGGGCATCGTGCTTATTTCGATTCTGAATATTGTTTGTAATTTTATTCAGGTGTGTACCGGACATATCAGGGGCAATAATGAAAAGCCTTTGCTGCTGCCGATTGGAATGCTTTTGCTTGGATGTGTTTGCTTTATCGCGATTCTGCCTGCCCATGATTATTCGTTCTGGTTTATGGTTCCGCTTATCGCCGTTACCGCTGTTGGTGTCGGCATAATGCATCCTGAGTCGCTACGAGCGGTGCATAGTCTTGAAAATATTCCGCCGTCGCTGGCATCATCGATTTTTCTTAATGGCGGCTATCTTGGCTATTCGATGGGCGGATGGATATGTGCGATGCTTATCACCGCTTTGGGATTTTATGGGCTTCTGTGGCTTTTGATTTTGCCTGCAATTGCTTTTGCGGGAATTTATCTTACCAAAATCAAGCTGGCGGTTGAGACTGATAATAACAAGCCAATGCAGCTTAATCATAAAATCGAGCAGTTTGGATTTATCTTTATTATGATGATGGCAATTCCTGCGACGACGGCGCCAACGCTGCTTTGTGCTTTGCTGCCGCAGAGGATACATCAGCTTGGATTTACGCTGGATTTTGGTGGCCTGACGGTCATGTTTTTGGCAGGCGGAACGGTGCTGGGGACTTTTTTCTGGTCGTGGATAGCTCATAAAAAAGGTGAACTTTTCGCATTGATTACTTCACTGCTGCTGGGCGTTCCATTTTTGTACGCATATTTATTTATGATGAAAAATAATTATGCTCTGGCATTTCTGTTTATTAGCGGCTTCAACAGCGGCTCGGCGTACCCTTTAATTGTAACGCTGGCGCGATATGCCAAAGGTTTCACCCTTGGCGGAAGGATGGGATTTGTAATCGGCGGTGCGTGGGGCGTTGCGAGTTTAATTTTGTGGATGATGGCACCTGTGGTGGAGCGGGTTGGCATTGAGCCGATATTGCTTGCCACGCCGATGTTTTATTTGCTTGCCGCTGTGATAGGTTTCAATATGGTAATGCTGAAAAGAAAAAATAGGATGTTATATGCTTCTTGATTTCGATGCGCACGTTCATACTGAATATTGCGGGCACGCTCAGGGTATGACTGTTGCAAAAGTTGTGGAAACGAGTAATTGTTTGAATCTTAAATCTCTGCTCATAGCGGAGCATATTTTCAGCCCGAAAGAGACTACGCTGATAAATAAAATCAAGGACGAAACCGGCAAGATCGATAGCCTGTGCAAAATTTTTGTCGGCGTGGAAGTTGATGTCGATGCCAGCAAGACCGATGGTTCGCTGGTTACGACAAACGAATCGCTGAAAGATGCCGACTTGGTTATTGGTGCGGTTCATTATATTCCGGGCGTTGGAAATTATCCGCGTTCGCCGATGGATAATCCGCTTGAGCCGGAGAAGCTATTGGAGCTTTGGAGGAGCAGTTTGCTTGGCATGCTTGCAAATCCTGTGGTGGATATTCTTGCTCATCCTGGCAGGCTGCCGGCGGCGGCGCTGGATTTGGATATATATTTTGATGATATGATTAGCGTGCTGCGTGAGGCGGCCGCGATTTCGGCGGATAACGCGGTTGCGTGGGAGATAAATAATCTTACTTGCGGCAGGCTCACTCCTGCGACATGGGAAAGATGGCATGAGACGATACAGGCGGCGATTGATGCTGGCGTGAAGATCACTTATGGCTCCGATGCTCATTCGCCGGAGGAGATTTCAAAGCAGGGTTATGTGCAGCAGATTATTAAAAAGCTGAAAAATTTTACCGGTTTTGTCAGTCCTGCCGATATAATGAAGTATAAATATGAAGCGAAAAACTAACATAATTCTGATTGGTATGCCGGCTGCGGGGAAAAGCACCGTTGGCGTGCTGCTTGCTAAGGTTCTCAATAAGCATTTCGTCGATACGGATATTTATATTCAGCAAGAGGAAAATAAGCCTTTGCAGGAGTTGCTGGACGAAGTTGGCCATGATGAATTTCGCAGGCTGGAACAGGATTATGTTTTGCAGCTTCGATGCTGTAATACCGTAATTGCTACCGGCGGCTCTGTGCCTTATAGCGAAAAGGCGATGGAGCATCTTAAAGCTGATGGGGTGGTGGTGTATTTGTACCTGCCGATAGATGAAATTAAACGCCGGCTGACGAATTTTTCAACTCGCGGGGTGGTAATCGATAAGGGTCAGAGCCTTGATGAACTTTATAATCAGCGAGCGGTGTTGTATGATAAATATGCAGACATCAAAGTCGATGCGACAGGCCTAAGCCACGAGCAAACTATAGATGCGATTGCGGAATCTGTGTCTAAAGAAAATGAATAAACGCGGTGTTTATATGCGATGTTCAGGAAGATTAAAGATTAAAAATCAAGGCTCTTGGGGCAGGTGATGTCTTTGGAAGAGATGCTGTAATATCTGCTGAGAGTGCTTATAAGTTTTGATAACCGTTTGATTTGCGTATCTGTGGGGCGAACTCTCAGGCCGTCGGAGACAATGATGATTTTAATTGTCTTGCTGTTGTCGGCACAACGAATTTGCTGATTCCAGCGATGGCTTGGTACGATTTCGCCGTCAGGTGCTCCGTCGCCATTTCCGATTAGGAAATGAAAGTCAGCTTCGGCTGGTGTCAATGTTCCTTGTGCCAAAGCGATGTTTTCTATAGTTCC
>CAMDDF010000143.1 GCA_945890885.1 Candidatus Kuenenia stuttgartensis | reverse complement strand
TTTATTCTTCGCAGGGTATATGCCTTTTAGCCAGGGATTTTTTGAAATGCGGCAGGCAGACCTTCGGCTGTTCTTTATGAACATACCGCTATTGTTTGTCTTTATGGTTCCATGTACCGCGATGAGGCTCTGGTCGGAAGAAAGAAAATCGGGAACGATTGAGCTGCTTTTCACTTTGCCCATTACGATAACTCAAGCTGTTCTCGGCAAATTCTTCGCGGCGTGGATATTCCTGATTATAGGGCTTGTTCTAACGATACCTGTGCCGGCATCGGTTGCTTATATCGGCAATCCCGATGTGGGCGTTATAATCGCGGGCTATATCGGAAGCATACTTCTGGCGGGCAGTTTTCTTGCTGTCGGGTGTTTTTTCTCGGCTGTTAGCAAAAATCAGGTCATCAGCTTCATTCTTGCAGTTACTGCTTGTGCGGTTCTGATTTACGCGGGAATGCCGACAACACTGAATTATCTTTCATCAGCTTTGCCAGCCGGGATTGTCAACGCCTGTGAAAATATGTCGATTCAGCTTCATTTTGAATCGATGCAAAAAGGTGTCCTGTGGTTTGGCGACGTTGCATTTTTCGCAACACTGATTATCGGCTGGATAGCT
Organism: Candidatus Kuenenia stuttgartensis; assembly: GCA_945890885.1. Lineage (GTDB taxonomy): Bacteria > Planctomycetota > Phycisphaerae > Sedimentisphaerales > CAMDDF01 > CAMDDF01. The sequence goes on along the minus strand of CAMDDF010000143.1, from coordinate 3,411 downwards.
GGATGCATTGTTATCCTCAAAGAAAGGAAGGCTGCATAATGAACAGAAAAATTAAATCTATAATCGCTATAATATTCATTGCCGTCATAATGGTAAGTGCCGCGAGCATCTTTCAGAATATCGGCAAAAACATCAAGGTTGATATGACCGAGCAGAAGCTGTACACGCTAAGCGATGGAACCAAAGCGATACTCGGCAAGCTTAATCAGCCTGTAAAACTTAAACTCTATTACACGCGTACTGCCGCGATGAAGGGCCCCGATGATATAAGGTTCTTCAATAATTACTTCTATTTCGTGCAGTCGATACTTGAAGAATACGCAAGCCAGTCCAGCGGAAAGGTCAGTTTCGAATTTATCGACCCAAGACCATATTCGCAGGAAGAAGCTGAAGCGATAAAGTTCGGCCTCAAACGGATTCCGATGAGCGAGGACGAAAGTTTCATCTTCGGGCTGGTACTTCAAACGCAGTTCGGCGTTAATAAGACAATCGAATTTTTCGAGCCTCAAAGACAAAGTTTCGTGGAGTACGACATCAGCAAGCTTATTGACACCGCTATGACAAGGGAGAAACGGAAAATCGGCGTTCTAAGTTCACTGCCGGTTATGGGCGATGATACCAGCGGCTATATGGCGCAAATGATGCAGATGCAGGGCAAACAGCCAAAGCCCGCATGGACGATTATTGAGCAGATAAAAATGCAGTACGATGTTCAGTCCGTCAGTGCCGATGCTAACGATATAAATGATATCGATTTGCTGTTGGTTATCCATCCTAAAGAGCTGTCGCAAAAAACATTGTTTGCCATTGACCAGTTTGTTCTCAAAGGCGGCAGAACAATTGTATGTGTTGACCCTCATTCCATCGTAGATCAACCCGATCAGCAAATGATGCAGCAGATGCAGGTAATGCCAAGCAGTGCTTCAGGGCTTAACGATCTGCTTGAAAAATGGGGACTTTCTATGGCCGAGAATAAATTTGCCGGCGATAGGGGCCTTGCCATTACCACAACTTTGCGGGAGGGAGTGATGCCCGAAAAACTCATCGCATTCCTGAACCTTAATACGAAGCAGTGCTTTAATCAGGAAAATATTATCAGCTCACAAATCAACGATATTCGTGTGCTGTTTGCGGGAGTTTTAATTGAGACGAATCTTGACCCCAACGGCCCAGCGATAACACGCACACCGCTGATAAGCACAACCGATAGAGGTAACGAATGGTCCGTTTCAAGCCCGTATGACCTGATGATGCTTAACTCCGCGAATTTAATGAGCAAATTCTACGACGGCACCAAGCCCGTACACATGGGCTATCAGGTAACAGGAAAATTCCAAACAGCTTTTCCTGATGGTATCGAAATCGAATCTGAAGACCCCAACATTCCGCCCGTTAAACGCACAGGGCTAACACAGGCTTCGGAGGATTGTTCGGTTGTGGTATTCAGCGATGTTGACTTTATGACGGATATGCTTGCATATAATAAAACATTCTTCGGTATGTCACCTGTCGGCGATAATGCCGCACTTTTGATGAACGCCATTGACAATCTCGGCGGCTCAGGCGATTTAATATCAATCAGGTCAAAGGGAAATCTCAGACGTGATTTCGAAGCTGTAAAGAAAATTGAAGATGAAGTCGCACTGAAAACGTCCGAGGAAGAAACGCGGATAAACGCTGAGATACAGGGCTTTCAGGCAGAGCTGCAGAAGATGCTTTCTTCAGGCGGACAGCAAGATGCTATCCTTAGCAGCGAGTTGCTTGGCAAGAAAAAAGATATTGAAGAAAAGCTCTATCAGGCCCAGCTAAGGCTTCGTGAAGTAAAGAATCAGAAACGTCAGCAAATCGAAGGTCTTAAAGCGAAAATCAGGAACTTCGATACTCTGCCTGGCCCGATATTGATTCTGATAATCGCAATCGTCCTTGGTATCCGTAGAGGTGCGAAAAAACGGCATTACATTTCTCATGCAAGCGATGCGTAGAAAATTAACGATTAACGAAATTAAAAGATTTGGAGATTTTCAAATATGAGTAATAAAACTTTATCGATTCTCGGAATAGTTGCTGTTGTTATGGTTGTCCTTGCGGCGATTACTTCAAAAATGGCACAGACCGGCTCTGATACCGTTAAGTCGGCGTTCAATATTGTGCAGGGACTTGACCCTGCAAAGATAGCCAAAATCGTCATCACGGAAAAAGATAAAAACCTTGAGATTATCCAGCAGGGCAAAAATTTTATAGTTGCTGAAAAAGACAATTACCCTGCCAGCATCAAAAGCGTTAATGAACTCATTGCCAAAGTGCTGGACATCAAGGCCAACCCTGACATTCTTACTAAGGGTAGCGAAAATTACGCAGACCTTATGGTTGCCGATGATAATGCCGAGAAAATCATTAAATTCCTCGATAGCGACGGCAAGGTAATCACCGGCGTGATAATTGGCAAACAGCTTGACTCCGGCGATACCGCAATCAGGCTCGTGAACAAAGATGAAGTTTACACATCATCAAGTAGAATTTGGATGAATACTTCAGCCATAGGATTTATGGAAACTAAAATAATCAGCGACGCAGCAGACAAAATTGTAAAAGTCTCTGTCAAATATGATGGCGGAAGTTACGAAATGACCCGCCAGCCGGGAGAAAGCAATATCAGTTTCGTTACAGCCTTGCCGGCAGGAAAACAGCTCAAAGGCAAAGATTATGAGCAGGTGTTTAGTGCGTTATCGAATCTCAATTTTTCTGACGTAATGGCAGAGGCAAAAGCAGGCGATATGAAATTCGATACGACGTATATCTGCCAGCTTGACGATTCGACGGTTTACACGTTCCTTATAGCTGTCAAAGACGGCAAATATTTCGTTAAATGCTCCAACGAATTTACCGACCTTAGTCAGATTCAGATTTCGCAAACCGAATCACAGGATGAGCTGAAAAAGAAAGAGACCAAGCTTTTGGCTCGGGATAATGCCGCCAAATTTAACGCGGCACATAAAGGCTGGGTCTATGAAATCGCAAGCAATCAGGCGGAAAACCTCACGAAGAAACTTGACGTGATTACCGAGGACGTACCTGCTGCACAGCCCGTCGATGTGAATGATGTTAACGATGTCAATGCTATAGTAGAATGATATTGTAATGAAAGCGTGGAACGCAAGCGGCACGATAACACAAAATCCGGACTAAATTCGAGAAAATTTGTGTTAATTCGTGGCTAAAAAATTTGACGGCATTTTGAATTAAATTGCTTGCAAATTGCCCAGATTTCATTATCATACAGGGCTTGTAATTTAAAGATTGGAGATTCATAATGGAAAATCATCGTAAAAGTAAGATTAAAAAGCTTCGCAAGAGTGGTTTCAGGGCTCGTGCAAGGACAACCAAAGGTAAAAAGCTGCAAAATCGCAGACG
>CAMDDF010000142.1 GCA_945890885.1 Candidatus Kuenenia stuttgartensis | reverse complement strand
ATTAAAACCATTTTCGACAACATTGAAGTGCCGTAAAAACAGTGGACTATTTTTATGCTTAGCGAAGATTTAAGGAAAAAAATCCGGCAGATTCAGATATACACCTCAAGGATGGTCAACGCCTCCTTTGCGGGCCAGTATGAGTCCGTATTCAAAGGCCGAGGTATGGAATTTGACGAGGTGCGGGAATATACCCCAGGCGATGATGTCCGCAGTATCGACTGGAATGTTACCGCAAGAACCGGCAGGCCCCATATCAAGCGATTCAAAGAAGAACGCGAAATGACGGTGATGTTTCTTGTTGACCTCAGCGCATCAGGTGATTTCGGCACACAAGGCAGATTCAAGAACGAATTAGCTGCTGAGTTCTGCGCTGTTCTGGCATTTGCCGCTATACGCAACAACGATAAAGTCGGAATGGTCATCTTCACCGACCGAATTGAGCTATTTATACCGCCCAAAAAGGGAAGCAAACACGTTTTGCGACTTATCCGCGAACTGCTGCACTTTGAAATGCCCGGCCGAAAAACGAATATTCCGCTTGCGCTGGATTATTTAATAAAAGTCCTACGTAAAAAGGCAACCGTATTCCTTGTATCTGATTTTATTGGCCATGACTTCAAGAAATCTCTTTCGCTGATGAACAAACGCCACGACATTATAGCAGTAAATATATCAGACCCAGCCGAGATAGCATTGCCTGCAATTGGTCTGGTGGAACTATATGATGCCGAAACTCAGAAGACAAGGCTGGTTGATGCATCGAGCAAAACTTTTTGTCGCCAGCTTGTGATAGCAAACCTTCAGCGGCAGGAAAACTTGAAACAAATTTTCCGCTCGACAGGCGTTGACAATATCAGTATATCAACAGATAAGCCGTACATAAATGATTTAGTGAAGTTTTTCCACCTGCGGCACAGGAGAGCCTAGCTGACGCTTATGAAGAATAAAACCGCATTGACAATCTGTTTGTTTATCTGTTTTTCGTTTCTGACACGCTTGGCCTGTGGCGAATATGAGATAGTTGCCCCGTATCAAAAGGGGCCTGTAAATATCAATCTTAAAATAGATAAGCAGCAGATTGACCTTTCGCAAACCTTGAATGTTGAGATTGAAACAACGGCTCCGCAGCAGTTTAGCGTAGGACTTCCTGAAATAAAAGACACAAACGAATTCAAAGTTATCTCGAAAAAATCTCAGCCCGACCGTATAGATTTAAACAGAAATATTATCAAAAGCATAGTCTATCGCCTTGAGCCGGCCCTCGCAAGCGAATTTGAGATACCGGCTCTGATTTTCACTTTCACAGAATCAAATGATACAAAAGCTATAAATATCGAAACCGAACCTGTAAAAATACAGGTCAAGATGTCCTTGACTGCCGACCCAAATGACCCGAACAAGGTAAATATCGCTGATATTGAAACAGTTGTAAATCCGCCTTACAAATTTAAACTGTGGATTGTCGGAGCGATTAGTCTTGTGGTTATTCTGCTTGCACTGGTGGCCTGGTTCAATAGGCGAAAACCTCAAGGCGAAGAACAGACAATAATCAAACTGCCTCACGAAATAGCACTGGAAGAGATTCAGGAATTACTGGCGAAAGACTTAATTTCCAAGGGATTCCTCAAAGAATTCTACGGCAGTCTTTGCGATATACTCCGACGATATATCGAAGGCAGATTTGACATCAAAGCACCGGAGCAGACCACAGAAGAATTTCTGGCTGACCTTTCGAAAGATTCTCAGCTTAATCAGCAGGATAAAGCAAATCTGGCCGAGTTTCTCCTACGTTGTGACCTTGTGAAATTTGCCAAACACACACCAGAAATTGACGACATAAACAAAAGCATCGATCTGGCCAAAGATTTTATCAGCAGAACAAAACAGATTTCCTCAAATCGGCAGGGGGGCCCGCTATGATAGAATTTCAAACACCATTGGCATTTCTGCTGGTTTTAATCCTGCCAATACTTATCTGGCTTAGATTGCGTAAAAAAAATACCGCGGCTCTGCGATTTTCATCACTGGATATTCTGGTAAGTTCTAAGCCGTCGTGGCGAATCAGGCTAAGGCGGCCCGTACTGTTCACCCTTAGAATACTGTGTCTGCTGCTTCTTATTATTGCTCTGGCGCGTCCCCGGCACGGCACAAAAAAAACTGTCGTTGCTACTGAAGGTGTCGCTATTGAGCTTGTCGTCGATTGCAGCGGCTCGATGGCAGAGCCGATGGACTACTTCGGTACACAGGCCACAAAACTTGAAGCAGTCAAAAAGGTTGTCGGTGAGTTTGTCAATGGCAATTCAGACCAGCTAAAAGGTCGCCCTGGCGATTTGATAGGGCTGATTACCTACGCTACCTACCCGGAGACGCTTTGTCCGCTTGTTCACAGCCACGATATACTGCTTGAATTCCTGAAAAATGCCCAGCCCATCCAACACCGCCAGCTTGGAAATACCGCCATAGGCGATGCTTTAGCTCTTGCGTCTTCAAGACTTTATACAGCTGAAACAGAACTGGAAAACCAAACAAAAAAACACGCCAGCAAAACACAGTCAACTGAAGCTGCCGATACATTTAAAATCAAAAGCAAAATAATCATTCTTTTGACAGACGGAATGCAAAACGCTGGCAAATATCAGCCGATGGATGCTGCTGAGCTTGCAAAAAAATGGGACATAAAGATTTATGCTATCGGCGTAGCCTCCGACATGTATCAGGATACTTTTTTTGGAAGGCAAATGATTCCGGCATCGCAGCAGATTAACGAACCTTTGCTGACAGCAGTTGCCCAATCTACCGGCGGCCAATATTTTCACGCAAAAAACGCACAGGCATTAAAGCAGATATACGAAACCATCGACAGCCTTGAAAAATCAACGGTGGAATCAGTACAATATACCCAATATGCGGAAAAATTTGCACCGTTTGCAAACGCCGCTCTGGTAATATTAGTCCTTGAAATTCTGGCATCGTCAACAATATTGAGAAAAATTCCATAGGTGTAAAATGTTAGGCAACGAAAAAGCATTATGGCTGTTATTCCTTGTACCGCTGGTATTGGTGCCGGTGTACTTTCTTTGCTTTTATCGAAAACGCCAAAGCCTTGCTTTATTTGCCCAGCCTCAATTGCTCGGCAAACTTAATCAAAGAGCCAGCCTAACAAAACAAATATTCAAAGCGTTCATCGTTATCATTTCTTTTGTATTTATCGTCATTGCCCTTACGGAGCCTGCCTGGAATCCAAAGCCCGTCGAAATTAAAAGACAGGGCAGGGATGTCGCCATATTGCTCGATGTTTCACGCTCCATGCTTGCTGATGATATAAAGCCCAGCAGACTTGAACGGGCAAAACTAGCTATCCGCGACTTAATCGAAGTTCTCGATGGCGACCGCATAGCCCTTATGACATTCGCCGGCAGCGCCACTATAAAATGCCCGCTGACAAATGATTACTCGTTCCTTTCAATGGTACTCGACCGTGATGTAACCACAGAATCCAGGCAGGTAGGGGGCACCAATCTCGGCGACGCTATAAGAAAAGCCACCCGCGAAATTTTCGATATATCCGGCAAAAATTATATGGATATGATAATTATCAGCGATGGCGAGGAAAACGAGAACACATTTCCAGAACAGGCTGCTGCCGAGGCAGGTCAGCAGGGAATCCGCATAATCGCCATCGGCCTGGGCTCACAAGACCCCGGCGCGCGAATCCCCATTGATGAAAATGGCCGAAAAACATTTCTAAAATACAATGGTCAGGAGGTCTGGACAAAACTCACTACCGAGACCCTGGCAAAAGTAGCTTCTGCCTCAAAGAATGGGAAATTTTTAACCGTAGGCCCGAACCAGACATTCGATCTGGACGAACTATATAAAGACCTGGTCGCATCTGCTCAAAAACGCGAAATAGAATCTGCCGCCAGCATGCAGTACGACCAGAAATTCCAGATATTTATCGCACTGGCAATAATTTTATTGATAACAGAGGTGCTTATAAGTGAACGCAAAAAAGTATAATAT
>CAMDDF010000141.1 GCA_945890885.1 Candidatus Kuenenia stuttgartensis | reverse complement strand
ATCAATCTGAATGTTCGACGGGTGTACCCAATACTTGGTTGCGCCGTTTGTGAAGCTTGCAACTGTGCCACCAGTGATGGTTACTTTGAGACCCATACCACTGATTAGGTTGCCATCCGCTACATAATTTAGAGCAACAGTCGTACTTCCTGGAGTGTTAGCCAGGTCGATTACTGGTGCGGCAAAGGCTGGGACGGACAGCATTGCCACTAACAATACTAATACTAATTTTTTCATCTTACTTCCTTTCAAAATACTCTCTTCTAAAAAATACGTACCCTTTGAAAGCAACAAGCCCCAAAGGGGTTCCTGGTAATTTTCTTCTCACTCCGGTGTGCTTTTGCGTATCTGATCTTACACATTTTCGCGTTTCAAGGTGATAAAATCGATGGTGCCAAAGCGAGAGGCAATGCACGTTACATGCCTCGTGAAACTGGCTGTTACAACCCTACTCCTTTCCGCCTTTTCATCATAACCCTTTTTATTTCAAATCGCATAAGCAATTCCGAAGCAGTGTATAATAGCGTTTTGAGTCCTTGTAGCTGTATTCATATTAGCATATCGCCGGGTAGAAAATCAAGTAAAAAATGCGTTAAAATGAAATTATTTTTTCGTAAATGGGGTTTTCAGGTCTATAAATAGGCGGTTTATGGGACACAGCATTAGCGGCCGAGCGTGAATTATTCGGATATTTTTTTCGGGATGGGTGCGCGATGATACTGGCGGATGGTTTTTTTCTGGACTTTTGGCATAAATTAGGCTACAGATTGCGGATTACAGAGACTGATTGCTGAGAAAAACGGATGTTTGATATACTTTATGGTCGGCTTTTTCTGGTTCGCGTGGTGATGCTCCTGGCGATGTTCGGGCTTGTCGCGACGGGTATCGCTGTTATTTATGCGATTGGACACCCTGCGGAAATGACGGCCGGGCAGGACGAATGGGTCGGGGAATTTGCGGGCAGATGGGAAAAACAGGTGATTTTCGCCGTGGCTGGCCTGCTTGGGCTGGTTCTTATCAATATTATCGATTATCGGATACTAGGGCCCGCAAGCTACTGGCTGTACGGAATAACGATTATACTGCTGGCGGGACTGCTGCTGGCAAAGGGGCTGGGCACCACGTTTGGCGGAATAACGCCGGAGGTCAAAGGCGCTGTTTGCTGGTACAGGTTCGGCCCTATTCAACTGCAACCGTCGGAATTCTGCAAAATTACATATATACTGGTGCTGGCGTGGTATCTGCGGTTTCGAAGCAACTATCACAGCTTCAGCGGCTTAATCGGGCCGTTTGGACTCACGATATTGGCGATTGTACTTATATTGTTCGAGCCGGATTTGGGGACGGTAGTGCTGGTAATACCGATAATGTGTGTAATGCTTTTTGTGGCTGGGGCACGCATTAAACATTTTGTGCTTATTGTTACGCTTGCGGCGATTGTAAGCCCGGTGCTGTGGCATATGCTGGAACCTTACCAGAGGATGCGAATAAGCTGTCTGGTGCTGCAAAATGAATGGGTGATGGACAAAGCCAAGCATAATGATACGCTGGCGGAGATACTCGTAGGGCATAAACGGCATCTGAATAATATGGAACGCAACCAGAGCTATCAGCTTGTGCAGGCAAAACGGGCAATAGCGTCCGGCGGGCTAAACGGCTTTGGATGGTGCCGCGGGCCCTATATTCAGTATAACTATCTGCCGGACAGGCATAATGATTTTATCTTCGCGATAGTGGCCCATCAATGGGGCTTCTGGGGATGCATGGGAATATTGAGCCTCTACGGAGTGATAATTTTTTGCGGAATCGAAATCGCATCGTCGAATACCGACCCTTTCGCAAAATTGATCGCCGTAGGAATAATATCAATGTTCGCAATTCAGGTAATTGTCAATATCGGCATGAATGTGGGCCTAATGCCTATAACGGGTATCACCCTGCCGCTGATAAGCTACGGCGGGTCAAGTCTGGTTGTGAATATGGCGGCTATCGGCTTGCTGCAAAATATCGGCAGAGTACGCCCGTATAACCTTGCGGGCAACGCATTCAATTATTGAACAAGATGTCGGAAAATAACGCGAGCGGCTATTATTCTATCGTAAAGCCGGATGGTCTCTCTATGAGGCCGCCACTCAAGGAAGATATTAACAAGTGCCTCCCACAACGATACCCATGCCGCAATCGTTAGCCCCTGTGCAAATACTTCGGCAACAACGCTTTCATGCAAAGCCAATCGTCGAGTTGCTAATATCGCAAGTATCAAAAGAATAAGCCCCGTAACAAATAAAAAAACGAATCGCCTTAACATGCGTTTCATAGAGCGAATCTCAATTTCTTTCAGATAAATATAATAGCTATTAACACTCCTGCGAACCCGGTCCATCAATGTTTCATTCGGCATTTTCCCAAGTGAGATTCGAACGATGAACGGATACTTCCCAATCTCCCGGACACATTCGGTAAGGTAGTCCACAAATGCCTCGTCCAGCTCTTTGCGGTAATAAGGGGCAGTCTTGTCAAAATTATGGTATAGATGCTGAATGGATTTTATGGATACATCGATGACTATTTTATTATCATCTGTTATTTCATATCTGTCGATGATTGTCTGTTTCATATGTCGTTCATCCTAAGCTGTGCTATCAGTTAGTACGTAAGACAGGCAAATTTGTTTTTATCAACGTCAGTTTGCTATCGCCTTTTGTATTTTCCCATAAGCTGGCCCTGGGCCAGGATATGGCCTTCCATTGCATCAAGCAGTTTATCTTTGGTAGAGGAATTGGCTATATCAAGCTCAGTATCCAGTGCATAAACTTTAAAGTAATATCTATGCGTTCCGCTAGGAGGACATGGGCCGCCATAGCCATGACGCTTGAAACTTGTGATACCTTGCCGGGCACCATTTGCCAGATGATTATCCGGCGGAACATTTTCGGCAAGCCCGTCATCATCGGCGGGAATGTTCCACATAACCCAATGAACCCATGTTCCCGCAGGCGCGTCCGGGTCATCGCTGATAAGTGCTATGCTTTTAGCTTTCTGCGGGATACCCTGCCACTCAAGAGGCGGCGATATATCTTCGCCATCACAAGTATATTTCGAAGGTATCATATCCGCTTCTTCAAATGCCGGGCTGGTGATTTTAATGTTCATTTGTTCACCTCCTTTTGCACTGGATTGATTATGTGTATGCTTATCACAGCCAAAAATCAATGTGATTGCTAACAACAAAATAGAGCAATATTTTCCAGCCATTGCTGTGCCCTTCCAAATTATCCTGAATTATTATACACTTTCAGAACAATAACAGCAAGGTTAGTCATTAGTTTTGGATATTAAATGTTGAGTTAAAAGAAATCCCCCGTCGCTACGTTATTTTATAATTAAAAAACCTCGCTTAGACCAATTTTGCCGAGAACTGCCAATGGAATATTAACATTACCAAATGGAGCGCTTACAGCAAAGCCGGCAACATGCTTTTCAACGTGATCCGCCATTTCTCTTGCTATAATGATACCTTCTTCGATCCCCTGTTCCCTGCTTTGAGTTTTTCGCATTCTTTCAAGGATATTTCCGGGCAAAAACACACCAGGAACCTCATTTGCCATAAACTCAGCATTTTTATAGCTAGTCAATGGCCAGATACCCGCCAATATCGGTATTTTGAAATCCTTTATCCTGTCCAGAAAATTCAAAAACATTTCCGCATCAAACACCGGCTGAGTAATCGCATACTCCGCCCCTGCATCAACTTTATTTTTAAATCTCTCAATTTCCCTGTCTATATCAATAGCAACAGGATTTACCCCAACACCTGCTACCAAAGCCAAAGGAGGATCAAAACTGTTTCCCGCTATATCCAACCCTCTGTTGAGATTATAAACAACCTTTGTAAGCGAAACAGAATCAAGATCATAAACGGCAGTTGCGTTTGGATATTCTCCTAGCTTCGGAGGGTCGCCGGTTATCATAAGAACATTTTTAAGTCCGACGGCCTGAACGCCAAGCATATCAGATTGCATTGCGATAAGGTTCTTGTCCCGACAGCATACATGCAAAATAACTTCTATATCAGCAATCTGCTGTATCCTTATCGCAGT
>CAMDDF010000140.1 GCA_945890885.1 Candidatus Kuenenia stuttgartensis | reverse complement strand
AATCTTTCTTGAAAATGGAAAAGAAAAGATGGCTGAAAAAATAATCGGAATAAATGAAACATATACATTCCAATGTCCTCGTTGGCATAAACTTGTCTTTCCATTGTTTTCTGTGGTTTTGGTTTGTATTGCAATTTGGTCCTATGGTGGTTTATTTGAGATATTCCGAGATTATGATGATTGGAGAGCATGGTTTGGTTATGCCCTTGGTATTTTTGTTATATTATGTATGGTCTTCGGGGCTTTTAAATTTATCATTACCACTTATTCCAAAATCACTATAGATGCACAATACATTCTCATGAAGACACCACTGTCAACAATTAAGATACAATGGGAAAAAGTTATTGGCGTCCAACTTATGTATAACAATGAAGCTTTTAGAATCATTGGTACTCAAAATAATATTATTTTCAATGCCAAAGATTATGTAGATTCGGCTTATTTGCTGGAACTTGTGAGAGATAAGCTTTCCCCAGTATTGAATCGAGACATTCCATCCGAATCCGATAAGGTTCTTCTAACTATGATAAACCTTGTCCTTTATGATTGTCCAGATTTTTCACCGTTAAAAGTCTACAAAAAGGTACTATCAGTTGATAGAAAACTGAGATATAAAAAAGTAAAACAGCTTTTGAAATCTATTAGTCGGCGGGTGGACTCTTTCTAAAGAGCTAATTATGGGTGGCACCATTTTCGTTTTTTTGAAAAGGGTGAATTATCCGGTCGCTTCCGCGACTCGGCTTTAAAATTCGTGTTATCGTGTCGCTTGCGCTCCACGCTTTCAATTATGAACCCGCTAAATAAATCAGGGGTCTAACGAATATCTGACGGCGTTCTTAATCGTTAGCCTGCCGATTCATTCGGCAGGTTGTAATTCCGAACCCACAATGTCGAAAGTGTGCGCGATGTTCACCACGTCTCCAGAAATCTCCATTTATAAGAAAGGTTTTGAAAATATATGTATAAATAGGATATTGTTGCGACATGGTGAACATTCGGGACATTACTACTTTATTAAATTTTTTCGTGCAAACGCACCGATTAGGGGTTAAAATCTCAGGCAGATTCAATCTTACGCAATGAGAGGGACAAAATGACGTATCTAACAGTGCCGATTTCAGCCAGCACGCCCGAAGAAGCGTTGTCGCAGGTTTCCGCCGCCAAAGATGCCGGTGCCCAGATGGTCGAACTTCGCACGGATTATCTGGAAAATCTGACGGTTGATATGTTTGATGATATGTTCGCTAAAGTTTTGCGTGCGGGCATAAAAACCATCGTTACCTGTCGGGATTCATCCGAGGGCGGCCAAAATGAATACTCCCGCAAACTCCGGACGCAGATTCTTGTCCGTGCCGCTGGAACGGGTGCGGATTTTATAGATTGCGAATATGCTAATTTTGCAAAGCCTGACATCGGCAAGGTTTTAAAGGACGCGTTAAAATCCAGCAAAGCTCGGCTGATACTTTCCGCCCATAATTTCAAGACGACGTTTAAGGATATCGAATCGATTTACGACGGCATGCTCATTGCGTATCCCGATGCGGTTCCCAAGGTTGTCTATACCGCAAAGCACATCAACGATTGTTTTGCCGCGTTTGGTTTGCTCCACAGGAAAGAGCGTGATGCTATTGTGCTTGCGATGGGTGAACACGGGTTGATAACGCGGATACTTGCAAAGAAATTCGGCTCGCTTGTTTGCTTTGCGTGCCTTGATGAAAAATCCGCTACCGCCCCAGGCCAGGTTAGCATTGAGCAGATGAAAAAATTATATCGCTATGATTCGATGAATTCCAAGACGCAGGTCTTCGGCATAATCGGTAATCCCGTTAGTCATTCGAAAAGCCCCGCGATTCATAATGCCTGCTTTGAGGCTTGCAATATGAACAAGGTTTATGTGCCGATACTTTTAAAAGGCGACCGCCTTGAGTTCAACCGTTTTATGGAAAATGTTAAAGAACGGCACTGGCTCAATTTCGGCGGGTTCAGCGTTACGATTCCGCACAAGGAAAATGCTCTCGCGTATGTGAGCCACATCGGCGGATTTGCCGAAGAGCAAGCCAGCAAAATTGCCGCCGTCAATACATTGGCTATCGGCTTTAATGACAGACTTAGCGCTTACAATACCGACTACGCTGGCGCGATGGATGCTCTTACTAAAACGATGGGCATTGATAAAGCACAGCTTGAGCATAAACCTGTGGCGGTAATCGGTGCGGGCGGAGTCAGCAGGGCGGTTGTGGCTGGGCTGGTCGATGCAGGTGCAAAGGTTACCATTTACAACCGGACACTTTCGCGGGCAAAAAAACTTGCAAGCGAGTTTGCCTGCCATCATGCCTCGATGGATGATATCGCAAACCTCGATGCGGAAATTATTGTCAACTGCACCAGCATAGGTATGTATCCGGACGTGGATAATTCGCCTGTGCCTGCAAGCGTTCTGAAAAAAACGATGGTGGTTTTCGATACGGTTTACAATCCTGCGGAAACTTTGCTGCTCAAGCAGGCTAAAAAGGCTGGTGCTAAAACCGTTCCCGGCGTTGAAATGTTTATCTATCAGGCGATGGAGCAGTTCGAGCATTTTACTGGCAAAAAGGCTGACGAATCCGTTATGCGTGCAGTGATAAAAGATAGTCTGTAATCAAGTTTTGCTGAAAAAGCAAGGCGGTGTTTTTTTGCGGAAAGAATTTTTTATTGACAATGGTAGCTGTATTTGTTAAATTTTAAGTGTGTATTGGCTCAAGTGAGCTGATTCACAGCCTGTGGCGCATCTGGTTGATGCGGTTACGGCTTTGCAGTTAAGGCTTTTTAAGCCTGTTTTGCTGGTTTTCCTGTGTGTCGCAGGGCGATTGGCGGGCAGGAACTTGCCGAAAAACTGCGAAAAGCTGGAATATAGTTAAAAAATCTTTTAACAGGAGAAAAACATGCAAAATTTCATTTCATCAGCTCTTTTCAGAGCGAATCTATCCAGTTTTTTTAATTACTTTCGTGTCGCTTGCGCTCCACGCTTTCATTTGGTGGCTCTGGTGCGGCTTTAGTATCTGGATCCCCGCGCAGGCGGGGATGACAATAGTAATTAACGGTTATTTTCCATATAGTAAATAGAATCTTTAGATTTTTAAGTTTTCAGGAGAAACATATGTCAAATGAAGAAAAAAATACAAAATGTGCCCCAATATCCGGCTCACAGATAGTAGTCAATACGCTGGAGGAGCTTGGAATTGAATATGCGTTCGGGTACCTCGGCGGCGTAGTATTGCCGTTGTTCGATAAGCTTTACGACTCCAAAATCAATATGATAATTCCACGGCACGAGCAGGGCGGCTGTCATATGGCTGACGCTTACGCAAGAGCCACAGGCAGGGTCGGCGTTGTTATCGCGACAAGCGGCCCCGGTGCGACAAACCTTGTAACAGGTATCGCCACTGCCAATATGGATTCGGTTCCGCTGCTTGCAATCACAGGTCAGGTTAAGACCGAGCTTATCGGATGTGATGCTTTTCAGGAGGTTGATATAACGGGCATTACCCGCCCAATCACCAAGCATAATGTTATCGTCAAGGACATTAAGGATTTGGCGCGAACGATAAAAGAGGCGTTCTATATTGCATCGACGGGCAGGCCGGGGCCGGTACTGGTTGATATTCCGGTTGATGTGCTTGTTGCAACATATTCGCCAGACCCGGATGAGCCGTTTGACCTGCCGGGTTACAAGATGAGCAACATCAAGGGACACGCAAGGCAGATCGAGATGGCTGCAAAGGCTATCAATGAATCGAAGAGGCCAGTAGCTTATGTCGGCGGCGGTGTTATTATCGCAGATGCTACAAAGGAACTTGCGGCACTTGCAGATAAGGCGCATCTGCCTGTTACGACGACGTTGCTTGGTCTGGGCAGTTTTGACCAGAAGAAAGCCGAATCGCTTGATATGCTTGGTATGCACGGTGCAGCCTATGCAAATTTTGCGGTACAGGAATGCGATTTGCTTATTGCTATCGGTGCGCGGTTTGATGACAGAGTAACCGGCAAGATAAAGACTTTTGCTCCGAATGCAAAAATAATTCATATAGATATTGACCCTGCAAGCATTAGTAAAAATGTTCGTGTTGATATTCCGGTCGTCGGCGA
>CAMDDF010000139.1 GCA_945890885.1 Candidatus Kuenenia stuttgartensis | reverse complement strand
AGGATAAGCCGTTGAGCGACCTTCCTGATATTGCAAAATATGAAAAGCGTCATTTCGGTATAGGCCAGGCAAGTATGAGAGCGACAATTTTGCAGGTTGCAAACTATATGTCTTCTATCGCTCGCGGCGGCGTTTATCGGCAGGTCAGGATATATAAGGATAATTCCACGAAGAAATTCGAGAATCTTGGCATATCAACCACGTCAATCGCGACAATAAAAGACGGCATGTATGCGGTGGTAAATGAAACCGGCGGTACAGCCAAGAAGATATTTGCTGTTGCCGACCATAAAAGCTATGGCGTAACGGTCTATGGCAAGACCGGCTCAACGCAGGGTTCGGATAATGCTTTGTTTGCCGGTTTTTTCGAGGATACATCCGGCAGGGCTATCGCGATGGCGATTATTGTTGAAAAAGGCCAAAGCGGCGCTCAGGATGCGGCTCCGCTGGGCAGGCAAATCGTCGATATCTGTATTGATTCCGGCTATATCGGCAACAAAATTCCGGCAGGCAAATAACGATGCCGGCAGCAAAAAAAAACTGGCATTATCCGGCTTAGAATGATATAAATCAGGCTCGAAAATCAAATAGAAAAGGATATTTTTACTATGAGCAAGTACGAATCTTTTAAAAATGACAGAAATTATGTGATACCCGAAACGATGCAGGCACTTGTGGCCTGGGGAAGTGGGTTTGAGAATCTCGCGGTCAAGGAAGTTCCGGTGCCTAAACCCGGAGCAAATCAGCTTCTTGCAAGGGTTGACGCGGCGGGTGTTTGCACGAGCATCATAAAGTTAATCGCTCAGGGCAAAGAGCATACGTTCCTCAACGGCTGGGATATGGAGAAATATCCGGTGATTCTCGGCGACGAGGGCGCGGTAACTATCGTTAAAGTCGGTGCCAATCTTCAAAAGGAATACAAGCCCGGCCAAAGATTTGCTATTCAGCCTGCTGTGTCGGTTGACCCTATCAATCATACTGAACGGTACCGCGATAATGCCACGAAGATGCACAAGTGCGCGGTCGGTTATACGCTTGGCGGCCATCTGGCGCAATATATCCTGATTCAGGAAGAGGTTCTAAATGGTAAGTGCCTGCTTGCACTGCCTGACGATGATATGTCTTATTTTTCCGTTTCTATGGCAGAGCCGATAAGCTGTATTTATTCCGCTCAGCAGAGGAATTATCATATACTCAAGGATGGGCCAAACGCTGAACGAAAGCCTATTCTCGGATGTCTGCCCGGCGGTGTAACAGTTGTCGTCGGAGCCGGTGCAATGGGAAGGATTCACGCGGAATTTTCAATGCGGTATAATCCGAGGGTTTTGATAGTTTCGGATCTTCAGCAGGAACGGCTTGACCGGACAAAAGAGTCGATAGGTAAAAAGGCGGCGGAAAAAGGTATAAAGCTGCTTTGCGTAACGCCTGACAAACTTGATGCGACGGTGATGGAGGTTTCAAATAATCGCGGAGCCGATGATATCGTTTTGGCGGTTGGTGTTAATCCTGTTCAGCAGCACGCTCTTGAACTGCTCGCTGACGGCGGAGTTGCAAATCTTTTCGGCGGCCTGCCAAAGGGCAAGCATATCCTCAATCTCGATGCACTGAAAGTTCACTATAATGAAATCAAGCTGGTCGGCTCAAGCGGCGGCGACCCAAGCGATATGTCAGCGACCCTTGAGGCGATTCACAAGAAAGATGTTGACCCGGGCAATTATGTAGCGGCGGTTGGCTCTCTCGATAATGCGGTAGAGGTTCTGAAAATGATTTCGGAGACGAAAATTGACGGCAAGGCGATTCTTTACCCGCATATAAAACATACGCCGCTTGATTTTGTCGAACACTGGGATGCTCAAAAAGAGAAAAAACTTCTCAATGAAAAATTGCTGTAATACCGAGGTGCAGCTTAAATAAAGGTTGTTATCTCTAATCTAAAAAAACAGGCCATTGCGATACGCAGTGGCTTTTTTTATAGCTATTAACCGCCCCAATTTGTTGAAAAGTTAAAAAAATAACATAATTTTCATTTTTTCTGTCACTTTTTTGAAAGTTATCCGTCTTTTATTATGACAGCACCAGGGATAGACAAAAGTAATGGATGGTTAAGGTACTAAAAATGGGAACAGGTAACGAAAACATGACAAGTGTTCATTACATATCTGTGGTGCCCACGCCAATGATTTACACAATTTCATAACCCTCCTCCTTGATGGGCTGGTTCCCGCCGGATATCCAGCCCGTCATTTTTTTGCCGGCGTTGGTGCTATAACTCTTTCGGCGAGCAAAGGCTTTCAGCATCTTTTGCCGTTCTGCCGCAATATTCACAAATGAAATTACCCTTTGCGACAAGTTTTTTATAACCTTTTGGGTCGGAATCGTGTTTGCCTTCGTATATCAGATAACACAGATGGCTCTTATGCATTTGGTCCTTGCAATCAGAATTTTGGCCTGAATTTAAATCACCCATAATAACACCCTTTCTTAAATTAAGCTCAAACAACAAGTTATTATACGGCTGAAATTGGCAATCTCAACTTTTTTTGATTCCGAGCCCGTCAAAAATCTCTGCTATAATTTCCATCGGCAGGCCCATCACGTTTGTAATTGAGCCTTCGAGGCGGTCAACAAATTCGTCGCCGGTTTCCTGTATCGCATACGCGCCGGCCTTTCCCTCCCATGTGCCGCTTGCAAGATGCTTTCGTATCATATCGTCCGTCATTTTCTTCGGATATACAATCGTCGTATCAGCCCGCGATATTTCAAGGCCATCGCAAATCCGCACGACCGCCACTGCGGTTATCACCTTGTGCGGCTTAGAAAACAACAGCCTCGTAATCTGCTCGGCATCGGCAGCGTCGGCGGGCTTGCCTATAATCAAACCATCACACGCAGCTATCGTATCGGCGCCAAGCACGAGCATATCCGGATGGCGATTTGCGACATCGTTAGCTTTTGCAAGTGCAAGTTTGGCGGCGTATTCTATGGGATGGGCCTTGTCGAATCCGTTTTCGTCAATTCCGCTTGCGTCGATGACGAATTTATAGCCTGCGCGTTCGAGTAGTTCTTTTCGTCTTGGCGATGCCGAAGCCAGAATGAAATCAATGTTATTCAAATTCATACCTCTTATTTTTAATTAGAAAAGATGTCATTTCGACCGGAGGATACGAATGTATCCATAGCGGAGAAATCTTTATTTGACAGATTCCTCGTCGCTCCGCTCGCTCGGAATGACAGACTGGGATATTCGCTTGCTCGGAATGACAGGTCGTCCTTTTATTTTTTAACACTGACATGGACGTTTTTCGTTATCTTTTTGCCAAAGGTCATAAACTCGTGATTCATCGCTTCGAAATCGCTGCCGATGTATTGCTGGAAAATTGCGGAAGAAATCCCTGCGTTATTCCATGCGGTCATCGGGATATTTCTATCTGATGCGATTGAGCTTGCGTTCCCATCCAGGGGCCATGTTCCGTGCAGTCCGCCAAGGAGCATATTGTTGTACTTGACCTGCCGCTTGCCGTAGTTGGACTCGCGCAAGAACCGCACCGTCGCATATGCCTGCGCGTAGAAATACGCGGTATCGCTGTCGCTGCCGTTCATTATCACCTGTCCGGGATTTAATGTTATCAGCGTTTGCATCGGCAATATTTTTCCGTCCGCCATTGCAAGCTTCAGCGTTCCTATGCGATTGAGATTCCTCTCTGGTGCAAACTCGAAAAAGCCGCCCTTGTACTGAGGCGTTTCGTATTGCATTGCTATGCCTTCATCGAGCCAGCTTGGCAGCCGATAGCGAAAATATCTGCTCGAAAACTGGTGCCATGCTTCGTGCCCAAGCACCGAAAACGTCTGCTGCCTGCCGATATTGTACGCAACGCATGAACCGTTGAGATAATATGCGCCCCTGGTTATCTTAAGATATATCGCCGAATCCGGGGCGGTAAAATCCTTTGTGAAATCGTCCCATTGCGTCCTGTCGGCAAAAAGATAAACCTTAAACAGCGTCTCGGTTTCAATTTTCTCGGTAAGCTGATTCTGATATGCTTTATATGCCGACTCCATAAACCCAGGAACCTGCCGAAGCATCAGCGGCTCTTTCAGCGTCGTATATATTTCGTAGTGTGCCGTGCGGATTATCAGCCCTTCGCCGAATTTGCTCGGCCAGCTCTGCACAGATTTAACCGAGGGCTCATTTTCGAGATATTTTTGCAATCCGCCGTTGCTTCCGAGATTGCTGGCGGTATCAGCGGATTTTTTGGCTCCGCCGCAGCCGATAATAAACATTATCAATGGCAAAACGAAAATGAATCGAAGATAGCAACTCATCAAAAGCTCCGGTTTATAAATTAA
>CAMDDF010000138.1 GCA_945890885.1 Candidatus Kuenenia stuttgartensis | reverse complement strand
GCACAGACCGCAAACTGTCAATAGTATCGAAAACCAATCCATCTTTATATCCTTATCTTTAAAATCATGAGCGGGTAAGGATATTCATTTTGCATCAAAAGAGCAAGAAAAATCGGAATAAATGATGTCTATTAAAAAGACCATTCCCCGTTATTTTATGCCAATTGAAATTTATCTTTGCGCCCCACTGTCATCCCGAGCGAGTACAGTGACGAGGGATCGCTTTTGATTTTCGCGGCCAACGGCAGACGGAAAACGGTCGACGATTTTTCCCTTATGCCTTATGTCTGCTTTTTTATTCCTGAAGTTCGACAGACCAGTATGCGTTGTCGAGGAATTGTTTCCAGCTTTGATATCTGGGATGGGAAAGATGCAGGTGAATTACAGGATTTCTTCGAGGCATCACAGGCTTTTTGACTAATGACATTCTCGCCTGGGCCGGCGTTCTGCCGCCCTTTCTGGAGTTGCATTTTGTGCAGGCACAGACGAGGTTTTCCCATGTGCTTTTCCCGCCGAGAATCTTAGGTATTACGTGGTCGAGCGAAAGCTCAGTTGTGTTGAATTTTTTGCCGCAGTATTGGCAGGAGCTTTTGTCTCTGGCGAAAATATTTCGTCGGTTCAGCTTTACCTGCTTTTGCGGCAGACGGTCGTAAAAAAGCAGCCTGATAATTTTGGGAACCGCAACATAACAATTAACGGTGCTTATCCAGTCGTGATTGTCTGGCTCAAAAGTTTTCTTAAATTCGCTTACCTGGCACCAAGAATGGAAGTCGTAATTTTCATAAAGCCCGGTTTCGCAGGTAACAACTTCAGCCTGCTGATGATAGAGCATCGAAATCGCTCTTTTGACATTGATAACACGGAGTGCCATATAGTGCTTGTTAAGAACAAGTACATTACAACCCAAAGTCGAGCAGCTATAGACACAGTCCATATCCACTTGTTTCGTCCCGTGAACAATAACAAACCAAAGAAAATACGTCTAAACGGTCTTTACCTTGGCAGCTTTGGGGCCAATATCGCCCTGCGAAAGCTCAAATTCAACGTTGTCCCCTTCATGGAGCAGTTTAAAGCCTTCGCTCTCGATGTCCGAGTAATGAACAAAAATATCAGAGCCGTCATTACGCTGGATAAAGCCGTAACCTTTTTTCTGATCAAACCATTTGACTGTACCGCCAGCCATAGGTAACTCCTTCAACTATAACAAAATAGTTATAGAAAAAAATCAGCCGAGTTCGGCAACACTTTCTGCACCAGTAAGCTTATCTTTCATAAGCCTGCCCATTTTGAACTTTACAGTTCTTTTTGAGGGTACTTCTACACGCTCAAGTGTCTTTGGATTTTGAGCGACACGTGAAGCCCTTGTTTTCGTTTCAAAAACTCCAAAATCTCTGAATTCAAGACGGTTATCTCTACCAAGCTCCATAACCATTTCATCAAGAAATGATTGAATTATTTTCTTAACAACAACTCTTTTCGCCTGAGATTGCTCAGAAATACGATCAATCAGTTCTTTCTTTGTAATAGTCGCCATAGCCTACCTCGTTTGATTTAGAAGTTAAAAAACCTTAAATTCAAATTGTTAAAACTACCCACATAAGAAGCCATATTATCAAATCCTCTTATCTATGCCAAACAACGCAACTTACTATACAATAAAGACTTCTATACATCAAGAATAATTTTCAAACAATTTTTATTTTTTTGGAACCCAGATGTCGGAATTTAACATAAATCCGTCTTTTTCCGGCAATATAATGCTATTTTCCGGCAAATAAACCATTGAAAAATCCTCCGTAATTTGAGATAATCGCGGTTTTGGCAATATTTCATTGGAAAGGCAGTTAAATTGGCTCATAAAATTTTATCTATCAAGCAGTTATCAGAAAATGTCTTTACCGGCGAATTTGAGGCTCCGCTGATTGCCAAGGCCCGAAAAGCAGGCCAGTTCGTCATTGTTACCCTTAATGATGATTACAGCGAAAGGATACCACTGACAATTGCCGGCGTTGACACCGCAAAAGGCACTATCCGTCTGGTCTGGCAGCGCGTCGGAAAATCAACCGCCGAACTTGCCGACCGCAAAGCTGGCGACACCATTGACAGCATCGTCGGCCCGTTAGGCAAACCCACACACGTCGAAAAATTCGGAACCGTAATATGCGTCGGCGGCGGAATCGGCAATGCTCCACTATTCCCTATCGCAGAGGCAATGAAAAAGGCTGGCAACAAGGTCATCTCGATTATAGGTGCAAGAAATAAAGAGCTGCTGATACTTGAAGATGAATTCAAGACAGTCAGCGATGAGCTGATAGTGGTAACCGACGACGGCTCATACGGCAGAAAAGGATTGGTAACCGAGCCTTTAAAAGAATACTGCCAAACTGGCAATGTTAATCTTGTCGTGGCAATCGGGCCTGCGGTAATGATGAAGTTCTGCTGTATGACAACAAAGGAATTCAACGTCCCAACCGTAGTTTCGCTCAATACGATTATGATTGACGGAACAGGCATGTGCGGCGGATGCAGGGTCGAAGTCGGCGGCGAAACAAAATTCGTATGCGTTGACGGGCCCGAATTCGACGGCCATAAAGTCAATTTCGATTCTATGCTTAAAAGACTCGGAGCATACAAGACGCTGGAGAAAAAGGCCCACGAACAATACGAACAGCACAAATGCAAAATAGGCCTTAAATAAAATCATAATGTGAAAGCGTGGAGCGCAAGGCGACACGATAATATGTTTTTTCTATAGCGTTAATTACTCTTGTTAGCCCGCCGCTTTAGCGGTGGGTTGCAATAGAAGCCGAGTAGCGGAAGCTGCCGGATAAAAAAATAAAATCCGCGACATCAATGTAATCTGCGGTTAACAAAAAAGGATTCAAAATGACAGACAACGAAAAAAAAGTTTTATTGGCGGAATTGCTTGAAAAAGAGAAAAACGGCACAATCACGCCATCTGACCGCTATGCGATACCGATGCAGGATATGCCCGAACAGGACGGCGGCAAAAGACGCACAAACATCAAAGAAGTAGCCACCGGCTATACCGCCCTGCAAGCCCAGCTCGAAGCGATGCGATGCCTGCGATGCAAAACCTCGCCATGCGTCAACGGCTGCCCGGTTTCGATAGACATAAAAGGATTCGTAACCGAAGTCGCACACGGCAATTTCCAGGAGGCACTATCGATAATCAAGAAGACCTCCCTGCTGCCTGCGGTTTGCGGCAGAGTCTGCCCGCAGGAAGTGCAATGCCAGCTCCACTGCACGGTAGGCAAAAAATTCAAGGACCCCACCCTTGCAGTCTCCATCGGCAGAATCGAAAGATTCGTAGCCGACCTGTGTTCGGGTAGCGAATCAACCCCAGCTATCGCAGCCTCGACAGGCAAAAAAGTTGCGGTCATCGGCTCAGGCCCCGGCGGCATAGTCGTCGCGGCAGATGCCAGAAGAGCGGGACACGATGTAACAATCTTCGAGGCGTTCCACAGAACCGGCGGCGTTCTTGTCTATGGCATTCCCGAATTTAGACTGCCAAAGTCAATCGTGAAAAAAGAAATTGATACGCTCGAAAAAATGGGCGTTAAAATCGTCTGCAACTTCGTTGTCGGCAGAACAAGAACCATCGAACAGCTTATGAAAGAAGACAGCTTCGATGCCTGCTACATCGGCGTTGGCGCGGGTCTGCCAAGCTTTATGAAAGTCCCCGGCGAACAGCTCGTCGGCGTTTACAGTGCCAACGAATACCTCACACGCGCAAACCTGATGAAGGCATACCAGTTCGGCAAAGGCGCAGACACACCTATCGCAATGTCGAAAAAGGTAGCGGTCATCGGCGGCGGAAACGTCGCTATGGATTCCGCAAGGACAGCCGTCAGACTTGGCGCCGAAAAGGTCTATCTGATATACCGCAGAAGTGAAAATGAAATGCCCGCAAGAGTCGAGGAAGTCCACCACGCAAAGCAGGAGGGAATCGAATTCCATCTTTTGCGAAACCCAAAGAGCATCCTCGGCAACAGCGATGGCAGCGTGCGGGCACTTGAAATATTGAAATACGAACTTGGCGAACCGGACGCTTCAGGCCGAAGAAAACCTGTGGAAATCAAGGGCTCGGAATACGAGCTTGAGGTCGATACTGCAATTGTGGCAATTGGAAACGCCGCTAATCCGCTTATCGGGCAGACCACGCCGGGATTGGAGCTTAACAAGTGGGGCAATATTGTTGTCGATGAAAATTGCAAGACATCGCTCGATGGTGTCTATGCAGGCGGCGATATCGTACTCGGTGCGGCGACTGTGATCCTCGCTATGGGCCAGGGCAGAATCGCAGCCAAGGCAATGAATGAGTATCTAAGCAGCAAATCCACCAAATAGAAGCCGAGTCG
>CAMDDF010000137.1 GCA_945890885.1 Candidatus Kuenenia stuttgartensis | reverse complement strand
A
The DNA here is from genome assembly GCA_945890885.1 of Candidatus Kuenenia stuttgartensis. Taxonomy (GTDB): domain Bacteria; phylum Planctomycetota; class Phycisphaerae; order Sedimentisphaerales; family CAMDDF01; genus CAMDDF01. The sequence continues at coordinate 4,395 of CAMDDF010000137.1, read as the reverse complement.
AAGTAATATCAATTTTTGGTACCAGCAGAGCCAAGCCAGGCGATGATATTTACCAGCAGGCTTTCGAGCTTGGCAAGGGGCTGGCAGCGGCGGGTTTTACCATCGCCAACGGCGGCTATGGTGGAACGATGGAAGCGGCTGCACATGGTGCGTCGCTAAATAACGGCAAAGTTATCGGCGTAACTTGTTCGGTGTTCAAACGAGGCCGAGCCAACGAATATGTCAATGACGAAATCCGTACCGATTCACTGCCCGACCGGCTGGCCAAGCTGATATCTTTTGGCGATGGCTATGTTGTCCTGCCCGGCGGTACAGGCACGCTGCTGGAACTGGCCGAAGTATGGGAACTGAAAAATAAGCATTTCATCAGCGATAGCAAACCTGTTATACTGTTAGGCAGGTTTTGGCAGCCGGTTGTTAAACTTATCGCTGTTGATGACCATGACAGCACGGAATGCGTCAGCTTTGCCGATACTGTCAGCCAAGCCGTTGAAATGCTCAAAAAAATTCAAATATAAATCTGGAACGCAAAATGTTGAAAAAAACTTTAATACTGTTTGTTGTTTTGTTGCCCGTTCTTGCATTAGCTGCCGAGCCGAATACCCCGCAAGTTCTTCGTGAGGACGTGCCGGTAAAATCGCTTGATGGCCAACTGGTTCACGATGATGCAAATGATGTTTGGTTGTTCGAGACTGCCGATGACGTAAAAGATGACAAGGCGACTTTGCCCGCTGGTTCGCTCGTGCCCCTTGTAGGCTGTTCGATGCTTGAGAAGATGACGACATTATCCGCCAAATTTGGCCAAAGCCGATTCCGCATCTGGGCGACAACGATAAAATACCGCAACCAGAATTATTTCTATCCGGTCTATTTTCTCTCGCTGGAAAAGCCAAAGGAAACCGTTGTAGAAAAACCGGATACCAATAGTATCGTCAGCCTAGTCGAAGATTCCAATACGCTGAAAATTCTTCCGGATGATATATTAAAAAAACTTGAGCCCAAAAGTATCGTCAGTGCTTCCCAGCTTACCGAGGCACTAAAGAACGATGCCGATACTGTGATTATCAGCAGAACGGGTTTTATGCGGTATGACGACAAATCGCAAAAGTATATTTTCAATATTGATTCGCTTGGCAGAAGCATCAGCGATATAAAATTTAACGTGCATCCGTCGCAGACACTTGAGCAGGTTGAAAAAATATCGCGTAAATCTTCTGAGCCTGTTCGATTCAGAGTTTCCGGCAGGATAACAAAGTTCCATGGCCAAACATATATCCTGCTCCATCAGGCAACGCCGGCGTATAACTTTGGAAACTTCTCAAGATAAAAATTGAAATTTGTGTCGGACCTAACTTTTAAAAGGAATTGCTTATGGCTCAATCGCTCAATGATTTACTGCTTTCAACCGTAAGTACCGATTTTGCTGTGCGTATTGCAAATCTGCGTAAGGAATGGTCTTTCGCTGAATTCCTCAAATCACATGGCCATATCGCAGATACCGTCCGCGCGATTGTTGCAGATGTTGCAAGCCGTGGCGATGATGCTGTTGTCGAGTATACCAACAAATTCGATAACGTCGATTTCACCGCTAAAGATTTTCTTGTGCCGCAATCCCAGCTAAAAGACGCATTTGTAAATCTTGATGCTAGCCTGCTGACCTCACTTCGCAAATCCATTGAAAACGTCCAGCTCTATCAATCAGAAATATGTATCGCAAGCAAGCCGACATATTCAGGCATAAAATATAATCCCGTCAAACGTGCAGGTATATGTGTGCCGGGCGCATCGGCGCCCTTGCCAAGTACTGCGATAATGACAATTGTTCCTGCCGTCGTTGCAGGCGTAAAAGAAATCGTCGTTGTCTCGCCGCCTCGGCATCACCATACAATCAACCCTGTCATACTTGGCCTGTGCTACGAACTTGGCATCGAAGAGGTCTATCGTGTCAGCGGTGCCCAGGCCGTCGCGGCTCTCGCCTGGGGCACAGAGACAATCAAAAAAGTTGACATCATCGTAGGCCCCGGCAACAACTATGTCCAGATGGCAAAGAAGGAGGTCTTCGGGCTGGTCAAAATCGACAGCTTCGCGGGCCCAAGCGATGTAATCATTATCGCAAATGACCAGGCCAAACCTTCATGGGTAGCAGCGGATATGTTAAGCCAGGCAGAACATGCGCCGGGTGCTGCGCTGCTGCTTACCGATTCTGCAAAAATCGCTGAGGCGGTAATTGCGGAACTTGAAATACAGTTGAAAAAACTTTCCCGTGCCGATGAAACCCGCAAATGTTTGTTTGCTCACAGCGCGGTAATTATCACAAAAGACCTTGATGAATCGATAGCCTTTGCAAATGATTTTGCCGCGGAGCATCTCGAAATCCAGTGCGGCCACGACAGCGACGATGTCGAAAAGAAAATTATAAATGCAGGCGCCATATTTGTTGGGCCATATTCGCCGGTAGCAGTAGGCGACTACATTGCAGGGCCAAGCCATACGTTGCCGACACGATGTACCAGCAAATTTTTCTCCGCGCTGACGTGCAATGATTTTTTGAAATCATCGAGCCTGATTCGATATAGCAAAGATGATTTGCACAAAGATGCTGATGATATTGTGCGTATAGCCAATACCGAAGGCCTTACTGCCCACGCAGAAAGCATCAATAAACGGCTGTAAAGTGCAATAAAAGACATTTAGATGATATTTATCTTTTAATTCTGGCAAATTCGATACTTTTTTGCAAAAACCTCGATAAAAAACATTTCTTGCATATTATTATCGGAATATGATATAATTGATTGCGTACAGGGAAGTTAATTTTGTTTGATAGGGAGGTTTGAAAATGGCAGTTTATCGTGTAAAGTTTGAGGGGAACGATTTTCGGTCCCACTATTTTGTGGATGTAGATGTGCTGGGCAGGAACAAAGGGCAGGCAGTGAAGATGGCTTGTAACCACATTGATGAGCTTGGTTATTGTAGGCACAGGATTGACGGCGTAAAAGAGATTAAAAAACAATGGTTTTTCAGTAAGCCGAGAATTCTTAATGTAATCAAAAGCTGCCTTGTTCAGAATTTTTAATTTCGACAGTGTACCTTTGATTGCTGTCCGGTGTTTGTGATTTACATTTGCAAAGATGGGGTTTATATTGGGGTGGTACTTTAATTTTCAAAAGGATTGCTTATGGATGTTCTGCAGGTTTTTGCTGTCATTTTAATCTTAGTTATCGCAGCTCTTATGGTTTGGGTGCTTGCATCAAGTGCCTCGCTTCGCCGCGATATGGCCAGGAACGCAGGCCAGGTGGAAATGATTTCAAAAGGGCTCGAAAGCTATCGGCAAGCGAATGAGGGATTAAAGGATACATTATCAAAAACCATGCAGAACGGCCAGGACAGCGTTAGCAAGTCTTTGCTGTCAAATCTTGAGACTATCGGTGATTTAAAAAAGCAGATTGGCCTGCTTCAGGGTTCCAATCAGCAGATGCTTCAGCTTGGTGGCGATATCAAGCGGCTCCAGCAGATTCTTGCGAGCCCGAAGATGCGTGGCCAGATTGGCGAATGGTCGCTTGAGAATCTGCTCAATAATATCCTCCCTGTCGGGACATTTAAATTGCAGCATGAATTTTCTGACGGCAAAAAAGTCGATGCCCTTATCAAGCTGCCCGATTATGCGGTGCCGATAGATGCCAAGTTTCCGTTGCCGGGTTTTGAGGCGATGAGCGAGGCTGAAAATGAAGATGATAAGTCGCGGCTGCGTAAAATTTTTCTTCGTGATGTGGCAAAGCATATCGATAAAATTGCCGAGCTTTACATTCGGCCAAAAGAGGGTACGCTTGATTTTGCATTTATGTACATCCCTGCTGAGAATGTGTACTATGAAACAATTATCAAGCACAAAGGCGACACAATGGATGTTCTGGAGTATTCGCTTGGCAAAAAAGTGATACCTGTTTCGCCGAACGTGCTGTATGCGTATCTTATGACGGTGGTGATGGGGCTTCACGGATTGCAGATAGAAAAGCAGGCCGCAGAGATTCGTCAGGGCCTTAACAGCTTAAAGGGCCGGTTTGTTGATTTTGTAAATACCTGGGACGTGATGGGCCGGCATCTGCGGAATACGTCAAGTCAATACGAAGAGGGCAAAACCAAGCTGGACAAGTTCAATGCTGAGCTTGAAAATATTGCCAAAACTCCGGAACAGGCGTGATTACAACTTTACAGATTCAAGCCGATAGTTTATACTCATCGGCCTGATATAATTGTATTTTAACAGGAGTTTGTAATGGCAGGCGATGAGCAGGTATTGGTTGTTGAGACAAAGGTTGTCGAGCAAATAGGGTTGTTTCGTGGGCTAAAGTTCGACGTTCAACCTTATCTAAAGGCTATTTTCACAGCAGGTGT
>CAMDDF010000136.1 GCA_945890885.1 Candidatus Kuenenia stuttgartensis | reverse complement strand
CTTTTTTTCACCCCATCAACCGACGGCCACTCGAGAAAAAGGCGACTCAAAGGCATCTGAGACTTTACGCTATTTTTACGCTTTCGGGCATTTTGAGGGTAAAAATCGTGGACATAAAAAAAACCTCTTGCAAGTTCATCATTTGCAAGAGGTTACAGCAATCGGGGAAACAGGACTCGAACCTGCGGCCTCCTGCTCCCAAAGCAGGCGCTCTAGCCAAACTGAGCTACTCCCCGAAAAAGGAGAATTGGGAAATCTAACAGACAATCAACTAAAATGCAAGCTGTTTTAATATAGATTTAGGATAATTTAACATCAAAAAAGACTTAAGAACTCCTTAAGTCGAATAATCTCAAAAAAATGATGAAAAAACCAGCAAATGCCATTAGAATGTTTTCCCACAAGCAAAAGGACGGATTTTATGGACAAATATATCGGCATTATCGGCGGCTCAGGGCTTGGGAACCTGTTGGCTGAGCATATTACGGATTCCCAGCTTCTTGTTATCGACACTCCTTTCGGAAAGCCCGCTGCGCCGCTTTTAGCAGGGAAACTCGGCGGCAACAACGTCCTTTTTCTAAACCGCCACGGTGACGGACACCTTCTTTCACCATCGAACATTCCGTATGCAGCCAATATTTATGCGATGAAAAAGGCAGGGGCAACCGCTATTATCGCAACCGGTGCCGCTGGTTCACTAAGCGAAAACATCCATCCGGGCCAACTGGTTCTGGCTGACCAATTCATAGACAAAACATTCAGACGACAGAGCAGCTTTTTCGACAATGTCGCAGCGGTTCACTGTGAGTTTGCAAATCCTACCTGCGACAGATTAAGGACAAAATTATCCGATGCCGGTAAAAAATTAAAAATCGATATTCACAACAAAGGCACATATATCTGTATGGAAGGCCCGCAGTTCAGCACAAAAGCCGAATCAATGATGCACCGCGCATGGGGCGGGGACTTAATAGGGATGACCGCGATGCCTGAAGCAAAGCTTGCTCGTGAGGCACAAATGTGCTATGTGCTTATTGCTATGCCCAGCGATTACGATTGCTGGAAGCCTGTAGCTAAAGGTACCGATAAAAAATCCTTGCTGGCTGAGATAATAGGTAATCTCAGCAAATGCAGCGAAAATGCTATAGCTTTGATTAAAGAGGCACTTGGGAACAATGGCGGATTCTGTGATGACTCCTGCGGTTGTAGAAAATCACTGGAGATGGCCATATGGAGCGATAAAACAAAAATCAAACAGCATCGGCTTGAAAAACTTGGTGTGCTTTTTGAATAAGAGCTTGAGTAATTTTAATTTCCGGAGATTTGTTGGTGGGCGATAGAAGTTCAAATGTACCTGTTTTACTTGTCTTATTTACAGGATTAGGGTTATTTACAGCAGGCTGCAATGCGCCAAAGGATCATCTGACGGCGTTTGATAGACAATTTGTATGCTGCAATTATGAACAGTCCGCAGCTTTTGCACAGAATAAAATACGCGGCAAAGACAAGCCTAGCGGGGAAGATCTTTTATGGACGCTGCAGCTTGGTTCTATAGAGAGAATGCGGCATAATTATGAAAAGAGCAGCGAGTATTTTGACAAGGCAGAGGATATGCTCAAATTTTTCGATGAGCAGTTCAATGCCGGTGATGTTGTCCTTACTACAGCGGTCAATGATAACGCTTTACCTTACAAAGGTGAAGAATATGACGGAATAATGGTTAATACCTATAAAGCGCTGAATTTTATGATGACGGGTAAACAGGATTTGGCGAGGGTGGAATTCAATCGTGCGATGGATAGGCAAAGAAGGGCTAAAGAGGTCTTTGTAAATGAAATTGTCAAACTAAATGAGGAAATAGAGGCTGGGCAGAAGAAGAATAATTTTACCAAGTCGAATATCGAAAATCCCCAAACTCGTGAAATTATAAGAAAGAGCTATCCCGATTTGTCCAATTTCAAGGCGTATCCTGATTTTGTAAATCCATTTGCAACATATATGGCTGGGGTATATTTCAATCTTACAGATGATCCCAGCAAAGCGGTGGATTTGCTTAAAGAATCGTACGGGATGGTGGAAGGCAATAGTTATCTGGCAGATGATCTGGCCTGCACGGAAAGTATTCTTTCCGGCAAGGGGAGACTTGGTAATACCGTTTGGCTGATATTTGAAAACGGGCTTGGGGCTGTTAAGGATGAGGTCAGGATTGATATACCGCTTTTTGTGGTTACCAAGGAGGTCCGGTATTTCGGCATTGCACTGCCTAAGTTGCGGTATAGGCCTGCGGCGTATAGTTATTTGACGGCCGAATCTGGCGGCAAGGGATACCAGACGCAGGTTGTCGCGGATATAGACAGGGTTATACATACCGAATTTGATAAGGATTTTGGGGCGATTTTGACACGGGCCATCATTTCTGCATCGGCAAAGGCCGTGGCGCAGTATGCATTGCAAAACAGTAATAATAACTCTTCTGATGGGCAATGGGCAGCGATTGCTATGGCAGTGTACAGTGCTATGACAACGGCTGCGGATGTAAGGATATGGACGGCATTGCCAAAGGATTTTCAGGTTGCCAGATTTGCCATGCCAGCGGATAATAGGGTAAGAATTCTTGCGGATAATAGGATTATCCAGGAAATTGAATTGCCGGATTGCAATAATGCGATAATATATGTTAAAATACTAACCAAGTGTGCAGAACCGATATGTCATATAATGGCGTTTTAAAAATAGGAATTAAGGAATATGATATGAAAACTTTTTTGGCAGTGTGTTTATTGACAGTTTTACTTGTATTTTGCGGATGCCAGAGTAAGGATAAGGAATCGAATGTTCATTTCAAACCTGGTGTCGGAAGCGATAATATAGTAAGCAATTTTATCACTCGGCCGATAGGTAATTTCTTTAGTGCGTTGATTGGTGAAGGTATTGAAGAGGGGGAGACAATTATGGGAAGGAACGAATCAGGGTTTCTTGTAATAAATGTCAAAGGATATAATCGTTCACCAGGAACCAAAAGGTTCAAATATAAAGTCGAATGGCTCGATGTCAATGGCGCAACGATATCAAACAGGACGAGCGTCTGGCTGCCGATGTCTGTAACTGGAAAAAATACGTTTTCTATAAATGCGGTTGCCCCTACGAAAGAGGCTGTTAATTTTACACTTGATACGAAGAGATGGGAGTAAACTAATGAAGAATATTGTTTTATTTTTGGTTTTAGCTGGGGTTATGTTTGCAGGATGCACATCAAAGACAACTTATATCGACACCGCCAATGATGAAGGCAAGGTTGTGATGGGGCTTGATTATCGCGATTTTGATATGGCAGCCAGCCAGATGCTGCAGTCGCTGTTTGCTTCCGGTGCACTTAACAAAAAAGAAGGCGGCAGATATGTTGTAACGACCGGTCGTGTTGTCAATGATACGATGCAGAGAATCGATACCGATCAGCTTATGGCCAAGATTGAAGAAGAAATGCTCAACAGCGGACAGGTTGTGATGACCTCGGCTGTCGGCGGCGATGGGCCAAGCGATGATATGGTTTACAAGGTCAGGGAGATAAGGGATTCCCAGGTCAGCGATGAATTTAAGGATGAAACGCTTGTTGCCAAGAAGCAGCTGATTGCGCCGGAGCTGAGTATGTCTGGTAAAATCATTCAGCGAAATATTAAATATGACAAAGGCAACCAGCAGGTTGAATATTATTTTCAGCTTCAGCTAACCGATCTTGCGAGCGGTTTGAGGTTCTGGCAGAAGGAAAGTTTGATAGGCAAAAGAGGCAGTAATAAATCTGTGGCGTGGTGATATTAGAAATCAAAATGGTTGAAGCCGACTTTGTCGGTAACTATTAATAAGGAATAAAAAATGAAAAAGTTATTGGCGTGTTTGGTGATATTTTGGGTTTTAGGCTCAAATGTCTTTGGTGAAGTCAAAGTAGTTGAACATCGAAGTGTTGGTGTGGGTAAGACCAGAATGAGTGCTATCAAAGACGCGCTCTATCAGGCGGTCGCCCAGGTCAAAGGTGTCGAAGTCAGCTCCGCCGATTATAAAGTTGAGATAGACAGTACATCAATCGATATTGAAAGAGCCGAAACGAGTAAGAGTGTCAATCTTGATTCTGTATCGATAGAGGCCGCTGGCGATACTACAAAGACGCGTACAGGCGGAATCGTCAAGGGCTACGATATAATTGAAGAAAAGACAAGAGATGACGGCTCTTATGAGGTAGTCTTGAATGTTCGGCTATATGATTATGAAAAGCCTGCCCAGTCCAAGAGAGCCAGTATTGCGGTGATGCCTATACAGACGCTTGCCGACTCTTATACTGCCGGCGATCACAATGTTTCCGGAATAGATGCGGCCAAAATGCTTGCGGATAAGATAGAAATTGGATTGACCAAGA
>CAMDDF010000135.1 GCA_945890885.1 Candidatus Kuenenia stuttgartensis | reverse complement strand
ATATCATCGACAACGCGAATCGAAACTATCATATCAAGATATTCTGTTTTCCAGTCCTGCTCGGTCGCTGCGATTGCGTTGACTATCTTGCGTGTTCTTTCACAGCCTCGAACTTCGACGTTTCTCTGCTTTAACGCATTTACCAAATCTGGCAAAACTTGGTTTGCGATATCTTTATGAATCAAAAAAGTTTCAGCGGCATTGCAGACCGCACAATACTGAGTCTTGGAATCGACTGCGATATTCACCGCCATTTCGACATCGGCTGAGGCATCAATATAAATATGGCAAATTCCGTCTGCGTGGCCAAGAACCGGAATATTGGTATTGTTCATTATGTATTGAACGAACTCGTTTGAGCCGCGAGGAATTATCAGATCAATATATTTATCGCATTTGAGCATATCCGCGACATCTTGCCGGGTTTCCATAAGTGCTATCCATCCGGCGGGCATACCAGCCTTTACCGAAGCATCAGCGATGATACTTGCAAGAGCGCGGTTTGTATTGGCTGCTTCGGAGCCGCCTTTCAGCAATACCGCATTTGCACTTTTGAGACAAAGCGTCGATATCTGCACGAGTGCATCGGGACGGGATTCAAAAATAACCCCGATAACACCTATCGGACAGCTAACTTTATAAAGCTCCAGCCCCTCGTCAAGTTCCGTCGCCGATAAAGTTTTGCCGATGGGGTCAGGGATTTTTATCAGGCTGTCGATGCCGTCGCAAACCTCTTTGATTTTTGATTCATCGAATTTGAGCCTTTTGAGCAGCGGCAAGGCGAGATTATCTTTCTGTGCCTGGGCAATGTCTGCCTGATTGGCTTTTATTATCTGGTCAGCATTGTCAAGCAGCGCCTGCTTGATCGCAGCCAAAGCATTATTTTTCGTCTGGCTATTCACAGCAGCCGATTTAATCGCAGCTTTTTTGGCAAGTTGTGCAGCCTGGGTAATGTCCATTTTTGACTCCGCAAGTTAATAAGCATTGATATTTTAAACAGTTGCGGGCGATTGGGCAAATAAAAACCAAAAAGGCTTAATCTTCGATTGGATACCACTTTTTCAGCGAAGAATAAAGCTCCGCAGGTGTTTTGGCTACCATAATCTCCGAAGCGGCTTTTTTCCTTTCGGGGTGAAGCAGACAGTATTTCGCAGCGAATTTACGGAAATACCCGACAGATTTACCCTTATAATATAGAGCGAAAATCATATCGATATGTTTTTTGATAATTCTGCCTTGCTCAGCGAGGTCGGGTTTGGCTGGCAGTGGTTTACCCTGCATAATAGCCTTGATATCGCGGAATATCCAAGGATTGCCGATAGCACCCCGTGCCACCGAAAGCCCATCAATGCCCGACGATTTCAATTTTCCGACACAGTCGTAAGGTTCAAAAAGGTCGCCGCTGCCGAAAATTATCGTCTGCGGAAACTTCTGCTTGACCTGTTTTATGGTTTCCCAGTCCGCTTTGCCGCGATATTTCTGGCTTACAACCCTGCCGTGAACGGTGATATAATCGACCCCTTCAGCAACAACGGATTGGCATATCTGCCAGAAATTATCCTTTGACTGCTGGGAATCGTCGAAGCCTGTGCGGATTTTTACTCCCAACGGGCACTTGACCGATTCACGAACTCGCCTGTAAATTTCAATTACAAGCTCAGGTTTGCCCATCATTGCCCCGCCTCTGCCGCGAGCGAGAACTTTTCGTGCAGGACAGGCAAAATTGAGGTCAATGAGGTCATAGCCTGCATCTTGGAGCATCCTTGCGGCCCTTGCCATTGTCGCGGGGTTTGTTCCGTGAATCTGCGCACCTACCGGATGTTCATCCGGGCCAGGCTGAAATGTTATCTTTTTGATAACTCGCGGATGGGATGCTGAAGTATCCAGCATTAAGCCGGCGTATGTAAGCTCTGCTCCGTATTCGAGCGCCAAAGCCCGCATCGCACGGTCGCTGTAGCCGCTAAGCGGTGCCTGAACAACGGGTATTTCAAGAGTTATATTTCCTATTTTAAGCATTTTCGGGGCAAACGTCCTATAACCTACGATTATCAATAATATTTTGCAGGCGATGTTATAGCACAGCGAGCCTGCCGGGACAAGAATTTTAAACGTAGTACCTCATTTCAAGGCAATCACTTGATATTGACGATATATCCTTTATTGAAACAGGATTTTTTTTTGCTTGTCCGAAAATTTTTACAAAAAAGTAATTAAGCTAACCGAATCATTGTTCGATAAAATATCATGAAATTAGTCGGGTGTGTGTGAAAAATTGACGACTATCTTGAACAGAGGAAACGGTTATGACAGAACGATTAGACGGCCACAGCCGCCAATTGTCCGATTTATTACAGCAACAAAGGCTCGAGATACGTACTATCTTTGATGCCTGTCCGTTAATGATAATCTATAAGGACACTTCCGGCAAATTCATCCGTGTCAACAAAGCAACTGCTGAATATTGGCAAATCAACATAAAAGAGCTTATCGGAAAAGATTATTACCAATTGGTGCCTCAGGATGTTGCTGACCGGATAGTCAGGGACGACAAAAAAGTTATCGAGACAGGAAAGCCGCTTCTTGCAGTCGAATATACTTTTAAAAATTCGACAGGCCATCAAATATCTGTCCTTGCGGACAAACTCCCATATCTGGATGCAAACGGCAATATCATCGGAATTATAGTTTTCGCGCAGGATATAACGGAAAAAAAACAGATCGAGCTGGAACTTTTAAATCTAAATCAGCAGCTTGAGCAGTCAATTTCACATGCAAACATTCTTGCCCAGCAGGCAATCGAGGCAAATTACGCAAAAAGTGAATTTATCGCAAATACCAGCCACGAAATCCGTACACCGATGAATGCTATTATTGGTTTCACGGATATAATTCTTGATGAGCTTACAAATCCGGAGCACAAAAAACATGCAGCTTTAATTAAAAGGGCAGCTTCAGACCTGCTGAATTTAATAAACGATGTTCTGGACGTATCCAAAATCGAAGCAGGCAAGATGAAACTGAACATCACCGATTGTAACCTCGATGACGAACTCGATAATGTTTATAATTTACTGAGGCCGATTGCTGATAAGAAAGCACTCGATTTCAACCTGAATAAAGCCCCGCAACTGCCAGTCATTATCCAGGCGGACCCACTTAGGTTGCGGCAGTGTCTGATAAATCTAACAGGCAATGCTCTCAAGTTTACATCCGAAGGAAAGGTTTATATCAATGCTTCGCTGGAAGATATTGACGATGTAAAATTTGTACGCATCGATATTGAAGATACCGGCATCGGCATATCTCCTGAAGATCAGAACAAGATTTTCAATCCGTTCTCGCAAGCGGATTCCCAAAATATTAAGAAATATGGCGGCACAGGACTCGGTCTTACCATATCGAAAAAATTCATAGAACTAATGAACGGCGACATAACGGTTCGCAGTGTTTCAGGCCAAGGCTCAACTTTCACGATTCATCTGCCGCTTATAAATTCCAATAACTATACCGCCACAGAGCAGGATATAAAAAGCTGTACAAGAAGATCAGGCACCGCCAATCATTCTACAAAAATTCTTGTTGCAGAAGACAATCTCTCGAACCAGATGCTGTTGAAAAAATTGTTTGAAAAAATGGGACTCGAGGCAATTATCGTCGGCGATGGTAAACAAGCGGTCGATTTGATGCAATCCGATGATTTTGCCATCATCTTCCTAGATTTGAATATGCCGGTAATGGACGGCCGAGAAGCGATAAAAATAATAAGACAAAATTACACAAACATTCCTGTTGTGGCATTGACCGCAGATGCTGATGATAACAGCGGCGATGAATTCAAACTAATGGGATTTGATGATTATGTGGCCAAACCTATTAATTTTGAAAAACTCAGGCAAGTAATAAAAAAACTTACGATGATAGTAAACTTTTGCGATTTTTAATAACGTTTAAACGGCGGAAGCCAAAGCTTCCAATACGGGCTAAATTTCTAACATCCCTTCAGACACTGAGTGGAAGTTACGCGATGAAATTGATTTGTGAAGTAAAATAGTCTTGAAGTGAAGTATTAAAAGTTAATCGTGGGTCGGAATGCCCTGCCAGTTCCTGAATAACTTTATGGGTGTATTTGAATTTGCCGAAAAGCTGAATCCATCGTAAAATCATCTGGTACGTGTTGTGTCTTGTCCCTTACGTTTTTATGCCATCCTTGGATTTTTTGAATAGTTTTTGAATGTTTTGCCGATATTAAAAAGACAGGCACAAGCCCATAATGTTATGTTATGAGTTCTGTCAGAAATGGTATAACCCCTCTTATTGCTATTGCAAAGGGACTTTTGTGACGGTCAAAGAACTTTACAAAAAGATTGATAGACTGCCTGAAGCAAAAAGAATGGAAAGAATTAATCAACTACTCCGCCTTCTGTCACCCCCATCGGTCAATGCCTTGCGAAGATTTAAAAAGGGATGTAA
>CAMDDF010000134.1 GCA_945890885.1 Candidatus Kuenenia stuttgartensis | reverse complement strand
GCCACCGCTCAGGTTCGCTCTATGTGGAACGATTTCGTTCTGCTAAACCAAGCCAAACCCAACGCAGACCTTTTTGAAACCGTTAACGTCCAGACATGGAAACAATATTGCCGACATACAATCGCATGGATGGAAAAAGAGCAGATAATGCTCACGGCCCTATTTTTGATGGTCGCGATTACAACGGTGTTTATTGTCTTCGTGATTTTTTATATGATTATCAGCCATAAATCAAAAGACATCGGAATCCTTCGCAGCGTTGGCGTGTCATCCTTATCGATACTTCGGATTTTCCTGTACTTTGCGGCCTTAATCGGGCTGATAGGCTCTGCGGTCGGCTCATTGCTGGGCTGGCTGTTCCTGCTGAAAATCAACGAGATGGAAAATCTGCTTTTGAAATGGAAAGGTATCCAGGTTTTCGACAGGTCTATTTTTGCCATCGGCGAGTTGCCCAACCAGATTCAGCCGATGATGCTCTTGATAATAATCGCAACTGCCGTTTTGGCCTGCCTGCTTGGTGCACTTATCCCAAGCCTTCAGGCTGCCAGAGGCAAACCCGCGGAAACATTAAAGGTAAGTCAGTTATAAATTAACGGGAATTGAAAAATGGAAGCCGATGATATTGACATAAAAAAAATAAGGCGCGAAAATTCCGGCAAGCGGAAAAAAATCGCTTCTGAAAATACCCAGCACGATGCCGCTTCTCACTACACCGACAATCCAGTTATAATCTCTGCCAAGGACATTACAAAATCATTCAGGATGGGCAGGACAAATCTGCGTGTGCTAAAGGGCGTAGATGTTCAGGTGCATCGTGGGCAGTTTATGGCGATAACAGGCTCATCCGGCAGCGGCAAGAGTACGCTGCTTCACCTTCTCGGCGGGCTGGACAGACCTGACACCGGCATGGTCGAATTTAACGGATGCAATATCGCGGATTATTCTGCGGGCAAACTCAATAAATATCGGAATAAAAATGTCGGATTTGTGTTTCAATTTTATCATCTTCTCGACGAATTGACCGTTTTGGAGAACATTTTATTGCCTGTAATGGCATCTGCTGGTACAATTGCGTGGCTTGCTAAATCATCAAAGGCCAAAAAAGCAGCTATGGATTTGCTGGAACTTGTCGGCCTTGCTGACCGTGCAAAGCAGAAATCGTATCAGCTCTCTGGCGGTGAACGCCAACGAGTCGCTATCGCAAGGGCGCTGATAAATAAGCCGGACATAATTCTGGCAGATGAGCCGACGGGTAATCTTGACTCTAAAACAGGAAACGGAATACTGAACCTGTTTGAGGATTTAAATCGTGCCGGGCAAACCATTATTATGGTTACCCACGATGAACTGATTGCCCACAGGACGCATAATGTTGTTAAGCTGGTTGACGGTAAAATAGAGTAGTTTTGGGACAGTACAATATGACTCAAGAAAAACAGACAGAAAAAAAAGTATGGATCGACGGTAAACTTTTTAATATAGAAGACGCGAAAGTCTCCGTCTTTGACCACGGCCTGCTCTACGGCGATGGCGTATTCGAGGGAATTCGTTCATACAGCGGGAGAATCTTCGAGTTTCAGGCCCACATAGACCGCCTGTACACATCGGCAAGGGTTATAAGGCTTGAAATACCAATGACACCGGAAAGTCTTAAGGATGCGGTCAAGCTGACCTGCAAGACTAACGGGATCGTTGACGGCTATATCAGGCTTGTTGTTACTCGTGGCGTAGGGTCGCTTGGAATCAGCCCATTCGGCTGCAAAACGGCATCGGTTATCATTATCGCAGATAGCATCAAACTTTATCCGCAGGAACTCTACGAAAAGGGAATGAAGGTTATCAGCGCATCAACGATACGCAATCATCCGCAGGCGATACCTCCGCAGGTCAAGAGCCTCAATTATCTTAACAATGTCCTGGCTAAGATTGAAGCCATCGACAGCAATGTACTCGAAGCGATTATGTACAACAGCCAGGGATACGTTGCCGAGGCTACCGGCGATAATGTTTTCATCATTAAAAACGGAACGATATATACTCCGCCGATACAGGCGGGCGCTCTCGATGGGATTACACGAGCAGTCATTATGAAAATCGCCAGAGAAAATGGAATCGAGGCAATCGAGAAAAATCTTACAAGATTTGATCTCTATACCGCTGACGAGTTTTTCCTCACAGGTACCGGTGCTGAAGTTATCGGGATTATTGATATGGATGGCAGAAAAATTGGCTCTGGCCAGCCCGGGCCAATCACCCTGATGCTGCGCGAAAAATTCTTCAAGTACGCACACAACAGCGGGGAATAAAATTGAAGGAGCTTTTTAGTCTAATCGCAGATGATCTGAAGCTGGTCAATAATCAGATTAACGATCAGCTGGCTTGTTCGGACAAACAGATTCAGTCCCTGGTTTCCTATGTCGCTCCTGAAAGCGGAAAATTCATTCGCCCTGCCGTGTTTTTACTGTCAAACCTTTGTTTCGCAAAGAACGATAATTTACAAATCAAAGTCGCCGCTGTTCTTGAGATGATACATCTTGCGACATTACTCCACGATGATGTCATTGACAACGCCCAGCAAAGAAGAGGCAAGGCGACAATAAATGCTATCGACGGCAATGAAAGAGCGGTACTCCTTGGCGATTATGTGCTTGCACAGGCTATTAAACTTTCAAATGAGCTTGGCCGAGGGGATATACAAAGCGAACTTGCCTCAATGACAGCAACGATTTGCCTTGGGGAACTTTCGCAGAATCTCAATCGCGGCAATTACCAGTTCACAGAGGAACAGTACATTGATATTATCGCCAAGAAAACTGCTTCGTTTTTCGCATCGTCGTGTAAATTGGCTGCCATAATAAATGACGATGGGAAATCAGTATCTGATACTCTTGAATCGTTCGGCATGAATCTCGGCATAGCTTTTCAGATTCGCGACGATATTATCGACATCATCGGCTCAGAGGCCAAATTCGGCAAAACGCTCGGCACAGACCTGCAAAAATCAAAAATGACCCTGCCGACGATACATTTTCTGCAAAAATCGCCGAGCAGAAAACAAGAGCTTATTGAAAATTTCAATTCCATGACAGCCGTTAAAACTTTGCTGGCCAGCACGCAAAGTATTGATTACTCTAAAGATGGGTTAACCGCCTATTGCAAGCTGGCACTTGAAAACCTTTCGGACATTCCATCCTGCCATGCAAAAGAGACGCTTGTTGAAATTACCCATTCCATCGCGAATTTTTAATTTTATGTTTTGCCGCGATTTTTGGAACTTTTTCTCTTTATATCTGTCAATATATGTGAGAGAATTTGCGTAAATTAAACTTTATAGAAAGGGGAACAAAAATGAAGACAAAAGCCATAACAGCAATTCTTTTAGCAACTGTCATAACAACGGGACTGTTTGCCCAGAAAACCCCGCCATCGCCGGGCGTAGGCCTAACGATTTACAACGACAACTTCGGCGTGATTCGCGAACGGCGGCAGATGGATTTCGCCGAAGGCCTAAATACCGTTAAATTTACCGATGTCGCCTCAGCCATCGACCCGACCAGCATGAAATTTTCATGCCTGAGTTCGCCAGGAGCTATTTCAATTCTCGAACAAAACTACGAATTCGACCTCGTCGATACATTTGCGTTGCTGAAACGCTACATCGACAAAGAAGTTTCGATAAAGATTAAAGGCTCAGGTTCTGACCCCACTAAAACGGCGACCGGAATTCTTGCTGCTTACATAGGCCGCGATATTATCCTCAAAACCGGCGATGAAATGAATATAATTTCGGATTCGTCAATTGATTCCATCTGGCTGTCAAAGGCACCGGATGACCTTGTAACCAAACCGACACTTGTCTGGTTCGTAAAATCCGACGTGGCAGGCTCACAACTTGTCGAAGTTACCTACTCCACCAAACAAATCAGCTGGAAAGCGGATTATTCCGCGATTCTCTCGCCCAATGATGACAAGATAGACCTCTCCGGCTGGGTAACTATCGATAACAAATCAGGTGCATTATATAAGGACGCTGCAATTAAACTTATGGCGGGCGATGTACGAAGAGTCAGTGAGCCGCAATTTGACAGAATGTATAAAGCTGGAATGGTAATGTCGTCGATGGAGGAACGAGCCCCATCATTTGAGGAAAAGGCCTTCGCAGAATATCATCTATATACATTGATGCGTCCAAGCACGATAAACAATAATCAGATCAAGCAGATTGAATTGATAACGCCAGCTTCCGATATTCCAGCGACTAAGCTTTT
The DNA here is from genome assembly GCA_945890885.1 of Candidatus Kuenenia stuttgartensis. GTDB lineage: Bacteria > Planctomycetota > Phycisphaerae > Sedimentisphaerales > CAMDDF01 > CAMDDF01. Next base: position 229 of record CAMDDF010000134.1, on the reverse strand, counting down.
TATCTTTGATCGCCAGATGAACCCCAAAAAGATTCAGGTGAAAATAGAATTTGAAAACCTCAAGGAACACGGCCTTGGCATTGCTTTGCCGAAAGGTAAAATCCGAGTCTTTAAACGTGATTCTGCGGATGACACACTCGAATTCATCGGCGAAGACAGCATCGACCACACGCCGAACAAAGAAAAACTTTCGCTGTATATCGGCGATGCATTCGATATCGTTCCTGAA
>CAMDDF010000133.1 GCA_945890885.1 Candidatus Kuenenia stuttgartensis | reverse complement strand
GATTTCATTATCATACAGGGCTTGTAATTTAAAGATTGGAGATTCATAATGGAAAATCATCGTAAAAGTAAGATTAAAAAGCTTCGCAAGAGTGGTTTCAGGGCTCGTGCAAGGACAACCAAAGGTAAAAAGCTGCAAAATCGCAGACGCAGAGTCGGCAGAAGCATTACCTGCTGCTAATTCTTGTAAATATTTACAAACAAAGAAGTTATAATATAATCCCGCAGGAAGAAATCCGTTCTGCGGGATTTTTTCAATTGCGAATTCATCGTGTGGGGATGCAAATTTTCAATTTATATGGTATAATGCTCGCTTGAGCTTTTTTGAAGCTGATATTTTGTGTAAACCGCTAAATGACGACAAATAAAACTAACAATCCGAGTGTGTTTCTTCCCGCCAGTGCAGATGAAATGCGAAAACTTGGCTGGCAGCAGGCAGATGTAATCCTAATTACCGCAGATGCTTACGTTGACCATCCCAGCTTTGGCGTTGCTATTATAGGCCGATGGCTCGAAAAGCTCGGCTATCGCGTGGCGATTCTTGCCCAGCCGAACTGGCAAAGCGCCGATGCGTTCCGCGAATTTGGCCCGCCCAGGCTTTTCTGGGGCATAACATCAGGGGCCATCGACTCCCGGCTCAACGATTACGCATCTCTGGGGCACCGCCGCAAAAAAGACGTGTACAGCCCCGGCGGCAATATTGACCTTCGGCCACGCAGACCATTGTTTGTTTACTCCGCACGGGCGAGAGAGGCATACAAAGGTATCCCGATTATCCTTGGCGGCCTTGAAGCCAGCATCCGCAGACTCGTCCATTTTGACCATATCGAGGACAAAATGAAGCGTTCGGTTCTTGTCGATTCCAAAGCTGATATGCTGGTCTATGGAATGGGCGAACGTGCCATTTCCGAAATTGCCAATCGTCTAAACGCAGGCCAAAGCATCAATGACCTTACCGACATCGCAGGCACCGCGTATATGCTCAAAAGCTCAATGTCTGTTCCCGAAAATGCGGTATCTCTGCCATCGCTCAGTCGGCAGCAGGATGAAAAAGCTAATGTTATGCTTGCTTATAAATTGTACCAGGCACAGGCTCAGCCAAGCGGCAGGGCGGTGATTCAGGAGCAGGAGCCGGGCACGATAGTTGTCAATCCGCCCGCTCAGCCTTTAAGCACCGACGAGATGGATTCGCTGTACGATTTGCCTTTCAGCAGACGATGGCACTGGCGATATGACAAGCTCGGCGGCGTTCCCGCACTTGAGCCGATACAATTTTCGATAACCACGCATCGCGGCTGTTTCGGCGGATGCTCGTTTTGCTCGATACATCTGCATCAGGGCAGAGAGATTTGTTCGCGCTCAATCGAAAGTCTGCTCGGCGAAGCGGAAAAAATGAGGAACGATAAATTATTTCACGGCACCATCAGCGATATCGGCGGGCCGACAGCGAATATGTACGGCATGAAATGCGAAAGGGCGGGCCAGTGCGGCAGAGAAAGCTGCATCTCGCCGAACGTGTGCAAACATTTCAAGGGTGATTATAGCCAATTGCTGAAAATGATGGAATCGTTCTTGCGATGGCAAAGAATCGGCTCCGGCAAAGTAAAAATATATGTCGCTTCCGGCGTTCGCCATGATATGGCGGTTCGGAGCAAGGATTACATAAATCTGCTGGCGGGTCATTTTGTCGGCGGGCATCTCAAGGTCGCGCCGGAGCATTATTGTCCGAGGGTGCTTGGCCTGATGAATAAATCTTCGTTTGATGTCTTCGAGGAATTCGAGTCGATGTTCGGTGAAGCATCACGAAAAGCTGGCAAAAAACAGTACCTCGTGCCGTATTTTATTAGTTCGCATCCAGGCTGCACCAGCGATGATGCTTTGAAGCTGACCGAATATCTTATATCTCGTTCGTGGCAGCTTCGTCAGGTTCAGGATTTTATACCGATACCGCTTACCGCATCAGCGGCGATGTATGTATCCGAGCTGGATAAAAATGCCAAAAAAATATATGTTCCGCGCGGGCATAAGGAAAAAATGCTCCAGAGTGCTTTGCTGCAATATTATGAGCCGAGAAACCGAATGGTCGTGAACGATTTTCTCCGAAGCAAAAAACGCGACGATTTAATTGCACGAATTAAATCAATACAGGTGCATCGTGATAAGATGAAAAACGGCTGACAGCGGGGAAGATTAAATCACGCCCGCATAAGTCCACAAAGGTACAAGCGGTACAAGCAATATCCTATTAATATAAATATTTTCAAAAACTTTCTTATAAATAGAGTTTGGTTGTACCAGTTGTACCACTGTCAATATTGTGGATTCGGAATTTCTGCTAATCAGCTTTATGCGTGTTCTGATACCAGCTTCGGGCTTTCCCGTAAATCTCTATCAGTGAGCTGACCATTTTGCTTACGCTGTAATTTTTACGAAGATTCAATTGTGCGTTAACAGCTATCTGCCGTGCCCACTCTCGTTTATCGAGAATCTGTTGAAGCGTTGAATATACGCTAAGTTCATCCGCCGGGTCGAATATCACGGCTGTTTCGTTTTTCAAGAGCAAATCATCAATGCCACCCTGACAGCCCGCCACAATCATCCCGACGCTCATCGCCTCAAGAATATACGGATTGAACCGCTCATCAGTACCAGGCTGAATGAAAATATCGCCCTCTTTCAATATCTCTCTAAGCGGATTTATAAGCGGAACGATATTTACAATATTGCTGAGACCCAGCGATTTCAAAAGCCTGCGGATTTTCTGTTCTGCCTTGCCCGAGCCAATCATAAACAATATAAATTCATAGCCGTCAATCGCAAGATGCCTGATAGCGCTTAGCACCGGCTCAAATCTTTTTATATCATCGAACGGGCTGACGATAATAATACCTGTAAGCGTGCTTGAAGAATCGAAACATGCACAGCTATCCTCGACGAAAGTTGCCAGATTAACTAATTCGAGCTTTTGCGAAAACCTGGGATGCTTCTTCTTGAAAAATGAATCAACGCTGCTGCACGAGCTGATAATGCTTGCACAATGTGATGCCGATACGTGCGGCCGGTCATTGATGGAATCGACGGAGACAACGTAAGGAATATCAAGCGACTTAGCAATGGAGTTTGCAAACATCGATTGGGATGCGGAAAAACAGTGCAGAACGTCTGGCTTGAATTCGACGAGTTTGCTGAGCAGGATTTTCTGATTCTGCCGCCACAGAAGCGGAAATTTGTACGCAGGATGCACCATACGGGTAATATGGCTGTTGAATGCCAAATCCTCGCCCATTGCCTGCGGACAGACTATCGCAGTTGAAGTGCATTCATCCGCAAGACCTGTCAGAATATGACGGATAATCTCCGCATAATTCGTAAACGAAGTCTCGTCGAGCAAAATAGCTGTTCTAAGAGCCGAATTTGATATTTGTTCATCTGCTGAATTATTCATTAAACCTTCCCAAAATGTTCATCACTGTATGGACTTTAAAATGACTCTTCGTGTGCCTGTCTGGTCAAGCACAATAACCGTTATTCCCTGCTGAAGATTTCCCTTGCTGATGGCTTGTTCAAACTCTTCTTCGCTGCTGACTTTTACGCCGTCAACATCTACGATTATATCGCCGACTTCCAGCCCGTACTCTTCTGCAAGCGCACTCGGCTTTATAAATTTGATTATCAAGCCAGAAATGTTTTTTAAGTTGCCGTTTTCCCAGATTCTAAAATTTATGGAAGAAGCAATAACTCCGAGTTTTTTATAAGATTCCGAAGCTGTCGCAAGCTTGCTTTTGTTCGCTTCCTGCTCATCTAACTGTTTACCGAGTTTCACAGTTAGATTCATTTCTTTGCCTTGGCGGACAATTGTCAATAGTATTTTCTGTTCAGGCCTTGCAAGCCCGACAGCCTTTCTAAGTTCTTCGATGCTGGAAATCTTTTTGCCGTCGATACCAATAATAATATCGCCCGATAGTGTTCCTTCTTTGTGAGCGGGGCCGTCGATATCGGTTTCGGTGATATATACTCCGCCGCGTTCGATGTCAGCGGTTGTAATTTTGTCTGGATAATTCTGTTTGGCTTCGCTAAGGTTTGCCATAATAACCCCTAGATAGCCGCGTTCAACCTTGCCTTTGCTGACGAGGTCTTCGATGGTACGCTTCGCAAGATTGCTCGGCACTGCAAAGCCAAGGCCTGCACTCATTCCGCTTGAAGAGACAATATTGGAATTGATTCCGATTACTTCACCCCTGATATTTACCAATGGCCCGCCGCTGTTGCCCATGTTGATTGCCGCATCGGTCTGTATGAAATCTTCGTAACCCTCGTCCTGACGAAGTATTCCGGTTCGTCGGCCTTTTGCGCTGACTATTCCTGCTGAAACTGAATTTGCAAGAATCTCACCCAGCGGCGAACCTATCGCAAGAACCCAGTCGCCGACCTGCATCTTGTCGGAATCGCCAAGTGCGGCCGATGGAAGATTTTCCGGAGATATTTTAACTATCGCGATTTCTGTTTTCGGGTCGTTCATA
>CAMDDF010000132.1 GCA_945890885.1 Candidatus Kuenenia stuttgartensis | reverse complement strand
GTCGCGTTACAACTTTAAAAAAAGAATGCTCCAGCAAGACAAGGATAAATAGTCTTTAGTTCTTAGTTTTAAGTGTTGAGTTGGAAGAGATCCCTCGGCTGCGCTCGGGATGACAAGATGCGATTTGGTATCCGGTAGCTTCCGCTGCTCGGTTTTAATTTCTGGATGCCCGCCTGCGCGGGTATGAAAGGCAAAATCCGGCTTTGGTGATTTTAAATTATTTTTTCGTGTCGCTTGCGTTCCACACTTTCATTTTGAAATGAATATTGGGTTGGATGATTACCGCATTATCCATTGCTTTGATGTATAAGTCAGCAATGCTTCTGCTCTTCGGGCAGGGTCGCCGCCGATGGAGTAGTCAATCTCGAGAGTCTTTTGCAGCAGGATTTCCTCTGGCTTGTCGGTTTCATCTTTTTTAGTGGGGTGCTGTATTCTGACAATTTCATTACTCAAGCCTGCGATGAAGAGCTTGATATTTTTCGCCTGTGGGTCGAAGTCCGGCCAAATAATGGCGATATCCCGCGTGTTGTCCGAGCCTTCAAGTACTCTTCTGTCGAATCTGTCAAGACTTTCAAGGAACGGATATTGCCCCTGATAGCGCTTTTTTAGCTGGTCAAATACGAAACTTGTAGTGCCTTCGCCTGCCAGAGTAATCTGGAAAGTATCCGTCATAAGCTGACATTTGGGGAAGAATCGAACATCCTGATCTGCGGTGTTGGTAACGGTCAGGATTGTGTACCAGAACCGCTGATTCCCTTTGCCGGGTATGTTTACGACGATTTGCTGGGGCTGGAGTATTTCGGTTTTCAAAGTCCAGATGCCCGGACGAGCCGCCAAAGAAGGCTCAGGATAACTAAAAGCTGTGCAGGCAGTTGCGAGAATGGAAAAAAGTATAATTGCGTTATTTTTCATAAAAACCTCAGTCAGTTAGTATTTAATTTAGAATCGCAAGTTTATCCGAAATTGTCGCGTTAGCCAAGAGTTTTTTGCCGCTGGAACCGATGAATACTGATGATTTGCATAAAATAACCCGCAATAGCACGATAATTCAAAAAAATAACCCTCTCATTATATCTCTTTTTGTGTTTGATTTTTATGATGTAGAGCATACAATTTGTAAGATTTTTTAAGATAAATAGCTTAATGATAACATTTTTTTGGATAGTTTAATATGAGACTCGACCCCACAAAGATGAAGGATTGGCAAATCGCAGAGGCCGCTGAAACTGCGATGAAACCTATCGGACAAGTTGCCTCGGAAATAGGAATCATGGAAAATGAGCTGATTCCGATGGGCAGAAACATTGCCAAAATTGATTACAAGCTGGTACTTGACCGCATCGGGAAAACTTCAGCGGGCAAATATATCGACGTTACCGCAATTACGCCGACACCGCTTGGAGAGGGCAAAACCACAACAACTATCGGGCTGATTGACGGCTTGGCAAAAATCGGTAAAAAAGTCTGCGGCGCGATCAGGCAACCATCCGGCGGGCCGACATTTAATATTAAAGGCTCTGCTGCTGGCGGAGGTTTGGCGCAGTGCATTCCGCTGGTGCCGCTTTCGCTTGGGCTAACTGGCGATATTGACGCAATAACTAATGCGCATAATCTTTGTATGGTTGCATTGACCTCAAGGATGCAGCACGAAAGTAACTACGACGATGCCCGTCTGGCAAAGAGCAATTCAAAGAGACTCGACATCGACCCGGCAAGAGTTCAGATGAAATGGGTAATGGATTTTTGTGCTCAGTCGCTGCGAAGCATTCGAATCGGCTTGGGCAGCAAAATGGACGGCTTTGAAATGGACTCCGGTTTTGCGATAACCGTTTCGAGCGAGATAATGGCGATCCTTGCCGTTTCAAAAGATTTGGCGGATATGCGAAAAAGAATCAGTAAAATGGTCGTCGCATACAGCAAAAACGGCAGAGAAATTACAACTGCTGACCTGGAAGTTGATGGAGCAATGACCGCATGGATGGTAAACGCTCTGAATCCAAATATGCTCCAGACAATCGAGGGTAATCCGGTGTTTGTTCACGCGGGGCCGTTTGCTAATATCGCGATAGGGCAAAGCTCGATTATGGCAGATGAAATCGGCACACGGCTTGGCGAATATCATGTTACCGAAAGCGGGTTCGGTGCCGACATCGGCTTTGAAAAATTCTGGAACCTGAAATGCAGAATTGGCGGACTAAAACCAAGTGCCGTTGTGCTGGTTGCGACAATAAGAGCGTTGAAAATGCACGGCGGCGGCCCAGCGGTCAAGCCAGGCATTCCGCTTGCTCATGAATATATCAGCGAAAACGTCGCACTGGTCGAAGCAGGCTGTGAAAATCTGCTGGCACATATCGAAACCGTTAAAAAATCCGGCGTTCGTCCGGTGGTTTGCATAAACAGTTTTCATACGGATACCGATGCTGAAATTAAGGCTGTCAAAAAAATAGCTGAACGCGCCGGTGCGCTGGTTGCTGTTTCGCAACACTGGTTAAAAGGCGGCGATGGAGCAATTGAACTTGCTGAAGCTGTTGTCGCGGCTGCAAACGAAAAGAACCATTTTAAATTTTTGTATGAACTTGAAACGCCTCTGCGAAAGCGAATCGAGCTTATCGCAAAAGAAGTTTATGGTGCAGATGGTGTCGAATATACGCCTGAGGCTCTGGAAAAAGCGAAGATGTATGAGGCAGACCCCGCATCTAAGACACTTGGAACATGTATGGTGAAAACACATTTGTCGCTGTCGCACAATCCGGATTTAAAGGGCAGGCCCAAAGGCTGGACTTTACCGGTACGCGATATTATGGTATATAGAGGTGCTGGCTTTATTGTGCCGGTGGCAGGCGATATCAAACTTATGCCGGGAACAGCTTCTGATCCTGCCTTCAGGAGAATTGATGTCGATACCAAAACTGGCAAAGTAACAGGCTTATTCTAAAATTGCAGGAGATTTAAATGTCAGCATATATCATTGACGGCAAGGTTATCGCGGCACAGATACGCGAAGAGTTAAAGGCTGAGGTCGCAAATTTAAAGCAGAAAAATATCGTGCCCGGCCTTGGCGTTATTCTTGTCGGTGCTGACCCCGCGTCAATATCTTATGTTACCGCAAAAGAAAAGGCATGCGAAGAAATCGGCATATATTCCGAAGATAACAGGCTGCCCGCTGATACAAGCGAAAAAGATTTACTTGCTCTTGTCGGCAGGATGAATAATAACCCGAAAATCAACGGCATACTTGTTCAGCTTCCGCTGCCAAAACATATTGATGAGCAGAAAGTTTTGCTTGCCATCGACCCAGCCAAAGACGTTGACGGCTTTCATCCTATGAATGTAGGCAAAATGGTTGTCGGCGATAAGGCATTTTTGCCGTGTACCCCGCACGGCGTTGTACAGATGCTGCTGCGAACGCTAGGAGTCAATCTTGACGGCGCAGAAGTGGTAATCGTCGGCAGAAGCAATATCGTTGGCAAGCCGCTGGCGAATATGCTGATTCAAAAATCAAAAACCGGCAACGCCACCGTTACGGTTTGTCATACACGCACAAAAGATATCAAAGCCCACACATTAAGAGCAGATATTGTTATTGCTGCTGCTGGCAGGCCTAACACTATTACCGCTGATATGGTCAAAGATGGTGCGGTAGTAATTGATGTCGGCGTAAACAGAATTGAGGACGCGACAAAGAAAAGCGGCTTCCGCTTAGTCGGCGACTGTGATTTTGACGCTATAAAGGAAAAAGCATCGGCAATAACTCCAGTACCAGGCGGCGTTGGCCCGATGACAATTACAATGTTGCTCTATAACACTGTTGAGTCTGCAAAAAACGCTAATAATCTTTTATAAATGTTATAAGAGAGGGCCAAAATGGACGATACGAAAAAACAAAGCCACCCTGAATCTTCAAATGATAATTACAGCCCGTATCTTTCTCTTAAAGAGTTGGCTGGGGCGATATCAGTTCTTGGAGTAAAAAAAGCTAACACGAGATCCTGGCAGTTAATGCTTCTTGGGATTTTAGCAGGTCTATACATAAGTTTGGGCGGATTTGTTTTTCTGGTAGCGTTGGATGAAGGACTCGGCAAAATTGTTGGCGGAACTGTTTTTAGCATGGGTCTTATCTTCGTTGTCGTAGCGGGGGCGGAACTTTTTACCGGTAATATCATTATGATTATCGGGACGCTGACTTTGAAATATCGTGTTCGAAGCTTGCTGCGAAATTGGCTGGTTGTTTACGTTGGCAATTTCATCGGCTCGATTATCACGGCTGCTTTGATATGGCAGTCAGGCTTGCTCGGTAAAGTTGGGGCCTTGAATAGTATGGGTGTCTTAGCGGAGAAAATCGCAGGGCTGAAACTCGATATGACATTTCAGGAATGTTTCATACGCGGGATATTCTGTAATATTCTGGTTATACTGGCAATCATTATGGCAACGATAGCCAGAGATGTTATTTCAAAGGGATTATGTATAATCTTTCCGATAATGGCCTTTGTTGCTTGCGGTTTTGAGCACTGCGTAGCCAATATGTTTCTTATCCCTGTTGGGCTTTTTGCTAAGGGTATGCCATTGCTTGAGCAGGGAGTTATGTTTAAAAACATTCTGCCGGTTACATTGGGCAATATCGTCGGCGGGGTATTCATTCTGCTGATCCATCCCAACAGAATCCGGCAAATCAAGAATTTGCTCAGTGTTAAACTCTGGCACAAAAAACCAGAATAGT
>CAMDDF010000131.1 GCA_945890885.1 Candidatus Kuenenia stuttgartensis | reverse complement strand
ACCGTACCGGGGGTTCGAATCCCCCCCTCTCCGTTTCATTTTTTTTAGCCGCAGATGGACACAGATTAACACAGATTTTTTTGTTCTTTTTTAGACACGGATTGCGCAGATTACACGGATTTTGAAAAAAGTTGTCGAATGATTTTGTACCAGTTAATTAACGCGATAGAAATTCATTCACCCTTTTGCAAGCAAAAACGTGTCACCCATCTATCTTTTTATCAATTTTTGGCCACGAATTAACACTAATTTTTTTGCAACCACAGATTACAAGGATTGTAAAAGAAGTTGAAACTCGAAAAACAACCTGCCGAATGAATCGGCAGGCTAACGATTGAGAACACCGTCAGATACCCGTTAGCCCCCCTGATTTATTCGGGGGGTTCATTAAAGCCGAGCAGCGGAAGCTGCCGGATAATCACCCTTTTGCAAGCAAAAAGGTGCCACCCATAATTAGCCTTTTAGAAAGAGTCCACCCGCCGAGTTTGATGGCAACTCCTTTTCTATTTTATCAATGAAGCTATTCCAACTTCCAAATTTTTTCAAAAAAGTTGACAATGAAAACTTGCTATTTTTTCTAATATCACTACATGATAAGACGGTTTTATTTAGGAGGGTTTTAATTCTTAAATAATCATCGATTAAATTTTTTTCTGAAATATTCGTATTTAGGTTTACATTATCACCAATATGTTTTAAAAATTTATTCCAACTTCCAAAACGCCTTTCATAAACTGATGAGGAAAATTTACCACAATTATTCATGTCCTTTTGGGTCAGCGATTCTTTTTTAAGTTGCTTTTTTAGTTTTAGATATTCCTCAGAGAGTTCTTTTTCCGGAATATTCCTTCTTTGATATTTTGCGCCTTGTTCTTTCAAAAAGTTACTCCAAGATCCCCATATTCTTTTATAAGAATTTGGTGCAATATTTCCATGTTTTATCATTTCAAAAGTAGTTGGAGGATGTCCAAGAACTGATTTTACTCTCAAAAATTCAGCTATAAAATCATCTTTACTAATTTTATGTTTTTTATTAAGATCTTCGCTAATACTTTCTAAAAATTTATTCCAAGTACCAAAATTCCTTTCATAAGAACTAATAGAATATTCACCCAAAATAACCATGTCTTTTGTTGTTGGAACTTTCCCCAGTTTTCTTTTTACTTCTTTAAAGTTATCTTCAAATTCTTTTTTTGTTATTGATTTATTTTGAAGGAGTGGCTCATTTATCGCTTGTAAAAACATGTTCCACGTTCCCCATCTTTTTCTATATACTGACGATGAAAATTTACTTTTAGAATCAATGTCAGAAATAGTTGGTTGTGTTCCAATAGAACATTTCAAGAGGTAATATTCCTCAATAAGTTGTTCCGAAGGAATCCTAAACCTTTTAAGTTTTTTCTCTTCAAGAAAATTAAGAAAAGACTGTGATGAGGTAAAATCTTTATTAAGCCATTTGACAAAATCTTCTCTGTCGATTAGTTTACAACTGCATATCTTTGCAAGCTCTATGGCCGCTTCTGTAAAAGTATTATTGGTAACAACCATGCAGTAATCTGCGCTATAATATTTCATACCCGCATATACCTCTTGAACACTTTTTAGGTTAACGGAGCGGCCATATCTTTTTGCCTGAATGACATATTTTTTATCCTTCAGGTAACCTACAACATCAACACCAAAATCACCAGATGTTTTTGTTGTTTTTAAATTTGCAAAACCAATTTCCCCCAAAAACTCCTTTGTAAAGTTTTCAAATTCAATGCCGGTTAATTCATCAATAATTTTTATATTGTCCATATTAACCTTTCATTAAATCATCAAGGCTATCCCCAGCAACTTCCGCTGCTCAGATGGTAGGGTGTGCAACTTGTTTGCACACGCCGTCAAATTTCCAACTCCAATCTCATTTCAAAATAACTTTGTTCGTCCCAGCGGTTATCTTGCCGATTTGATAAACGGTTTCGCCGTACTTGGTCAGCTTTTCAGTTATCGAGTCCGCAAAATCAGCCGCGACCACCACCACATAGCCGATGCCCATATTAAAGACGCGGTACATTTCCTGTTCCTCGACCGGGCCGGACTTCTGCATAAAATCGAAAATGTCGTGCTTAGGCCAAGCCTTTTTATTTATCACAGCATCGCAGTTTTTCGGCAGAACCCTTGGGACATTGCCTACAAGGCCCCCGCCGGTGATATGTGCCATAGCGTGAACAACCTGTTTCCGCTTATATTGCGAAAGCAGCTTGACGATGGACTTGACGTAAATGCGTGTGGGCTTTAAAAGTTCTTCGCCGATAGACCCTGCTGCGACACCTTTGACCTTCGCATTTATATCGAGCTTGAGCTGTTTAAAGCATATATCCCTTGCAAGCGTGTAGCCGTTGGAATGCAAGCCATTTGAACGCAAGCCGAGTATTACATCGCCGGGTTCAACTTTTGAGCCGTCGATGATTCTGTCTTTTTCAACTACGCCGACAGCAAAGCCTGCCATATCGAATTCATCTTTGCGGTAAACGTCGGGCATCTCAGCGGTTTCGCCGCCGATAAGTGCACAGTCTGCCATAATGCACCCCTTTGCCACGCCGCTGACCATCTCAGCGATTCGTGCAGGCTCAAGAGTATTGACCGCAAGATAATCAAGAAAGAATAGCGGCTCTGCACCCTGAACGAGCATATCGTTTACGCTCATAGCGACAAGGTCGATTCCGACGCTGTCAAAGGTCCCTGCCATTTCAGCAATTTTGACCTTTGTGCCGACACCATCGGTGCAAGCCACAAGCACGGGATGCTTATAATTCTTCTTGAAAAGTTTTTCATCGTAATCGAGCCTGAACATGCCGGCAAAACCGCCTGGCATATCAATAACTCTCGGCCCGAATGTACTTGATACACTCGAACGGATTTTTTCAACCATTACATCATTTGCTTCAATGCTTACGCCGGACTCGGCATATGTTTTATATTTTGCCATTAAAGTTTCTCTGTAATAAACACGTTGTTATTATTCGTTATCGAAAAGATGCATCTGGAACCTTTCCAGTGCGAATTTATTTACGACTGAGCTAACAGGTATCCTGTATTTGCCCGACCAGCAAGCGTGGCAGTAATGATCCGCAGGGAGCGATGCACACGAAAGCATGCCCTCAAGCGAGATATAGCCGATGCTGTCAACTTCGAGATATTCCTTGATCTGCTGCATATCGCGATTGTTCGCCAGCAACTCTTCCTTTGTCGGGAAATCCACGCCATAAAAACATGGGAACCGAATAGGCGGGCAACTTACCCTCATATGAATTGCTTTTGCGCCGGCTTCTCGGAGCTGTTTTATCTTTCCCTTTGTGGTTGTGCCGCGAACAATAGAATCGTCAACTACGATGATTCTTTTTCCATTCACGGCTTCTTTTATGACGGAAAGTTTTAATTTAACCGCAAGGTCTCTAAGTTCCTGACTTGGCGAAATAAAAGACCTGCCAACATAGTGGCTTCGGACGAAACTCATCTCGAACGGTATGCCGCTTTCGGCAGAAAAACCTATCGCGGCACTTGTTCCGGAATCCGGCACAGGCGTAACGATGTCAGCGTCTGCTGGAAATTCTCTTGCAAGCTGCTGGCCGAGTTTTTTGCGTACCTCATGAACGCTGTCGCCGAAGATTCTGCTGTTTTGTTTTGCGAAATAAACATGCTCAAATATGCAATGGGCCGGCTTTAGCCCTTCGGTATCAATGAAAAATCTGCTATGCAAGCCGTCCTTGTCAAGCGTAACGATTTCGCCCGGTTCAACATCCCTGATATATACCGCGTCGATAGCATCCAACGCGCAGGTTTCGCTGGCGACGACGTATGCGCCTTCGGCGGTTCTGCCGACGCATAGCGGGCGGATTCCGAATGCATCTCTGGCGGCTTCGATTCTGTCGGGGAACAGGAAAAGCAGGCTAAATGCTCCCTGAAGATGCCGCAATACGTGACCAACGGGGTCAGGCTTGCTGACGTGTGTCGGTTTAGCCAAAAGGTGAATGACAATTTCGGTATCAGCGGTTGTGTTGAATATGTGGCCGTATGCTTCGTATTCGTCCCGAAGGAGTCCGGCGTTTATCAGGTTGCCGTTGTGAGCGACTGCCACCTGCCCGCGTGAGTATTCCATAAGCATCGGCTGGGCATTTGCGACATTACTTGAGCCTGTTGTGGAGTACCTGACGTGGCCGATAGCGATGGGATTGGCCAGTTTTTCGAGTACACCCTTGTGAAAAACCCGTCTTACGGTACCCATCTGGGCATATCTGGTTATTTCTTCTCCATTACTTGACGCAATTCCAGCCGACTCCTGACCTCTGTGCTGGAGGCTGTGCATCCCAAAATATGTCTTATCAACCGCTTTGGCATCTCCATATATCCCGAAAATACCGCAGTTTTCTTTTTTATCTGCTGCCATCAAAGATTCCTATAAAGGTATTGAACAATTGCTGGTAACAACTTAGTGTACAGAATAATCATTCACAAGTCAATCAGCTTTGATAGACAAAATTGTTTTGCATTTATTTGTTCTTGAGATTATAAGATTATCATATGGATGTAGATGTATTTGATTGAGGATATTCCCTATGGCAGCAAGAATACCCAAAGTCGTGGTTATCGGCTCCAGTTATGTCGATATGGCGATTCAGTGTCAATCGACCCCAAAACCGGGCCAATGCGTCAAAGGCTCCGGCTTTTCCAGCAATCCCTCCGGCCA
>CAMDDF010000130.1 GCA_945890885.1 Candidatus Kuenenia stuttgartensis | reverse complement strand
AAAAAGGCGGTTGAGCTTGGAATAGCTGATGTTGTGTGTGAAAATATCGAAGATTCGGTGAAAGAGGCTGATATTGTTATCCTTGCGACACCGATTTGCAATTTCGAGCAGTATTTTAAGGATATATCTTCGGCGTTAAAGGCCGGCTGTGTAGTTACCGATGTTGGCTCAACCAAGGAGATGGCTCATAAATGGGCCAAAAAGCATCTGAGAAAGGATGTTTACTACGTTGGCTCGCATCCTATTGCTGGTTCGGAGAAGAGAGGGCTGGAGTTTGCCCGTGATGATCTTTTCAATAACGCAAACTGTATTATAACTTCGGATGCGTCAACGAACGCTAAAGCAGCGAAAAAGATTCAGGAATTCTGGCAGAAGCTTGGTTCGGTAGTTTACGGTATGTCGCCAGTAAAGCATGACCGGATACTGGGCAGCATAAGCCACTTGCCGCATTTGATGGCGGCGGCACTTGTTAACGCAAGCGATTTTGAAGACCTCAAGCTTGCAGGCAGAGGTTTTCTTGATACTTCTAGGATAGCGTCAGGGCCCGCAAATATCTGGACGGATATTTTTATGACCAATTCGAAAAATACAGCAAGGGATATCGACAGGGTCATAAAGGAGTTGACGAAACTAAAAAGTGCTATTAAGGCACAAAAGCCCGACCAGATAGAGAAGCTTCTTGAGGCGGCCCGTCAGAAACGTGAAAAGCTTATAAGCTACAAAGTTAAAAAAGGCGAAATTCTTATATAATTTAAAAGGTAGTTTTGTAATATGGCACAGTGGCGATTTGAAATTTTCAATAAACAAAATATAACGGACGTTCAGGGCAAATCTGTTCTTCACGATATACGGGAGCTTGGGTTTGATTCTGTCAGCGAGGTTAAATTTGCCAGAGTTTTTATTATCGACGGCGAATTTGACCAGGCCTTTGCACAGAGGATAGCATCGGAGCTTCTTTCGGATACAGTGTGCGAGGAATACTGCATCGGACGAAAGCCTTCTTCGGGTGCCGATAGCCATATCATTGAGGTGCATCTTAAAAGCGGCGTAACAGACCCTGTTGCACGTTCGGTTGAAGCGGCGATATCTGATATGGGTGTCAATGTCGAGATGGTAAGGACGGCAAGGAAATATGAAATCTTCGGCCAGTTTGGCGATGAGCAGATGGAACTTATTCAGCGCAGGGTTCTTGCCAATGACTGTATTGAAGATGCCGTTTCGGGTTCACAGGCTGAGCCGCCGAGTCCGCATACGAAGCCTTATGAATTCCGCTTGACGCATATTCCGATTATAGGTCTTGATGATGATGGGCTTGTGAAACTCAGTAAGGATATGGACCTTTTCCTTGATGTCAAGGAGATGCGGCAGATACAGGGCTATTTTAAAAAGCTTGACCGTGAGCCTACTGATATTGAGCTTGAGACTTTGGCCCAGACGTGGTCAGAACATTGCGTGCATAAAACTTTAAAGAGCAGCGTTGAGTTTGAATACGAAGGCAAAAAATATAATTTCGATAATTTGCTCAAGGATACGATTTTTAAAGCGACAAAGCAGCTTGATAAGCCTTGGTGCATATCGGTTTTTGCGGACAATGCAGGCGTTATCGAGTTCGATGAAACCGACGCGATATGCTTTAAGGTTGAAACGCATAATCACCCGTCAGCACTTGACCCTTACGGCGGTGCTGCGACAGGCATCGGCGGAGTTATTCGCGACCCGATGGGAACGGGGATGGGTGCAAAGCCTATCGCCAATACGGATGTATTCTGTTTCGGCGAGCCTGATAAAACGCTCAATGAAATACCAAAGGGTGTCTTGCATCCGCGCAGAATAATGAAGGGTGTTGTTTCGGGCGTGCGAGATTACGGCAACCGTATGGGAATACCAACGGTAAACGGCGCGGTATATTTCGATGACAGGTACATCGCAAATCCGCTTGTGTTCTGCGGCAATCTTGGAATTTTGCCTGCTGATAAATGCTTCAAGAAAACATCGCCTGGCGATCTTGTTGTAGTCGTCGGCGGAAAAACAGGACGAGATGGAATACACGGCGCGACGTTTTCAAGCGGAGAAATGACGCACGAACACGAAACTGTATTTGCTCATGCGGTTCAGATTGGAAACGCCATCACTGAGAAGAAGGCACTTGATACCCTCCTGCAAGCTCGTGATGCGAATCTTTATGATTCGATAACAGATTGCGGTGCAGGCGGACTTAGCAGCGCAGTTGGCGAAATGGGCGAAAAAGTCGGCGTGGAAGTTGACCTTGAAAAAATCCCGCTCAAATATGCGGGCTTAAGTTATACCGAAATGTGGATAAGCGAAGCGCAGGAACGAATGGTTCTTGCGGTTAAGCCTGAGAAGCTTGAAGCGATAATGAAGATTTTCGCGTCCGAGGATGTCGAGGCGACCGTCATCGGCACATTTAAAGACGATAAAAAACTTACGCTGAAATATAATGGCAATCTTGTCGCCCAGATTGATATGGAATTCCTCCACGACGGCGTGCCGAAATATACGAGAAAGGCAAACTATCAAAAGCCAAAGCTGTCGGAGCCTGCGATAAAGGAACAGGCGGATTACAGCGGCGAGCTGCTTGAGATTCTTGCTTGCTATAATGTGGCAAGCAAAGAATGGATCATTCGTCAGTATGACCACGAGGTGCAGGGCGGTTCGGTTATTAAGCCGTTGTCTGGCATAACAAATGACGGCCCATCGGATGCGGCGGTTATTCGTCCGAAGTATGATTCCGATAAAGGTGTGGCCTTGAGTTGCGGGATGAATCCAATGTATGGAGATATTGACCCGTACCAGATGGCGCTTTCGGGAATTGATGAGGCGATAAGGAATATGGTTTGCGTGGGTGCAAGGCCTGACAGGATAGCGGTGCTGGATAATTTCTGCTGGGGTAACTGTACTCGTGAGCAGACGTTTGGCTCGTTGGTAAGGGCCGCACAGGCGTGTCAGGATGCTGCGATGGCATATCAGACGCCATTTATCTCCGGCAAGGATTCGCTGAATAACGAATTCAAATGTGATGATGGCACGCAGATTTCTATTCCGCCGACGCTGCTGATAAGTGCGGTTGGAATAGTTGATGATGTTAAGAAGTGTACGACGATGGATTTGAAAAAAGCAGGCAATCTGCTTTTCATTGTCGGTATGACCAAGAATGAGCTTGGCGGTTCGCACTATTATAAGATAAAGGGTCAGCTTGGCGCGAATGTGCCGACGGTTGACCTGGAGCTTGCACCGAAGATTGCGGCGAGGATACATAAAGCGATTGATGCTGGTTTGGTCGCAAGCTGTCATGACTGCTCAGAGGGCGGTTTGGCTGTATCGCTTGCGGAGATGGCTTTTGCGGGCGGTTTGGGCGTGGAAGCAAATCTTGCTGGTTTGCCGGCATCTGCTGATTGCATAACGAATTTCGCTAAACTATTCAGCGAATCGAATAGCAGGTATGTCGTTGAAGTTAAGCCTGAAAACTATAATGAATTTGCCAAGCTGATGCTTAATCTGCCGTTCGGTCAGATAGGCGAAGTGGTAGAAAATAAAAATTTAATCATCACTGCCAAAGACGGCTCTAAGCTTGTCAATGCTGAAATTGAAAAACTCAAGCAGAGCTGGCAGAGCAGATTTAACTGGTAATTTTTGACAGGAAATTTAAATACGATGAAAACAGTAAAAGCTTTAGTATTACGTGCCGCTGGAATTAACTGCGATAAAGAAACTGCCTATGCCCTCGAGGTTGCAGGGGCTCAGGTAGATTTTATGCATATAAATCAACTCATCAGCGATGGTTCGAAACTTAACGATTACAAGATAATTGTTTTTCCGGGCGGCTTCAGCTATGGAGATGACGTAGCGGCGGGGAAGATTCTTGCTAATCAGGTAATTCATCATCTATCCAATCTGCTGAAAAAATTTATCGAAGACGGCAAGCTTGTGCTGGGAATCTGCAACGGTTTTCAGATTCTTGTCAAGGCTGGATTGCTGCCTGCGTTAGGTGGAAACATGAATGCTTCAGGGTTGAATCAACAGGTTACTATTACCAACAACAACAGCGGTAAGTTTGAGGACCGATGGGTATATCTTACGCCGGGGACAGATAAGTGCGTGTTTATAAATCCCGGTCAGGTTATTTATCTTCCAATAGCTCACGGCGAGGGCAAGGTTCTTGCAAGCGATGCATCGGTTCTTGAAAAGCTCAAATCAGATGGTCATATAGCGTTTAGATATTGCGATGCAGATGGAAACACCGGCTGTGAATTTCCGATAAACCCGAATGGTTCGACGGACGATATCGCAGCGTTATGCGATACCACCGGCAGGGTGCTTGGTCTTATGCCGCACCCAGAGCGATTTGTAAAGTTCACCCAGCATCCGCACTGGACGAGGCTTGAGGATAAAAACAGGGCTGACGGAATGACAATATTTAACAACGCTGTTCGATATGCCTCTGATAATCTGTAATTTATGCCAAATTGATCTTCGGGCGGTTTGAGAACCGCAAAAAAAATATCGTGTCGCTTGCGCTCCACGCTTTCAGATTACTTCTAAATACTAAAGGCCCATATTGTCTTAATTTTTCTGCATATATCTGTGAATAAATACACAAATACGCCCTAATACCATTTATAATAAATAACTGCGCTCAATGTATGTGCAATGGCAAATCGAACGGAGCATAGCAGGTTCAAGGCAAACTTGCTGCCAGGCATCAACTGCTGCGATTCTCAGGGCATCATAATCGGCATAAATTCTATTTGAC
>CAMDDF010000129.1 GCA_945890885.1 Candidatus Kuenenia stuttgartensis | reverse complement strand
ATCAAAGCTGTCGCTTACCTCATACGCAATCACAGCAAGCTTCATCCCGCCACCAGCCAAAGCACCAACCACCACAAGAGTCATCATCGCACCAAGAATAAGCGCAAACGGCAGAAACAATCCTATTGAAATTTCGCCGACAATAGGAATATTTCCCAAAAGCCCAAGCAGTAAAACCGCCACACCAAGTACCGCCACAATGCATACCGGCAATAGCGGTGCACAGAACAGACTCCAGAATTTTTCCTTGCTGAAACGCATCGCCTCAATTGCCCCCAGCTTTTCGCCGCGTGAGATTTCAAGTGCCGCTATTCTGCATATCGCCCCGCCGCAGAAACTCATGACCGCAAGAAATATTATTATATATGTGCCGATATAAAGTGGGTGATATGTAAAAGCCCACAAAAACGCCTCGTACAAATCAGCTATGCTAGCGAAAAACTTTGTTATATCCCACCCAAGCAGTGATATAACCATATCATTGAATTTTTTGGACACCAAGCTGGTCATCGTAAAAAAAACACCCTCATTCATATTGCTGTCAGCACTTTCAATGAACACATCCACAGACTTTGGATTCTCAATGAATACATCAAGTTCTGTCATAATTTTATCAGAAAGCCTCAATGCTTTAACGCTCTTGTTCATATCCATCAGAAAACCCACAAGACCCAGAACCGCAACCGCTATAAATGCGATAAGAAGTTTATTGTGTCCAATCGCCATTGAAAATGTATTGAAAAGCCTTAGTGCCGGAAGTTTGTCCAGCGTGTTTTGAAATATTTTTTCTTCTTTCATTTACAGTTTCCTTTACCTTTCGCTTATAACTTCTTTCTTCACTGCGCCGCGAAGACCTTCCATTTTCAAAAATCCCTCTTTCCAGACTATCACCGCAGAATTGACGATAACCAGAATGCAAACAATCAATGCATATCTGGTGCGTATCTGGCTCATAACAAGCCCAATAGCGGCATACATCCCCGCCAGAAGATAGCAAACTATCACTGTCTTTCTAAGGCTCATACCCCTATCCATCATCTGGTCATATATGTGTCCGCGGTCGCTGGTAAAAATCGGACGCTTATTCATAATCCTTCTGGCAAAGGCAACCGCTGTATCAAGAATGGGCAAACCGAAAATAACTATCGAAGCAAGCCACCATCGCGGAATCTGCCGTGCAAACATAATCATCATCGCCGCCATCATAAATCCAAGAAGCAAACTGCCAGCATCACCCATAAATATTTTCGCTGGATGCCGATTAAATGGCAAAAAACCCATCACTCCGCCAACAAGGCCAAGACATATAATTACACGCACGGGATCGCCAGTGTCACTCAATCCCCACGTCGCAAGATGCACCGTCAAAAACAGCATGCCTAAGGTTATTATTGCGGTAACGCCAGCACAAAGCCCATCAAGACCATCCAGCAGATTAAGCGAATTTGTCGCACCAAGTACAAATACAAACACAATACCGGCAGCCACAGCCTGTACGAAAGTTTCATTCAGCGTAATACCGACAACATTGCCGGACCAGGCAATAGAACCCGTCGGAAGTACCCCCGCATAAATCAACCCAGCCGCTGCAATAAGCTGGCCGAGAATTTTTTGCCACGGCTTAATATCAGCAAGGTCATCGACAAGGCCGATAAAGCACGCTATCGCACCGCCGATTAATATGCCCATCAGCAATTTAAGGATTCCACTGAAACATTCATCATGCGGCAAAAGGGAGATACCGGCCAAAATTCCAGCCGTCAGCCCAACAAGAATACCTACCCCACCGAGATACGCCACCGGCTCTTTGTGAGTTTTGACGGTATCGTTAGGTTTATCAACAATGCCAAGCTTTATCGCCAGTTTCTTGCACAACCATGTCGCCGCCAGTGCTGTCGCAAATGACCACGCCAACACGGGCCAAAATTGCAACACCCAGCTAAGAGGCCGCTCATTACCAATCATATTTTCAAACATTTTTTCCTCAAAAGCTCTCGAATATCAGAATTCATCACCAACAGAAAAAATATTGACCAATTATCTTTATCAAAATAGCTATTGTTTCCAGACTTCCGCATCATACCTTAGCATAATCAATCCGTCTTTGAATCCGTCAAATTGAATTTTTGGCTTTTGGCCTATCATCTCCTGGAGAATCCACTTCGGATAATTCGCACCAGCACCGATACCCAGCGGAGCGCCACCGCCGAATCGCGGATTTATCTCGATAAACTTTATGCCGCAGCCATTAGATATCAACTGTATTGTTATTATTCCGGGACCTGCTCCGAGAGTATCAACAACTTCCTTGACGGCTTTCATTATTACCGCATCTTTGCAGGTCTGACCTTTGCTAACCTCGCCACCGCGAACCTCAATACGCATCCTCGGCACAACACAGCGAACATTCATATTGAAATCAACATATGCATCGCATGTAAATTCCTGGCCCTTAATGAATTCCTGGACAATACAATTTTTAATCCGCTTGCCGAAGAACTCCAGTTCTTTTCTGTTTTTCACGATTTGGCTGCCTTTGCTTGCCGAACCATCCCACGGTTTGAGAAATCTTGGCATCGTGAGCTTTTTATCTTTCATCGCAACAGCCAGCGACATCGTCTGTGGCGTATCAAAGTTGTGCCTTTTCAAAAATATAAACGTCTTGCGTTTATCCTGGCAAATATCAACCACCTCAGGCGAAGATACCAGCAACTTGCATCCGAGTTTTTCAAATTTTTCTTTATTATCAGCAAGCGACTTGAGCTCGGTATCAATTGTCGGAATAAGCAGATCGATTTTATTGTTCCTAACGATACGGAGTATTTCTTTGATATAACCCTCGTCCTTGATAGGACACGTAACAAATTTTGCATCGCAAAGCTGCAAAGCTGGACTAAGCTCCGTCCGGTCCGTCCCGAAAACCTTAATGCCGATTTTCAAATCCTTGGCCGCACTGCGAAAACCATTGACCAGCGAAACACGTCTGCCGATGCAGGTAAACAGCACATTCAGGCTTTGTTTTGATTTTGACATTTCAAAATGGCTCCAAAATATTGATTGCCGAAGGTATAATTTATCAGACAAGCACCACGTTGTCCAACTAAACCTTTGGCCTAAAACTTGACATTAATATATAAATCGGCTAAATTAAGTCTAACATTCACAAATATTTACAGGGAATTTCGATGAAAATATACCCTCTTGCCAAAAGGCTGCTCGATTTAGTCTGCATCATACCCGCTTTGATTTTGACCTGCCTTCCTATGGTTATTATCGCGGTTATTATCAGACTTTCAAGCAAAGGCCCCGCAATTTTCAAACAGCAGCGAGCAGGCAAAAATGCTACGCCTTTTACCCTGTACAAATTCCGCACGATGCGCACCGATGTTGACCCGTTCGGAGCCAGCCCAAAATCCGAAAAAGATCTGCGATTAACAAAAATCGGGGTTTTCCTGCGGGAATATTCGCTGGACGAGCTGCCGCAATTATTAAATATTCTTAAAGGTGATATGTCCCTTGTCGGCCCAAGGCCGCTCTATGTTGCCCAGATAGCCGAGTGGAACGACCGCCAAAAGCACCGGCTCGAAGTCAAACCAGGTCTGACCGGCCTAGCCCAAATCTCCGGCAGAGGCGAGCTTACGATTGAAGCAAAACTGGAGTATGATGTGCAGTACGTCGAGCAAGCCAGCCTTGGGCTCGACCTGAAAATAATATGCAAAACATTCACGCAGGTATTTTCAAAGCAAGCCATCTATGAAAAAAAATACTCCGAAAACCAGCACACCCGCGGCGAATAAAACTGAAAAATTCGTAAAATCCTGTCGCTTGCAGTTAAAGTGTACTAAGGCTGCAAATCGTATTCTTTAATTTTGCGATAAAGCGTTCTTTCGCCTATACCAAGTATGTTGGCGGCTTTTTCACGATTGCCCTCGACCTGCCTGAGGGTGTCGATAATAGCCTGCTTTTCGAGTTCATTAAGCGTAACTCCGCTGAGATCCGAAGATGGCTGGCTGGTTCCAAGAAGCTGCGGCACCTGATAAATATCAGGCGGAATATCCCTTATGTTTAGCTCGTGGCTGTCGCACATCACAACCATCGTCTTGATGCAGTTTTTAAGCTGCCTTATATTGCCAGGCCAAAAATAATTCTGAAGTATCCGCAAAGCAGGCTCAGAAATCCCCCTAACATTTGTACCGATTTCAGAATTCGATTGTTTTATGAAGAAATCAATCAGTATTGGAATGTCACTTTTCCTTTGCCGAAGCGAAGGTATGGTGATGCTTACTCCTTTGATTCTGAAAAACAAATCCTGACGGAATTTTTTTTCTTCAACGAGTTTGGCTAAATCATGATTGGTTGCACTGATAATTCGGACATCAACCGAGATAGTCTTTTCAGCCCCTACGGGAACAACAATGCCATCTTCAAGCACTCTCAAAAGCTTGGCTTGCATATTCAACGGCATATCGCCGATCTCATCAAGAAACAATGTTCCTTTATTTGCGATTTCAAACAAACCTTTTCTGTCAGAGGCGGCACCCGTGAAAGAACCTTTGGCGTGGCCAAACAGTTCACTTTCAAGAAGTGATTCGGTAAGGCCTGCGCAATTTATAGGCTTAAATGGATGCTGCTTTCTTGATGAGTTATTATGAATCGCTTCCGCAAGCAGTTCCTTGCCAGTGCCGGATTCGCCCTCGATGACAACGGGCAGATTGGTTGGGCTAACCTTCTTTAAAACTTTAAAAATCGTTGCCAACTCCGGGCTTGTACCTTTTACGCCAGCAAAAACAAACTCGTCATCTTTTTTTATTTCAACATTAGTACTTTTATTAACGCTGACTTTTTTTAATGCCCGCTTAACCATTGAACGGAGTTG
>CAMDDF010000128.1 GCA_945890885.1 Candidatus Kuenenia stuttgartensis | reverse complement strand
GCAGCAGTCCCAGCGGTATGTTGACGAGGACAAGTTCAGCTATGTCGTGCCGGAAGATATGCCCGCCGAATTTTTGCAGGACTACCATAATGATATGGATGTAATCCGCCAGATGTACGCGAAATGGCGCAACCGCGGCCTAAAGAAAGAAGATGCCCGATTTGTTTTGCCCAATGCCTGCACAAGCGAGATTGTCGTTTCCGCTAACTTCAGGGAGTGGCGACATATTATCAGAACCCGCACATCGAAAAAGGCCCAGTGGGAAATCCGCAAAGTCGCTCTGGCTATCCTCGATAAACTCCGTGAACAAGCCCCCGATTGCTTCGAAGATATGACGATGTAGGATATGCAAGTTCTACGGAGCAGGTTTTGCACACGCTGTCTTCTTTTCCATAGAAGCCGAGTCGCGGAAGCAACCGGATAATTCCCAACTGTCATCCCGAGCGAGCAAAGCGACGAGGGATCTCTTCCAACTAAAAAATCAACACTTAAAACTAACGACAACCCACTTGTCGTTCCCGCGCAAGCGTGGATAAAGAAATGGAGTTCTATTTTATCTATTCGTTCCGCTTTACATCCAACGGCTTTGCCTTGGCCAACAATTTCTTCTGTTCAGAAGTCAATTTTCTTTCCAGCTTTTTTATATCCTCTGCTGGCGGCAACTCCTCTGGCTTAATATTCCGGTTGACAAGAAGTTTCCTGACTCCCTGATTATTTTTTACATGTTCTTTGGCAATTCCTGCTTCTGTTCGCAGATCATCCCGCTTAATATTGAAATTCGTTATCTCGTTAGCGAAGTCCTTGGCTTTGATTGTAATTGTCGGCAGAAAATCGGCCAATGCCCTTGACTTTGGAATATTTAATTTATTTTTCATCTGCTCAGTTGTTTTACCGCCGAACAATGCGGAATCCCCCTTGCTGCGAATACGTGCAAAGGATTTTTCATCAGCCAATCTTTCGTATATTATCCCCGAAAGCTCTTTTTCGGAAAGACTTAGTTTTTTTCTGGCTCCGAGCCTTTCTATTTGCTCAATTCTTTGTTCAATGATTTCCTGTTTTCTGGTCTGAACAGCGAAATAAGTCTGGGCAAACGCTATCTGATCTTTGGATGAGTCACCATTCTGAGCTATCAGATAACAGGCATATCTTGTGAGGGCAATATCCTCTATTTCTCGTTCCGCACCTAAACCAAGAGACACCATTTTCGTGATATCACGAAAATGATCTTTTGCCTCAAATCCTGCGGTTTTACAGGCCATTTTAGCTTTTTCGACAACCTTGGCAAAATTTTCCCATCGTGCATAACCAAGCAATTCCTGCAATTCCCTTGCAAGCCAGAACTCCAGACCATTTTCCTGATCCTTATAAACACTCTTTTCAAAATCCTTATGCAGCCGAACTATGATATCTTTTTCCATCTTACCGCCTTTAAAACTTTTCTCACCATTCTATTACTCCACAAAACTTACATTTAAAACAGAAAATCATTTTTTTTCGATTTTCCTTTGGGAATGTGCTGATGTACCTTAATTATTCTACCAGATATTTGTTTGTTGCTATAATTAATTACAGTCATTTTTACAACAAAAATATCTCCTTTTGAAAAAGATTCACCACTATCAACTTTTTCCCAAAAATATTCATCTTCTATTTTTGCTGAATAGCGAAAGTCATTATTATTTATCCAATTAAACAGCCAGTCTCGTCTATCAGTTATATCAAAAACAGGGGAAACAATTCTTAGTCTTTGATCATCATAAGTTACTATATCTTGTTCTTCGATCTCAATAGATTCTTTTTCGTAAATCTTATAATAAGAAAATTCTTCCCTTTTAACTTTTACAATACTTTCGCGATTGCTATTGTCTATTATATTAAGTGCCTTAATCGCCTCATCCTTTTGGATTTCAAACATCGCCTCCGATATAATCCTATTGCTTTCACTTTCTCGGTCTAATAGAATTATGGTATTATTAGATATTTCATAATTATTGCAATTTTTAATAATATTTTTTTCTATTATAGGTACTTCTCCTTTGAGTAAATTTTTAACATTAAAAAACTCTTTAAGAGTTTGAATAATTTTAAAAATAGTAACTGGCGAAAGTTGAGTTGCTATGGCAGTTCCAACTATAAGAACTTCAATGTTAATTTCAAAACTACCCTTTGTAAAAGGTCTTGCCTTAACTACCAACTCTCGATTCTTTTCCATACCAGTGGCTGCTTCTTTAATGACGGTAACATCTTACATTAAAAACACTTACGGTGTTTTTAATGTACTTTCTTATCGTACTTAGTGTCGTATCGCTACCCCCAAAAACCTGGCCAGCAACGTCAAAAATGGCCATTTCGCTTTTTAAATTTCCGAAAAAACACCAATTTTCACAATTTTTTACCCCATTTTTTATGTGGATATAGAAATTCGGGTAATTTTACACATCAAAATTCCGAATTTTCCTAAAAATTGTACCCTAAAATCCCGCAGCTATTCCGGCTTAAGTATCTCCAAGCCAAGCACAGTTACGTCATCGCGTTCCGCGTTGTTCTGCGTTCTGTTCCTTACGAGTATGTCAAACATCTCGAGCATTCTTGTTATGCCCAAATCTGAAATACTCTGGAAATCGTCGCTGATAACCAGTTGGCCGGTGTCCTGAGGTATGCCGACGATGGACTCCGCCCCGTCAGAGAACATAAACAATCTGTCGCCCTCGTGGAGCTGGACGGTTTCCTGAAGGAACTGCGAATTTTCAAAAATGCCAAGCAAGCTGCCTCTGCATTCAAGTTGGCGGATACTATTATTTTTGCTTATCAACAGCGGGTACGGATGGCCCGCACGAGCATACTGAAGCTGCATCGTTCTAATATTCAGCAGGCAATAACAGCAGGTGGCAAATAATGAGCCAGACAAATGCTGTTCAATCATTTTTAAATTTAGATTTTTCAGCACCTCCGCAGGGCTGTAAATTCTGTAATCCGAGCCGGTGGTTTCTCGCATAACCATAGCTTGCTTTAGGAACATCGTCAAAATCGCGGCAGGCATCGAATGGCCAACCGCATCTGCGATGTAAAAGCCGATATGCTGTTCGTCAAGTCTTTGAGCGTCGAAAATATCGCCGCTAACCCAGTCTGCCGGCTGAAATATCGCTGCAAATTTGACGTGTTTATTGTTCGGCAATTTGGCTGGGAGAAAATCACGCTGAACCTGCCCCGCCATTTTCAATTGCTCTTCCATTTCCTGAGTATGGCTGTCTTCGAGTATTTCATCGACCTTGGTGAGTTTTTTGTGGTATGAAATGTTGCCCGCGAGCCTGCCTCGAAGTTCTTCGATCGAGCCGGTCTCAAGCACTGAAACTAAATCGTAATTTCCGATTGGGAAATTGATATGATTATTTATAAGTATAGTTGCGATGTCCTGCGATTCTATCGTGCGGATAATCTGGCAGAGCTTTTCTCTTTGGTCTTGCGGTATGCCGCCTGTCTCGACAATGACGGTTCCGATAAAATCAAGGGTGTCTAGCGTAATATAGAAGTCCTCAACGCTAGTCTTAATCCACGATAATTTCTTTTCATCGAGCAGTTTGTGAATCTGGCTGAAAACCTTGTCCTGATTTGTCAGCACAAGTGCATCAACACTATTTTTGATAGTATGCTGATTCTGCGTTTCAATTATGTCGTTGCTAATCGTTTGAACTTGTGATTTCTGCATAGTATTCTCTCACGTTCATTTTTATAGGACTATTCTTCGCCAATGTAAAAACAATAAAACGGTTTACGATACTTACATCGGTTATCTATATTGCCTATCTTTACATAAAATACTAATTTTGTGATTATTTATTTTAACATTTACTTAGAAAAAGACATAAGGCACGAGACATAGGGAGAAAATCGTTGGCCGTTGACCGCAAAAATCAAATGAGATCCCTCGTCGCTTCGCTCGCTCGGGATGACAAGGGGCGTTTTTTTTTATTCAGCCGTGAATTGACACAAAGTAACTCGATTTTTTTGTTTAATAGCAGGCGCAGAAAAGGTATAAATCAGGCATAAGAAATATTTCACATGGCAGTTGAAAATTAGCGGACGTTTACAAGGAAAATAACAAAAATGACGAATATCTTACTTTATCTGCTTGTTGGCCTGACGGCTGGTGTGCTTAGCGGGCTTATCGGTATCGGCGGCGGGGTAATTATAATACCGGCACTTATTCTGATGTTTGGGCTTTCTCAGCATACCGCGCAAGGAACGACGCTTGCACTGATGGTTCCGCCGATAGGTATATTGGCGGCGTGGACTTATTACAAGGCGGGTTTCGTCGATTTAAAAATCGCGGCGTTTATCTGTATCGGTTTTCTTATTGGCGGCTTTTTTGGCGCTCAATTCGCAGTTGGAATACCAGAGCATATACTGAAGAAAATATTCGGCATATTCCTGCTGATTATTTCACTGAAAATGATTCTGCTTAAATGATGCCCCATTGAACGGCGGGTCAAAGCCCCGCCCAAAATTATTATCCGGCGCTGGCGCTTTCGGCTACTGTTTGGTATTCGGACGGTTCGCGAACCGCCCCTACGAATAAAATTATCGTATCGCTTGCACTCGGCGCTTTCATTATTCTATCCGGTCGCTTCCGCGACTCGGCTTCTATTGAACCCCAGAATAAATCGGGGGGCTAACAAATAAGAACGCCAATATTCAATAAGTGTCGTGTCGCTCGCGCTCCACGCTTTCACTATATAATACCATTCATAAAAAGTAATTGCGCTTAGTCTATTTTGCCGAAATAAGCATGGTACGATACTTTTATTCAAGGAGATAGCCATGACAGTCAGAGAACATCACAGTACAAAGGCGTTGCTGGCATTATCACGATCGGAGTCAAACAA
>CAMDDF010000127.1 GCA_945890885.1 Candidatus Kuenenia stuttgartensis | reverse complement strand
GTTGACTTTACCGGCATACGCGTAGTCAAAGGCGACCATATGGTCAGTCTGTACAGTCCGCAGCTTATCATCGCTCAGGCGGAATTTCTTGAATCGCTACGGGCAGCTCAGAATTTGTCGGGGCAAACATCGGTTATAATTAAAAAATCCATACAGGAAACCGCGCTGGCCGCAAAAGAAAAACTGCTGTTGCTTGGTATTACAGAAGAGCAGATAGTGCAAATTGCAAAAACTGGCCAACCATCCGACCATATCACCATCAATTCACCGGTTGATGGCATCGTCATTGAAAAACAACTCTCCGAAGGCGAATATGTTCAGACCGGTACGATAATATACACCATCGCAGACCTTTCGCATCTATGGATTAAGCTTGACGCATACGAATCTGATCTGCAATGGATACGTTATGGCCAGCAAGTCGAATTCACCGCCGAAGCCCTTCCTGGCCAGACATTCAGGGGCATCATAACATTCATTCCACCTGTGCTTGATCCAGTGACCAGAACCGTGAAAGTTCGCGTTAACTTCGACAACCCAGATGGAAAACTAAAGCCGGGGATGTTTGTCCGCGCTGTTGTGAATTCCAAAATTGCATCAGATGCAATTGTTATAGATCAATCACTGGCAGGCAAATTTATTTGCCCTATGCATACATGGGTAATAAAAGACTCTAACGGCCAATGTGATATATGCTCAATGGATTTAGTTGTATCCGAAAAACTTGGATATATAGTTCAAACTCCCGACAAGCCTCCGCTTGTTATTCCTGCATCTGCTCCGATGATTACCGGCAAACGCGCGGTGGTATATGTTCAGGTGCCCGATGCGAATAAACCTACCTTTGAAGGCAGAGAAATTGCGATTGGCCCGCGTGCCGGCGATTATTATATAGTTGAGGCAGGTCTTGCAGAAGGTGAACTTGTCGTTACAAATGGCAACTTCAAAATCGATTCAGCTCTGCAAATCCAGGCTAAACCAAGTATGATGAGTCCTGGAGATTCAAATTCAGCTCTACCGCCCGCGCATCATGGCTCCAGCCATATGCAAGAAACGATTGAGCAAACACTTTGTCCAGTTATGGGCGGACCGATTGATAAAAAATATTACACAATCTATAAAGGCCAAAAAGTTTATTTTTGCTGCCCAGGCTGTGATGCTCAATTCAATAAAGAGCCTGAAAAATATTTGCCGAAGCTGCCGCAATTTCAGAAATAGCACAACAATAATATTTGGTTTGCAAAAAGGTTTGCGCTTATGAATGAAATCAAATATGAACAGACACCAGAACAGAAATCTGTTATCGGCAGGATACTTGGATTCTGCATTTACAACAAGTTAGTCGTAGGGCTGATAACGCTTTTCATTATACTATGGGGCGTTTATGCCGCTCCGTTTGATTGGGAGTTTAAAGATTTTCCGCGTAATCCAGTCTCGGTGGATGCCATTCCCGACATCGGCGAAAACCAGCAGATTGTTTTTACTGATTGGCCGGGACGCTCGCCGCAGGATGTTGAAAATCAGATTACCTATCCGCTCACAACTGCCTTGATGGGTGTTGCCGATGTTAAAACGATCCGCAGTAATTCTATGTTTGGTTTCTCGTCTATTTATATTATTTTCAAAGAATTTTCAGCTTCTGAAAAAATGACGCAAGGCAAAGATTTTTACTGGACGCGCAGCAGAGTTCTGGAAAAGCTCAACAGCTTGCCGAGCGGTACTTTACCGGCGGGTGTTCAGCCTATGCTTGGGCCGGATGCAACAGGGCTTGGACAAATTTTCTGGTACACACTCGAAGGACGAGACAGTCAGGGGAATACCGCTGCCGGCTGGACGCAGGAAGAACTGAGAACTATTCAGGATTGGCAGGTAAGATTAAAACTTCGCTCGGCTTTCGGGGTCAGTGAAGTTGCTTCCATAGGCGGTTTTGTGCGGGAATATCAGATAGATGCCGACCCAGATGCGATGCGGGTATATGGTGTTACGCTTGAAGATGTTTTTGCAGCCGTCAGGCAATCAAACATCGATGTAGGCGCACAGACTGTCGAAATAAACCGCGTTGAATATCTTATTCGCGGCATTGGCTTTATCAAAGGCATCGGCGATATCGAAAACAGCGTTGTTAAGGTCAACAAAAATGTTCCTGTACTGGTCAAACATGTTGCCAGGGTCGTTATGGGGCCGCAGGTTAGGGTCGGCGCTCTGAATAAAAACGGTGCTGATGCGGTGGGCGGAGTGGTAGTCGCTAGGTACGGTTCTAATCCGCTTGAGGTGATTAAAAACGTCAAAAGGAAAATTGCGGAATTGTCGCCTGCGCTGCCGAAAAAGGCGCTTGCCGATGGCACAATTTCTCAGGTGCAAATTGTACCGTTCTACGACCGCACAGGCCTGATTTATGAAACGCTCGGCACACTCAACGACGCTATTTATCAGGAAGTTCTCGTTACAGCCATAGTGGTCATCATAATGTTGATGCACCTTCGTAGCAGTATTCTCATTAGTTCGGTAATGCCGCTGGCGGTTCTGGGCTGCTTCATAATAATGAAAATCTTCAACGTCGATGCCAACATTGTGTCTCTGTCCGGCATAGCTATAGCCGTAGGCACAATTGTTGATATGGGCATTGTGATATGCGAAAACATACTCCGGCATTTAGACGAAGACCCGGCAGATATGCCGAGAGCGGAGGTCATTCATCGTGCCGCAGCGGAAGTCGGCGGTGCGGTCGTCTCAGCCGTAGCCTCGACCATTATCAGCTTTCTTCCCGTATTTTTTATGACCGGCCCCGAAGGAAAACTGTTCAGGCCGCTGGCATTCACCAAGACATTTGCCCTTTTCGCATCAATCGTCATCGCCTTGACTATTATCCCGCCTGCTGCACATCTTATTTTCTTTCCTAAGAAAATCCGCAGCAGAAATCTGCGAACGGTTTTTTACATAGCTATTGCAGTTATAGGGTTAGTTATTGGCTTTATGTTCAGTTGGCTTACAGGAATTGCGATTATAGTTTTCGCCGGATTTTATCTGTTCAAAGACCTTATTCCGCCGCGAATTCAAAAAGCTTCACCGTTTATCGCTAATGTCATCGTACTGCTGATTGTAGGACTGTTGCTTACGCTTGATTGGGAGCCGCTTGGGCCGCAAAAAGGACTGCTGCGAAATCTTATATTCGTAGGCGGCCTTATCGGCGGCTTGATGGCTCTGGTTCTTTTATATCAACACTTTTACGCTCCAATTTTGCAATGGTGCCTCAAGCACAAGATGCGGTTTTTATCCATTCCGGCAACGCTGCTGCTGCTGGGCTTAATAATATGGTTGGGATTCGACAGGGTTTTCGGCTTTGTGCCGCAATTTCTCCGCACAAACACGGTATGGTCAGATGTTTCGCATAAGTTTCCGGGATTGGGCAGGGAATTTATGCCATCGTTAGATGAAGGATCGTTTTTGTATATGCCCACTACTATGCCTCACGCGTCCATAGGCGAGGCATTAGACATTCTGCAAAAACAGAATGCATCTATAAGCAGTGTTCCGGAAATCGAGACGGTAGTCGGCAAAATTGGCAGAGTTGAATCTGCTCTCGACCCCGCGCCTGTCGGAATGATTGAGACGGTCATTAACTATAAATCTGAATTTATCACGGACAAAGATGGTCGGCGTGTCAATTTCCGTTACAACGAAAAAATCGGTGAATTTACCCGTGATTCCAACAGCCGGTTAATTCCTGACTTGTCTGGACGTCCGTATCGGCAGTGGCGAGATCATATTAATTCGCCGGGGGATATCTGGAAGGAAATAATCTCCGCCGCCGAAATTCCAGGTACTACTTCCGCTCCCAAACTCCAGCCTATTGCGGCCAGATTAGTCATGCTGCAAAGCGGAATGCGTGCGCCTATGGGAATAAAAATCAAAGGGCCGGATCTGGCAACTATCGAGAAGGTTGGTTTTGAAATAGAACGGATACTAAAGGAGGTTCCCAGCATCGAGCCATCCACCGTTATTGCAGACCGAATCATCGGAAAACCATATCTGGAAATTGTTCCGGATAGACAGGCACTTGCGCGTTATGGTATATCAATCGAACAGTTTCAGGGTGTTATTGAAGTCGCGATAGGCGGAGTAAATGTTACCACTACCGTTGAGGGGCGGTACAGATTCCCCGTTCGGGTGCGGTACCAGCGAGAATTGCGCGACAGTATCGAATCGCTGGAAAAAATACTGGTATCAGGCACAAATGGCGAACAAATACCGATTATACAACTGGCGGAGATCCGCTATGTACGAGGCCCCGAAGTAATAAAAAGCGAAGATACTTTGCTGGTCGGCTATGTGTTGTTTGATAAAAAAAGCGAAATCGCTGAGGTTGACGTTGTGGAATCGGCCAATCGACTGATTCAGGAAAAAGAGACCAGCGGAGAGTTTAAAAGACCGGCAGGTGTGGAAATCACATTTGCAGGCTCTTATGAAAACCAACTGCACGCCGCTAAAACACTGAAAGTGCTTGTCCCGCTTTCGCTGTTCACAATATTTCTAGTTCTCTATTTTCAGTTCAGAGCGGTTTCCACTACGCTGATGGTATTTGTGGGCGTAATGGTGGCCTGGTCGGGCGCATTTCTGCTGGTCTGGCTTTATGCTCAGCCGTGGTATATGAATTTTGAAATGTTTGGCGTAAATATGCAAAAACTTTTTCAGGTTCATCCTGTCAATTTGAGCGTAGCGGTATGGGTGGGATTTCTTGCTCTATTTGGCATCTCCGACGACGATGGCGTAGTAATGGGCACATATCTTGACCAGTCTTTTCGAAAACATCAGCCGACGACGATTGCCGAGTGCCGTCAGGCGACAGTGGAAGCAGGTAAACGCAGAATCAGGCCGTGTCTAATGACGACGGCTACTACCATTTTGGCTCTTATTCCGATATTTACCTCAACCGGCCGCGGCGCAGATATTATGGTTCCTATGGCTATTCCATCTTTCGGTGGTATGACTATCGAACTTCTCACTATGCTTATTGTGCCGGTATTGTACTGCCTTGTCAAAGAAATTGGTATAAAAACACAATCGCCG
>CAMDDF010000126.1 GCA_945890885.1 Candidatus Kuenenia stuttgartensis | reverse complement strand
AATAAAAAGAATCTGCGTCATCTGTGCAATCTGCGGTTAATATAATGCGGTGAACGGTCGACGGACAACGACTTCTTGAATATGGCTAACACGTTTAAAGAAAAAATGGCTGGCATGCTTAAGAAAATTCGTCTTAAGCCTGTAACGGTTGCAGGTAAATGTCGGCTCCAGTTCGGCGGAGCGGTCATACTCATTATTTCGCTGGCACTGATGATTCCGCATTACTGGATGGGCAAGCTCACCGACAACGCAGGAATCGACCTGGGCAGAACAATCCTTTATCTGGTCAAGAGCGATAAATTCGAGCTTGATAAAACCATGGGCAAAGGCGTTTTAAGGCTCAAACGCGAGGAAGGTTCCAACATAAAAGATCTGCCGGTCAGGTGGATCGAAATAAAAAAAGACGACCCGCAGAGCCTTGACGGACTTTCCTTTCAGGAAAAATGGATCGTCAAAGAAATACTAAATGATGATTTGGTCGATGATTATTTCTGGATATCAAGCGGCAAAAACGGCATCTCATACAGCAACTACATCACCGTCGTTCGCGCAAAGGACATCAGCTCCGACAGCCAGTACATCGAAAACATCGCATCAGGATTCAGCGCCAACGAACCGGTCGGAGTCCTGATAACTCAAACGCCCGCACTGCAAATAAGCAGAACCAAACTTTTCAACAACCTTGCAATTATCGTTGCTGGCCTTGTCGCTGGCGTAGGCGCGCTGGTAGCGTTTTACATCATCGCCCAGCGGATAATTTTAAGCCCGATACGACAGTTGCGAGCGATGGTCAATAACGTCTCCGAAGGAAATCTGGACGCAAGAAGCACGATAAAAACGCAGGACGAATATCAAAGACTTGCGGACGCTTTCAATTTGATGCTTGACGGCTTGCAAGCCTCGCAGGAAAAACTGCGCAAGGCAAACACCCAGCTCGATACGAAAATCGCAGAACTTTCCGATAGAAATATTGAGCTGTACAAGGCCAACAAACTGCAAAGCGAATTCCTCGCGAATATATCGCACGAGTTCCGCACGCCGTTAAATGCGATTCTTGGTTTTGCGGAAATATTGAAGAGCAAAGCCGATAACGACAAAAATATCCGCTATGCCGATAACATAATTACCAGCGGGCGAAATCTTCTGACGATGATAAATGACCTGCTCGAGCTTGCAAAACTCGAAGCGGGCAGAATGGAACTGCGACACGAAAGCACATCGATTCCGGAATTGTGCAACGGGCTTGTTTCATTTTTTGCACCGCTGGTCGAGACCAAAAATCTGCACATGGAATTCGTACCCAAAGACGAAATTCCGCTGGTCTATACCGACCCGATGAAAGTTCAGCAGATACTTTTCAATTTCATAAGCAACGCTATCAAGTTCACGCCGGAAGAGGGAAGCATAAAAATCTCGGCGGGCATGGCTGACAGTAAAACCATCAGAATCGAAGTTACCGACACAGGCCCGGGCATAGCGGAAAAAGACCACGAAAAAATATTCGAAAAATTCCGCCAAACCGACAGCTCGATAACCCGCAAAGTATCCGGCACAGGCCTTGGGCTGGCAATCAGCAAAGAGCTGGCAATGCTTCTAACGGGAAACATCGGCGTAATCAGCCAAGAAGGCCAAGGCTCTACGTTCTGGCTCGAAATACCGCTGATGGAAAAGCCGGAAGAAAAACCCGCAGAATAAAAAAACCGTTGACCATTGACCATGAAATTCGAATTCTGATTTAACAACGAATTACACAAATTAACTCGAATTTTTTTTTATTAACCGCAGATTGCACAGATGACGAGGATTTTTTTTATTTATTCAATGTTCATCAAATCGTATTAAACCGTTAATTCCAATTTAATGCAACCCATCGCTAAAGCGACGGGCTAACAATATAAGTTTAACACAGCAATTATTTTTGATTTTTGATATTTTATTTTTCTGCGGACAACGGCAGACGGTCAACGGTTGACGATTTTATTATCCGGCAGCTTCCGCTGCTCGGCTTCAATCGTGTCGCTTGCGCTCCACGCTATTGTTGATGCGATAACAGCAGCCGAAAGCGCCAGCGCCGGATATAATTCAGGATTCTAATTGACAACCCCCTGAATAAATCAGGGGGCTAACGAATATCAACCGGCGTTCTCAATCGTTAGCCTGCCGATTCATTCGGCAGGTTCTTTACGGTCAACGGATTTATTATACTCCGAAGCTTGTCTTTACCGCCTTTGCCGCCAGCACCATCGGGTCATTGGGCTTGACGGTTTTAATCTTGCCTCTGATTTTCGCAAGCGGCACACAGCCGGGATGATTATCATTAAGAATCACAAGCTGATTTTTCACGCCCTTCATCAGGTAATCGACCGCAAGGTATCCAAACATCGTGCCAAGCTGCCTGTCGCGCGGAGTTGGAGTGCCGCCCCGCTGAACATGTCCAAGAATCGTCGCACGCGTATCCAGCCCGGTAAGATGGCCAATCTGCTCGGATAGAACATTTGCAATCCCGCCAAGCTTAATCGGGTCAGGCGAATTATTGTCGGTCTTTGAAATAACCATGTGGCCGCCCTTTGGCTTTGCGCCTTCAGCGACAACGATGATGCTGAATTTCTTGCCGACCTTGCCTCGCTCTATTACATAATCGCACACCTTTTTTATATCGTACGGAAATTCCGGCATAAGTATGACATCGGCCCCGCCTGCAATGCCCGAATAGAGCGCTATCCAGCCTGCGTACCTGCCCATAACTTCGACAATCATAATCCGGTGATGCGAGCTTGCGGTGGTGT
Organism: Candidatus Kuenenia stuttgartensis; assembly: GCA_945890885.1. Lineage (GTDB taxonomy): Bacteria > Planctomycetota > Phycisphaerae > Sedimentisphaerales > CAMDDF01 > CAMDDF01. The sequence continues at coordinate 2,338 of CAMDDF010000126.1, read as the reverse complement.
GAAGTTTGTCGAGTGCATCTGTGGCGGTATAGACCGCGGTATCAAAGCCGAATGTTGTATCGGTTCCGTAAACGTCATTGTCGATTGTTTTCGGCACGCCCATAACCGGCATACCCTTTTTCGCGAAATCAGCGGCACTTGTCATAGTTCCATCGCCGCCGACGCAGATTAACGCATCGACATTTTTTTCCGCGAGGTTTTGAATACACAAATCAGAAACGTCTTGCATAACGGTTTTGCCCGATGCGGTTTTTACAGGGAATTTGAACGGGTTCGATTTATTGCACGAGCCGAGGATTGTGCCGCCAACGTCTAAGATACCGCTTGCGTTTGCAAACGTCAGCGGGAATATGCGGTTTTCGATTAGCCCGCGATAGCCGTCTTCGATGCCGAATACGTTGAGGTGGTATTTGTTTATTGCGGTCTTTGTTACCGCACGGATAACTGCGTTCAGGCCGGGGCAATCGCCGCCGCCGGTAAGTATCGCGATATTTCTAATCTTTGATTTTGCCATCGTCAAACCCTTTCCGCTTATGCATTAACGCTTTTGCGAGAGTTTAACGGCAATAAAATCAAATTACAAGAAAAACCTCATCCGTTGGCCTTTTACCGTTTTTTTGCCACGAATTGCACGAATCTTCTCGAATTTTTTTATTAACCGCAGATTGCGCAGATGACGCGGATTTTTTTTAACTTCTAACTTCTCTCTTCTAACTTCTTATCATCCGGCCGGATGTTACGGAATGTCCGTTTTAGTGAAAATCAAACAGTGATTGGGTTTTAACTATTGTTACCTGATCCGGAAAGGCATGGAACGCATGAATGTGCAGCTCATCGCGCCGAGCCTCAAAATCAAGGTAGCTGAATGGTCTAAGCCCTTCCGAGCCTTCGTTGTCGAACTGAGCGAAAACGCCGCGGTTCCTTGCAAATCTTTCAAGGTCGCTATGGCTTTGACGGTAAAGGTTGGGACTCATCTTTTCGACCTGAAAATCGGTCATATAACTAAGGCCCCTTGTGAGGGTGCACTTGTGATTTCTCTGGCCGCGGAAATTGAATCTTTCGATTAGTCCGCGTTTGGGGAGCATTTGCGTAGGGGCGGCAATCAGCTCGGTAAGGCACATGTTCTGAGCGAACACGCTTACCAGGTGCGAACAGCCGGTTTCCCAGATTACAGCTTCGTATTTTTCCGTCTTCAGGTGCCGCTTGGTGTAAATCGTAAACAACTCTGGATGCAAGGGCCTCTGATACAGAGAAAACACAAGCTCATTCACTATTAAGTTAGTCTTAGGTGCATTCATTATTTATGTTCCCCTGAACTTCCTTTAAGAACCTTTCATTCACAAGCCTATTATACAAAAAATGATGTGTGCAATTCAAGTGGAATATCAGTATTGAAAATGCAAATTATTCCCCTTATCGGACTATTATCTTGCAACCCACAATAAATGCTGGATTTAATAGGCTAAAAAAAATAAAAAAAATTTTGATTTATCCCCTTTTGAAAGCACTTATTTATATATTATTTGAAGCCCCCTATTGGCGATAGTTTATGGCTATTATAAATGTTCGCAGCTTTCCACGAAAAAACTGTCAAAAAGCCCGCCGAAAGGGTAGAATAATGGCAAATCGAAATCGCTGTTATCAGTATAAGGACTCGATGAAAATGACGGACCCGCAGAAAAATGCGTTACTGAAAGTTGCACGGGAAACCATCGCCGCTGCGATAAGCGAAAAGAGAGTCGCCAAGCCCGCAACAGATGATGATGACCTCAAAAAGGAGCAGGGCTGCTTTGTTACCATCAAGAACGGCCAGCGCCTGCGAGGCTGCATCGGCCAATTCATCGCTGATAAGCCCTTAATCGAAATGGTTTCGGAAATGGCGGTACTGGCATCAACGCGTGATTCAAGATTTTTCGATAGCCCGATAACTGAAGATGAGCTTGATGAACTGGATATTGAAATATCGGTTCTGTCCGAGCTGAAGAAAACCGATGACCCGCTGAGTTTACGGCTAGGCATCGACGGCATATATATAGTAAAGGGCTATGCCTCGGGCTGCTTTCTGCCGCAGGTGGCAACCGAAACCGGCTGGAGCAAGGAAGAATTTCTGTCGAACTGCTGCGAGCATAAGGCGGGCATAAGAGCCGATGCGTGGAAAAAGAAAGATGTCGAAGTGTACCTGTTCACCTGCGATGTTTTCGGCAAACCTATGCGTGATATAAAATAGGAAGACGTTGGCCGTCAACCGCGGAGGAATCTTTTATGACAGATCCCTCGTCGCTTCGATCGCTCGGGATGACAATAGGGTGCAGCAGGGTCATTTAAAATTTTGGTATGT
>CAMDDF010000125.1 GCA_945890885.1 Candidatus Kuenenia stuttgartensis | reverse complement strand
GTTAAGACTGCGGTTGAACAAGCCAATAAGCGGGTTCCAGTCCTTGCGGGCATAGCGGAGGTTTCTGTCAGAAGAATGATAGAGTTAGGCAAAAAAGTAAAAGACCTTCATCCTGATTATCTGGTTATGACAACCCCGTTTTATTATCGCTTTCCCAGCCCTGAAAGCTTACTGGGTTCAGCGGAAAAGATTTGCAGCGAGCTTGATTGTCCGATGGTATTTTATCACTGCCCAGGCGCAACCGGCAACAAAGTAAGCCTTGATACAATACTCAAAATGATGCAGATTCCGCAACTAAAAGCCATTAAGGATTCCAGTTGCGATATATATCTGTTTGCCGAACTTTTACGGAGATATCCTGACAGGAACAGCAGGCCATGTCAGATATTGCAGGGTGACGAAAACGTGTATGACATAAGTCTGTTGATGGGTGCAGATGGTGTGATCACAGGCGGAGGTACTGCATTTGTTGATTCCCTCGTTAAGCTTTATAATGCAGCGGCAGTTGAAAAAAACCAGCCAAAGGCATTTAAACTTCAGCAGCAGTTCCGCAAGGATATGGATGACATGCTTGGCCCAGACCTTTTGACCGATTGGATGTATGCCATAAAGAGCAACCTCAAGGAAAAGGGCCTTATCGATAATAATGTTATATTCCCATTTATGAAAAGAAAGAAATAGCCAGATATGTCTGATAAAATAAAAGTTATAGATTGTAAGCAGTCTGATAATGAATATCTCCATAAAGATTTTCATGGCGCATTATGCTATGCCATTAAATATCTTGATGACAATTTCGGCGAAAAAGCGACGGAAGAATATTTAGTTCAGGTCGGCAAGACATATTTTAAACCTTTATCAGAAAAGCTTAAAAAAGATGGATTAAAAGCACTGGAAGATCATTGGCAGTACATATTTCAAAAGGAAAATGGTAAATTCAGGCTTCATTATGAAGGTGATAAGCTGGTTCTGGAAGTTGATCAGTGTCCAGCTATCGCACATTTAAAAGAAAAGAATATGCTGTATACCGAGCGTTATTGCCAGACAACTGTTGTTGTCAATAAGACAATATGCCAGCAGGCAGGCTATCAATGCAGCTGTGAATATCAGCTAGGTAAAGGTAAATGTGTTCAGAAATTCTGGAGGGAACAAAAATGATATCTTGTACTGAATTTATACCTGCATATAGCGAGCTGTTTAAGTTTCTTGATAAAAAGGGCGACAAAGAAGCTGTAATGAGATTCTGGGAAAATCTTTCAGATTCCTTCTTAGGCAATCTCAGAGATTTAGCTGAGAGGAAAGGCCTGGCAGGCTGCTTTGAATACTGGAGTCATAGTCTTACTGAAGAGGCTGCCGATTTTAGAATGAGTCTTGATGAGGATAAAGGCGTATTTGAGATTGAAATGCGATATTGTCCGAGTATGGGCAGGCTCTTGAAAGAAAAACATATTGAACCATATGAATTTTATTGTGAACACTGCGATACCCTTTACAGACGGGTACTTGAGCCGTTAGGATTCAAGTATGAAATTGATTTAAGTAATTGCAAAGATGCAAGATGTAAGGTTATCGTCAAAAATAACTAAAACTGAGACAAGTTAAAGCTATGCCAATAACCACGTCAATTTCTATGTCATTACCCTAGAGGAAATAGTGGATTGGCCTGATCTGCCCTTTGTCGAAGAATCGCCAGTTCATCGTTGTTCAGCGGTTTACATTGCGGAGCAAGTTCAATTGCAAGCCGAAAAAGTTTTTCGTCTGCTGGCGGAAGTGCAGATGTAATGCCCTGCGACAGCGACCAACTCAAGGCCAATCTTGCAAGCCCGGCATCTTCAATCGGTTCATACCAACAGTTTTTATATTTCTTTTCGGCCCCTTTAGGCCATTGTTGTTGTGCCATTGCTTTGATTGCCAAAATACCCATATTTTGCTTTTTTGCCTCTGCAAGAACTTCGTTTTCAAAGCCGTTGCGAAAATGGCACGCAAAATTTATTGGATACATAATTGTATCGAATTCAAATGCATGCATCGCTGCCAAGGCTGCTTCTGCTGAATGTGCCGTAAAGCCGATGTATTTGAGCTTGCCCTCTTTTTTCGCTTTGATGATAGCCTCCATCGCACCATCCTTGGCAAAGACAGCTTTGACATCCTTTTCGACATCTTTGATGGCGTGGAGCTGGTATAAGTCGAAATGGTCGGTTTCCAGTGCTTTCAGTGATTCATTGAGTTCTCTTTCAAGCCCAGCTTTATCACGCATGGTACTTTTGCATGCTAAAAAAGAATTATCACGAAAAGGCTTTAACGCTGGACACAGCCGTTGCTGTGCATCAGCATAGCTGGGAGCCACATCGAAGTAATTTATGCCGCTGGCAATGGCATCTGCGACGATAGTATTAGCTTTTTCCTGCTCAGTGCCTGCAAGTGCAAGCCCGCCCATTCCGATGATGGACAATTCAACTCCTGTTTTGCCCAATTTTCTTTTTGGTATCTTACCGTCAAAATTTCTGTACACATCATGCTTACTCATCATAGCCTCCACAGAAGATTGCCCCAGAAGAACCTTTGTTGCCGCTAACGCCCCCAATTTTAAAACATCTCGTCGTTCCATATCCCATCTCCTTAAAATGCCTGACTGGTGGCTATTTTTAGTTTTATAAACGGCAATTTTGGGCTATCTATCCGACAATTCTTAATTCAAAATTTTCAATTTGATTATTAATACTCATATTAGACATGAAAACATCGTCATTTTCCATTATTTTTTTGGGTAAGGCATAAATCCGGCCTGTTCTTGCTTCTTGGGATGAAATTCGCTATTCAGGGGAGCCAGCGTGTTGATTAGCCAATTTAATCAACCTTTGGTAAGAATCGGTTATTTGGTTGCAATATGGGGCGGTTTTGATTAAAATTCCGGGCTGAATCAGGTATTTTTTGGTATTTCCGGTAAAAGATGACAAATTCTAAGCAAAATCCTGAAAATGATGCCAGCCAGCGTGATAACGCGGTGCGGGAGTTTGTAAGCAGGCTGAGCGTGGAGCATAAGATGCTCGTGGTGCTCAAACGCCAGCTCTATGCGGGCAGCTGGGATGATATGCTTGAGGATTTGAACAATCGGCTCGATGGCAAGCCGTATGTATTCAAGCTTGTCAATCGCATAAATGATGATATGGAAAGAATTAACGAGCTTTGCGAATTTGAGGCTCAGCATAATATTGACCTTGGCGACTATGTGGAATTATAACGCAAGGCATTGGAATCATATATTTTTTAAGGGTTTTTTGATGAATTTTATACGGGTATTATTTGTTTTGGTTTTTTTATCGGTTTTCGGGGTGTGTTTTGGACAGGCAACGGTAAATCCTGTTACTGTGAGTCCTGTTCTTGATAATACTCTGCTTGCAAAGGCAGGGCTGGAGTACGCCTGGCAGGGCAATATTGCTCTTGGTGTCAACGAAAGCGTGGCGCAGATGTGGCTGGTGGAGGGTAATTTATATGTTATCACCAGCAGTAATTATATGTACTGCTTTGACAGGGCCGAGGGCATTTCAAAGTTTGGCATTCAGGCGGCATCATCAGGTCTGCCGGTATTCAGGCCTGAAATCGTGGACGGCAAATTGATGCAGGTCGCTGCGAATATGATAGTCGAAATTGATCCGAACATCGGGACGGTTTTTGGTGAGTATAACCCCGGCTTTACGTCGGTCAACCGTGCGGTCAGGCAGGCGGATAACCTCTTTATGCTAAGTGCCGACGGCAAAATTTATGCGGTCAATTATGAAGATAAAATTCCAAGATACAAAGTTGCGGCAGATGATGGTTCGCCTATAACATCAATTGTCGCGATGAACGGCTCTGCGGTATTTGCTACCGAAAGCGGAATCGTCAGCAGTTTTAATATTTCACGCAGGACAGAGGACTGGAAGTTCAAAGCCCGTGGCGGAATAACTGCAGACCTTGCATCTAGCGGCGAATATGTTTATGTAAGCAGTAAAGACACCAATGTTTATAAGCTATGGATATATGACGGCTCGGTGCAGTGGACATTCTGGAGCGGCGGAACTCTGACCGAATCTGCCAGAGTAGGGGAAAAGGTTGTTTATCAGTACGTCAAATATAAAGGTCTGTATTGCATCGATGCCGCTGATGGTTCGCAGATTTGGCTTGAACCTAAAGGGGTTGATATTTTGACAGAGCGGAATGATAAGGCGTATATTTTTACTTCGGACAGGATGCTTGAGGTTATGGACAATGTATCTAAGAAGCCGATAAAGTCCGTGAATTTTTCGCCAGTGGATAAATATGTAATCAATAGCGATGATGGAAAACTTTATATCGCCGATGGCACAGGCAAGATCGCCTGTCTGAAAATATCTGAATAATTAACACGATCAGGAAAAGGCACAAACAATGGATGTTAAAATTAAAAGGGCTCTGTTGAGCGTATCGGACAAAGCTGGTGTTGTTGAATTTGCAAAATCGCTTAGCAGTATGGGCGTAGAAATAATCAGTACCGGCGGAACAGCTAAGGCATTGAAAGACGGCGGAGTCGATGTGATAAGCATTGATTCTGTGACGGGCTTTCCTGAGATGATGGATGGGCGTGTTAAGACGCTGCATCCGAAGATTCACGGCGGGTTGCTTGCATTGCGTGATAACGCAGGCCATGCGGCATCTATGAAAGAACACGGTATCACCCCGATTGATCTGGTATGCATAAATCTTTATCCGTTTGAGGCAACGATAGCCAAGCCCAATTGCACATTTGAGGACGCAATCGAAAATATCGATATCGGTGGGCCGAGTATGGTTCGTTCTGCGGCGAAAAATCATAAGTTTGTAACGGTTGTAACCTGTCCGAGTCAGTATAACAAGGTTATTGACGAGATGAAGGGGAACAACTGGGCGATTGGAATCAATACCAGGAAAGATTTCGCACGCATCGCATTTGGCCTGACGGCTGTGTATGATTCAGCGATATCGAAATATCTCAATAAGCAAAACGGCGTTGAATATCCGGAGAGGTTGTCAATTGCTGTTTCCAAGGAAAGTGATTTGCGATATGGTGAGAATCCGCACCAGTCAGCGGCGTTTTATAAATTGCCGGCAAGCGGGGAAGTAAGCGTCGGTGCAGCTAAAATGCTTGATGGCGGAACGGCGATAAGTTTTAATAATCTTATGGATGCCAATGCCGCATTTGAGCTTGTTAAGGAATTTAGCGAGCCTGCGGTTGTCGTGGTCAAGCATATGAATCCGTGCGGCTGTGCGGTTGATGATAATATCGCTGTCGCTTA
>CAMDDF010000124.1 GCA_945890885.1 Candidatus Kuenenia stuttgartensis | reverse complement strand
GAGTCGTATGTTTTCAGCTCCGCAAGACTTTCGTCACTGAGCGTTTCACCCGTAGCAAGATATCTCCTGCCGCCGAAATCATAATCTGTAAATTTCATTTCAAAGCCGAACTTTTTGCCAGCCGCCTTTAAAACCTTTACCGCCTCTGCTGTTACTTCCGGGCCTGTCCCGTCGCCGCCGATTACTGCAATGTTGTACATATTTCAGTTTCCTTAATTTTTTTTAACCACTGATTCCACTGATTTTTATTTATTACTCATTCTTTCATCAATTTTATACTCTATATACGCTCTATTAAATCTTCCCCATCTTTCTATTGTAGCGCCGATTAAAATTACAGTAGCCATAGTAGTTACACCTTTTACAAAAGAATTAGGCATATCTACGGCAATAGAAGCCCATAGATCACCTAATGTAGCTATGGTTAACACATACGCTAACATCTTTTTTTTCTTCAAATCAGCCATTACATTCCCCTTTCCAATTTAATAAATTACACTAATTTTTTTATTTCATCGGTCAACGGAAGACGGTTAACGGATAACGCTTCTGTTCTGTATTCTGCAATCTGTACTCTGAAATCTACTTCACTTTCTTCTTAATATGTTCGAGCAATCCGCCGTCATTGATAATTTCAAGTGCGAAGTCCGGCAATGGCTCAAAGCTGATTTTCTTCTTCTGTGTCTTATTATTAATCTCGCCCGCTTTGTAATCAATCTCAATTTCATCGCCATCGTTGATAACCTGCGGAGCGTTTGGAAGTTCAATAACATAGAATCCGCAGTTGATGCAGTTGCGATAAAATATCCTTGCGTAAGACTGAGCAATAACCGCGCCTATCTTTGCGCCCTGAATCGACCATACCGCGTGTTCACGCGATGAGCCGCATCCGAAGTCATCGCCTGCGACGATAATATCGCCAGCCGATATTTTTTTCATAAAACCTTCATCGATGTCTTCCATGCAGTGCTTCGCAAGCACTACCGCATCGTCAGTATTCAAATACCTCGCTGGAATAATCTCGTCAGTATTTATATGATCTCTTTTATATACATGTGCTTTTGGCATAATCTCTCCTTTACTTTAACCGCAGATTTCACTGATTTAATATAAAAAATTCTAAATACTAAAAACTAAATCCTAAACAAACTTTAAAAAAACACGTCATATTCTTAACATTCTAATATGCTTTTTAAGCGATTTCTCAAGCCTAATCATGGCATCAATCATATCTTCCTGTAATTTCGACCATTTATCACAATCACCAAGCCCGGCATATTCAATTCGCTTGCTTATACGGGATGCTCGTCTATCATCAAGACGCTCCCATCGCAATTCCCCGCCAAAATCATTTTCAATCTCAGCCCGATGCGAATTCAGTTCATCAAATAACCGCTTGTTTTCCTCATCGCAGTCTTTACCACGATCAATATAGAGTTCAGCTTGTCCGAACTTATAAGTGACGGCGTAATTGAAGCCTAAACCTCTTACGCCTGAACCTGCGCCAATCCAGCTTGACGTGCCTGGCGAAATATTTGAATGAAGGTTTGTTCTAGCTTTGCTTTTCTCCAGCAAAGATTTCCAAAAATCATAACGCAACTTATGCCGCTCAGCCATCTCTTTCTTTTCATCGCCAACAATTTCTGTACTTTCACTGGGACCTGTAAAAATAGTAAACTTAGCAGCTGGTTCTGATAATCCGATTCTATACGCTTCAACCTTGACAAGATAAAACAAAACTCCGCTTCCTGTCTCGTTTAACCATTCAACAGCCTTGATATGTTCCGGACGCGGGTCACTGGAAATCCAGACCGCAATTTTTGCATCAAGATTGGATACATATGTCAAAATCTGACCCAGATGTACATGATCTGTTCTTTCAAGCTGATTCTCGATTAAAACTTTTCGGCCCAAACCATCCTCTGCGGTAATATCTGCCGAAAAAGAACCAACACTCTTTTCTTTTTCATCAGGAGTCAAGTCCAGATCAAGTTCCTCGCCAAGAACTTCAAGGTTCTCATATAACCAACTGGTAAAGTCTTTAGCTTCTTTTCGCCAGACTTCCCGCAATGGAACCTTTTCCATTCTTCCGACCATAATGACACTCCTTTATTTTGAGGTTTTATTTTTCGTCATTTAATATTGTTTCAAAATTCAAATTTTTACCTGTTCTGCGTAATCCGCGGTTTCATTATAAGTAGTTTCTCGGATCAACAAGTTTTCCTTCTATTGCACTTGCAGCAGCGGTTGCAGGCGAAGCAAGGTAAACCTCGCTCTTGGGATGTCCCATTCTGCCGACAAAATTTCTATTCGTCGTGCTGACGCATCTTTCGCCTTCAGCAAGGATACCCATAAATCCGCCGAGGCACGCACCGCACGTCGGAGCCGAAAAAACGCATTCCGCATTATAGAAAATCTCAGCGATCCCTTCGTCTATGCACTGCTTCCATATCACAGGCGTAGCAGGCACAACGATAGTCCTGCATTTAACCTTTTTGCCTTTCATAATTTTCGCCGCTATGCGGAAATCCTCGATTCTGCCGTTGGTGCAGGAACCGATATACGCCTGATCCATTGCAAGGCCTGCACATTCCGTAATCTTTTTACCATTGCTCGGCAAATGCGGAAACGCGACCATCGGCTCAAGCTTTGAACAATCAATCTCTATCGTCTGGCAATATTTCGCACCGGCATCGGATTCATAAATAGTGTAATCCGTATCGCCAGCCTTGAGATGTTCATCGAGATACTTCTTCGTTATTTCATCGAAGCCGATGATGCCGCTCTTGCCGCCCGCCTCGATAGCCATATTCGTTATCGTCATACGCGCTTCCATCGTCATTTCTTTCAGCGCCGGGCCAACAAATTCCATCGCCTTATAAAGCGCGCCATCTGTGCCGATTATTCTGATGACTTCAAGGATAACATCCTTGCTGTAAACGCCAAACGGCAATTTCCCATTCAATACAAACTTGATTGACTCCGGCACGCGGAACCAAAGCTCGCCTGTTGCGATACCTGCCGCAAGATCTGTCGAACCAACGCCCGTGCTAAATGCCGCAAATGCGCCGTATGTACAAGTGTGCGAATCACCGCCGATAGTTACATGGCCGGGCTTAATATGCCCCTGCTCCGGCAATATCGCATGGCAAACACCCGCCTTGCCGACCTTGTAATAATTCTTGATGCACTTTTCCTTTGCCCACGTGTCAAGCCGCTTCAAAAGCTGAGCGCTCTGAATATCCTTTGCAGGCTGAAAATGGTCAGGCGTTACGATAATCTTATCGGTATCGAAAACCGTATCGATATCCTTTGCCTTGAGCATCGAAATCGCCGGCGGTGTCGTAACATCGTGGCACATTATCCGGTCAAGCTTTGCATTTATAAGCTGGCCTGGCTTAACAGAAGATAAACCAGCCGCCCTTGCCAAAATCTTTTCTGTAATTGTCATTTGCATAATTTTACCTTTTACCTTTTTAACCACAGATTCCACTGATTACACAGATTTTTATTTTTTTAATTTTATCTTTTATTTTTTATAACCGCTAATACTCCGTTAGCCCCCGATTCATTCGGGGGGTTCTTTGCGGTCAACGGTTGACGTTTTATCAACTCAACACTAATGACTAAAGACTACCGACTAAATTTTTATCAATATCATCCTGAGCAACCATCCGGTTAATCGCATCAACATACGCCTTTGCGCTTGCCTCGATAATATCGGTGCTAACGCCTCTGCCGGTAAATCGCCTGTTATCATCACCGATAATCTTAACCGTCGCTTCGCCTAATGCCTCTTTACCGCCGGTCACAGCTTTAATCGCATAGTTCTCAAGCTTTGGATTTTGGCCGGTAGCAATCCTTATCGCTTCATAAGCCGCATCAATCGGGCCATCACCGCAAGCCGCTGCCTGCTTAACGCCATCTGCAAGCTTAATCTTCACACTTGCTGTCGGCAGCGTTCCCGTTCCGCACGCAACGTGAAGATACTGAAGCTCAAAAGTATGTTCAATCGTCCTGATTTCTGCACCGATAATTGCCGCAAGGTCTTCATCGAAGACTTCCGTTTTCTTGTCAGCAATATCAAGGAATCGTTTATAAACCTGCTCAAGCTCTTCCTTATTGAGTTTATAGCCAAGCTCTTCGAGCCGATGTTTAACACCTGCCCTGCCCGTTCGCGCGGTTAAAACAACTGCGCTCTTTGGCGAGCCGACATCTTCAGGCTTAATAATCTCATACGTTAGCGGATTCTTGATGAAGCCGTCAACGTGAATACCGCTGCTATGGGCGAAAGCATTCGCGCCAACGATAGCCTTATTTGCAGGCACTGGCATTCCGAGCATTTCCGCGACCATTCTGCTGGTACGGAAAAATTCTTTCGTGTTTATCGTCGTATCGATCCCGAAATAATCCTGCCTTGTGCGAATCGCCATTACAATCTCTTCAAGCGAAGCATTGCCCGCTCTTTCGCCGATACCGTTTATGGTTCCTTCGACCTGACGTGCGCCGTTTTTTACACCCGCAAGCGAATTTGCGACGCTCATCCCAAGATCATCGTGGCAATGCACAGAGAATATCGCTTTGCCGCTATTGGGAACCTTTGCGATTATTTCCGCTATCAGCGCACCGTACTGCTCCGGTATTGCGTAGCCGGTAGTATCAGGCACGTTAATCGTCGTCGCCCCTGCCGCAATTACCGCCTCGATAACCTTGAACAGATACTGCTTGTCGGCCCTGCCGCTATCTTCGCAGTAAAACTCTACATCATCAGTATATTTGCGGGCGTGTTTGACCGCCTCGATACCCATTTCCATCGCACGCTTTTTTTTATCATCCAGCGACTTGCCGTACTTTTCGTCGCGGAACTTGCTTGCTATATGAATATCGCTTATGCCAAGGCCGGTATGAATCCTGCGTCTGGCCGCTGGCTCCAGTGCCTTGCCCGCGGCATCAATATCCGCAATAACCGCACGGGTCAGGCCGCAAATTGTCGAGCCTTTAACTTCTTTTGCAATCAGATTAACCGCCTCAAAATCCTGCGGCGAACTTATCGGGAAACCTGCTTCGATAACATCAACGCCGAGACTGGCAAGCTGAATCGCTATTTCGAGCTTTTCACGCACACCAAGCCTTGTGCCGGCGGCTTGTTCGCCGTCGCGCAGCGTTGTGTCAAAAACTATGACTTTATCAGCAGACATTTTCAAACTCCTTAAAATTTTGAATATCGGATTATGCGCGAAATAGGCGCAAAATTCCACAATAAATGTAAAAATACGATAGTTTTGGGGTATGTTTTTAGAGTGTATGCGCCTGCGGGCGCAAAATGAGTGCTAACA
>CAMDDF010000123.1 GCA_945890885.1 Candidatus Kuenenia stuttgartensis | reverse complement strand
TTGATAATAATGATTGGCAAACTTGAATAGCGATTTAATGACAGTCATGTAGTGGTTTATCGTTGCGTTCTTATTACCTCTTGTTCTCAATGAGTTCAGAAATGAATTAATATGAGTATTTTTGATGTCAGTAATTAAGACCAGATCCTCGGGAAGAGCTGCTATAAATCCATTCATACAGACATTATATCCAACCTGAGTAGGCTGGGTATGGCGTTTGATATAAGTCCGCCACTCTTTGACTAGTTCATCCAGGAGCAGTTTTGAACTAATCCAGGTCTGTTTCTTGAAGGTTTCAGCTGATTCTTCACATCTTTCCCTGAATTTCTCTGCATCAGGTTTCTTTTTGAAGGCTTTTGAGCCTTTGTTCACAGTTCCATCAGGTAGAGTTACATGCCAGAATACTCGCCATCTCTTTACATCGTCATGCCATTTCATCGAGGCCATAAAAATTCCTTCCTCATAAAAAACTCCTCTATTGCTCACGTGTAACAAAAACCATTTCACTAATCAAATGCATTTGAGCAAAATCAACCTGTTCAAGGTTGCCAAGAGCATACCGCCAGAAATGACTGCCGCGAAGTGGAAATATAAGAAAACTACTTGGTCAAAAAGAATTGCGGGATTAAAACCCACTGAATTATTTCACATTAATTTTCACAGTAGGGCTATTTTGACAAGAAAAATCAGAGAGGAAAAATTAATGTAAGTGCTTGTTAATAAAGGGAATGCGGACGACAGGAGTTGAACCTGCACGAGCGTTAGCTCACAGGCACCTGAAGCCTGCGCGTCTGCCAATTCCGCCACGTCCGCAAGAGTTCGCCATCATAGCGTTTTAATCCCGCTAGTCAAGCTTTTTCGGGAATTTTCATTGTATGGAAAACATCCCGCTATAACTCTCAGAAAGCCTTTAACAGAGACTCAAACCCGTAAATAAGTAACCGCTCTCTGGCCTGTAGGCATCTGGTTTTCTTAAATCGCTACTGACAATGGACACCTGAATTACACTTGGGGTAACTCTATTTAAGGGGGCATGTCTGTTGTTTCCGTTTGTCTTTGACTTTGGGGGCTAAGTCCTATATTATATTCGGAATATTATAATTATACATTTTAATCATATAAACGGTGATAAGTTATGGATGACAAGGGATTTACGCATCTCCATGTTCATACGGAGTATTCCCTGCTCGATGGAGCGATAAGCCTCAAGAAGCTCTTTAACAGATGCAAAGAGCTTGGCATGGACTCAGTTGCAATGACTGACCACGGCAATATGTTCGGGGCGATAGATTTTTATTCTGGAGCAAAATCCAACAATATCAAACCCATCATCGGAATCGAGGCGTATATCGCGCCGGGTTCACGATTTGAAAAACAGGCAGGTACCGCAAAAGATAACGCATATCATTTAATATTGCTGGCGGAAAATACGGTCGGATATCACAATTTACTGAAGCTGACCAGCACCGGCTACCTCGACGGGTTTTACTATCGGCCAAGAATCGACAAAGAGATTCTGACGGAGCTTAACGAGGGGCTGATATGCACAAGTGCATGCATCAGTGGTGAAGTTGCCCGGATGATTGAGTCAGGAAATATGGAAGCCGCTGAAAAGTCAGTCGAAAGCTATCTTGAGATTTTCGGCAAGGACAGATTCTTCATCGAGATACAGCAGCACGACGGCGATGACCCAAGGGTACGAGCTAGTCTGATAGAGCTTGCCGGCAAAATGGGCGTTGAGCTTGTCGCGACGAATGATGTCCATTTCCTTAGGGAAGATGATTACGACGCTCATGATGCGCTGACGTGCATAAGTACCGGCAAGATAGTAACAGACCCAAACAGGATGAAATATCCGAGGGATGTTTACCTCAAAAACAGTGAAGAAATGCGGCGGTTGTTTGCTGATGTGCCGAGGGCATGCGATAATACTCTGGCAATTGCAAAAAGATGCAATATCGAAATAGACCTTAAAACGACGCATGCGCCGAAATATGTGCCGGAGAATGGGCAAACGGCAGATGAATATCTGCGGGTGCTTTGCTATGAAGGCGCAAAGGAACGATACGAAGTGATTGGCCCGGATGTAACGGCACGCATAGAACGTGAGCTTGAAGTTATCATCAATAAGGGGTTTGCAAGCTATTTTCTTATCGTGTGGGATTTCTGTAATTTCGCGAAGAAGAGCGGAATACCGGTCGGGGCAAGAGGTTCCGGAGTTGGAACAATCGTGGGGTATTGCCTGGGATTGTGCGATGTAGATCCGCTAAGATACGATTTGCTCTTTGAAAGGTTTATGGACCCGGAGCGAAATGAGTTTCCTGATATTGATATTGACATCTGCCAGGACGGCAGAGGCAAAGTTATCGAGTATGTGCGCAATAAATACGGGCATGTGGCGCAGATTATCACTTTTGGAACGATGAAAGCGCGGGCGGTTATCCGTGATGTTTGCAGAGTGCTGGATGTGCCGCTGTCGGAGGCTGACAGGCTCGCAAAGCTGATTCCTGCTGACTTGGGCATAACGCTCGATAAGGCGATAGAAATGGAGCCTCAGCTTAAAGAGGCTTATAAAAATAATCCGCAGACGCGAAATGTAATTGAAGTAGCAAGGAAACTTGAGGGGCTTTCACGGCATGCAGGAGTACACGCGGCAGGCGTTATAGTAGCAGATGAGCCGTTGACGAATTTTTTACCGCTCTATAAACAGAACCGTGATTCGGAGCAGATAATAACGCAGTTTGAAGGGCCTATGGCGGAAAAAGTAGGCTTGCTGAAGATGGACTTTCTCGGTCTTCGGACGCTAAGCGTTATCGGTCGGTCGGTAGAGCTTGTTAAGCAATTGCACGGCATAGAAATCAATATAGAGAAAATCGATATCGCCGACCAGAATGTTTTTAAGCTTTTCTCTGAGGGCAAGACAAAGGGCATATTCCAGTTTGAATCCGGCGGTATGCAGGACATGCTTATGAAGCTCAAGCCTGACAGAATCGAAGACCTTATCGCGGCTAATGCTTTGTATCGGCCCGGCCCGATGGAGCTTATACCTGATTATATCGAGCGTAAGCATGGCGCAAAGTGGGATGTGCCGCACCAGCTTATGAAAGATATTCTCAATGAGACTTTCGGGATTATGGTCTATCAGGAACAGGTGATGAGAATCTGCAACAGTCTTGGCGATATTCCGCTGCGACAGGCGTACACGCTAATTAAGGCTATCAGCAAGAAGAGCGCGGATACCATTGCCAAGCAGAAAGAACAGTTTGTAAAAGGCTGTACCGAAAAAGGGCTGACAGCAGATCAGGCAAATGACATATTCGAGCTTATTGAGCGATTCGCGGGATATGGCTTTAATAAGAGCCATTCGACGCGTTATTCATTTATCGCATATCAGACGGCTTATATGAAGACCTACTGGCCTGTGGAGTTTATGGCGGCACTACTGACGTATGAAATGGGCAATACCGAGAAGGTCGTTGATTATATCGGCGAGACCAAGTCGATGGGAATCGAGCTTGCACCGCCTGACGTTAACGAGAGCTTTACAGATTTTACGGTAGTTAAAAGTAAGATACACGGACAGGCAGAATCCCACGGGCTTATACGTTTCGGGCTTGGCGCGGTAAAAGGCGTCGGCGAAAAAGCGGTTGAGCAAATCATCGAGGCGCGTGAAAAGGTTGGGCTGTTTAAGTCGCTGTTCCATTTCTGCGAGAATGTTGATTTGAGGCTTGCCAACAAACAGGTTATTGAAGGGCTGATTAAGGGTGGTGCGTTTGATAAGCTCGGCGGTTCCAGGGCTCAGATGATGGCTGGGCTTGAAACTGCGACGCAGTGCGGTTCACGTGCGCAGTCGGACACGGCAAAGGGTCAGGCATCGCTATTTGGAGTTATGACGGGCGATGATTTCGATAATGACCATCACCAATTGCCGGAAGTTGAGCCGTGGTCAGAGCTTGATATGCTGCAAAAAGAAAAAGAGGTGCTTGGCTTTTATGTTACATCAAATCCGCTGAGCAGGCACGCCCAGACGATACGTGCGTATTCGAGCTG
This sequence comes from Candidatus Kuenenia stuttgartensis, assembly GCA_945890885.1. Classification (GTDB taxonomy): domain Bacteria; phylum Planctomycetota; class Phycisphaerae; order Sedimentisphaerales; family CAMDDF01; genus CAMDDF01. Next base: position 1,375 of record CAMDDF010000123.1, on the reverse strand, counting down.
CAACACATCGCATCTTGCCGAAGGCAGAGAGGGATGCGAAGTTGTAATCGGCGGGATGATAACCAAGGTTCGCAATATCGTTACACGAAACGGAAGAAACGCAGGCAAGAAGATGGCGGTTTTGACGCTTGAAGATTTGCAGGGTGATTGCGAGGTCGTGCTGTTTCCAAAGACGCTTGAGGCGTATTCGGAATTAATAAATATCGATGCTGTCGTTTTTGTCAAAGGCAAAGTTGACACTAATCGCGAAAAGTCAAATATTCTGGCCGATGAGGTTATCGGCATTGACGAGGTGAGCGAAAAACTTCGCACACGGGTTATGCTCCGCTTGAATCACGAAAAAATAAATCGGGAGATTATCGAGCAAATCAAGAGCATCTGTCATCGGCACAAGGGCAGCAGTTTTGTGAATGTTATTGTTACGACGGCTGATGCGACAATCAATACCGAAGCCAAGGAATTGCGGGTTCAGCCTGACGTGGAATTCTGCGATACGATGCGGGAACTTATCGGGGCGGAGAATTTTGAACTTACTTATGCCTGAGGCATTGGAAATTTAAATGAAACAAACACTGAAAATACTTATCAATCGATGGCCTGAGGTTTTGCTTGTTTTGTTATTTACCGGCGGAGCGGTGCTTTTGTTTTCGCAATCGGATGATGAACAAAATACGATGAATGCAAAGAAGTTTATTGTGGCAATGGGTACTGGTATGTTTTTTGTACTTGGCTATATTTTTCAGTTCGGATTTTTGCGGACGGTTGTTCTTGCGGAGAATGAACAATTTCAGCCGACAGAGCTTTTGTTTCTGGGCAGAAAATTTCTGGGTAGGTTCATTATTTTCGGGCTGATCCTGGCGGTGGTAATAGTTTTGTTTTCGCAGATTATTCTTTCGATTTTATTATCAGTGTTCGGCAACGTGAATCCCGATGGGCTTGCGTCTGAGCAAATTCAAAATTTGCCGGTGTGGATGCCGCTTACTGCGGTGCTTACTTCGATGGCGATACTTTTGAAGTTGTGGCTGTTTATGCCCGCTGTGATTATTGTGATGGATTGCCGATTGCGCGATTGTCGTGAACATATTAAAAGCTTACAGCTTTTTAAAGCATATGAGATTTGGGGATGGCTTGGGGTGATGGTGATATTGAATTTTATCGGATATTATGTCGGTGCAAAAATCGAGCCCGACGAAGAAGCGAATATCGCAACAACAGCGGCTTTGATATTTGTATCGGGCTTTGTAAGTTTTGCAATGCAATTGGCGGCAGTGAGGTATGTGAAGGGAAAAATAAAATTATGATAAGGATTCAGGTTGTATATCTATCTTGATGAATCTGGTGATCTTGGCTTTGATTTCAGTAAAAAGAAGACTAC
>CAMDDF010000122.1 GCA_945890885.1 Candidatus Kuenenia stuttgartensis | reverse complement strand
TACTTGGAATCACGCGGCCCAGCGATGCCCCGGAATCAACAGAGGCAGGCTTTACACTTTCGATGAAATTGAAAAAATCAGAACTCAGCAATGCTGGTGGCAGGGCAAAGACTGTGGGCAGCAAATTGATAAATGATATGGTAAATATTTACTCATGGCTCGATGAGTGTATTAAAAGCTTCGTCAGCCCGGAAACCTGTTTTGGCTGCGGCAGATGTTGTGATTATGAAAATTTTGGGCACAGGATTTTTATTACCACGCCCGAGATCCTTTATTTGCAGAACGCAATTGACGATGGCAAACTTGTAAAAGATTTTAAAATCTCCACAGGCAAATGCCCGTTTCTTGCTGGAGGTACATGTTCGGTTCGGGATTTCAGGTTTGGTCCGTGCAGGATATTTTTTTGTAAAAGCTCAGCCAGATGGCAAAATGATTTAACCGAAGAATTTTTGGGCAAAGTCAAGCAGCTTTGTATAGACAAAAATATCGAATACCGATACGTCGATATTTCTATGGCGTTTGAAAATTTCTTATGATGTGTGTTGATTTGGCCGATATTTAGGTAGAAACTTATGGAAGCGGTTAAAAAAATGGTAAAGTTAATGTACCTAATCATAGGGTCAGCTATCATTATTGGTTCAGCTTGCATAGCCGCCGATGGAAATTTGCCAACCAAAGAGCAAATATTCAGCTTACGGGAACAAATCGACAAAACTTTCATTGATTTCATTCAGCAAAGCATCGAAGTACGGCTTGGATACACATACAAAGGGGATTTTGTAACTTCCCAGGATAAATCTAAAATTAAAATGCTGGCGGCCCAAAAATCCGTTGAGTTGGACAGTGTTTTACAGAAGCAGGAGCAGCTTCTTAAAGAAATTCAGGATTATCAGGATCAGGACTGGGAAAGCAAATTCGGCAAGACAGGCTTGTTCAGGCAGCTCAAGTCCGACATCGAAAAAACGCTTATCGCTAAAATAGAGATAGACTGCTGGACCGTCAGAACCCAGGACAACAGAGAAAATGGAACGCTTAAAATCCTTCTTGAAAGATGGGAATCGCTTGATCTTGGCAGCGTAGGCTTCAAGAAGTTTTTACTCGGCAGAATAATCTCCGCAGGCAACAACCAAAAGGCTCTGAGTGTTTACGATTCCATTGATACAAGCGATTTTGATGCAAATCTAAAAAAGCAGCTGTTGCTGGAAAAATCCCAGGCCAGACTTCATGTCGGAGAGCAGATTGACGTTAATGAGCTTGAAAAACTTGCCCTTAGCGATAACGATATTGAGGCAAGATTGAGGGCGGCACTTATGCTTTGTAAAGTCAGCCGATGCGACGTACTGGAAGCGGTAATAAAAAAATATCCCTCCAGCACAGCCGTAATCAGCAGGATTTTTTATGAAGAAATCAAGTCTTCCCCAGCCAGTTTGATAGAAAACATATCCGAGACACAAGCCAGCCTTGCGGTTGAATACATCCTTGCAAACGGCTGTGACCTATCAAGCGTTGCAGTGATAGATAAGCTCCTTGAATATCCAAAATTTCAAAAGGGTTTGTGTTACTATGTTGGTGCCAAATGCCTTGAAGAACTCCATCCTGCAAAAGCAGTAAAATATTTCGTCGAAGCATCCAGACGATATCAGGACAATAAAATTTACACCGCCAGCCAAGCCGCTCTTGATGCTGTCGGCATTGCTTACAGCATTTACGAAAAGGATAAACAGTATCTGCCGCTTGCGATAGAGTCTTTTGGGAACCTCGAAAAAACCGCCCCGAATGCGTTTGACAACAAGATGAAATATCTCTACGCGAAACTTTTCCGAGCCGCGGGCAATGAAGACAGGTACAGCCAACTGATAAAAGAGCTATCCGCAAGCGACAATCAATACGCTGTTTATTCAAGCTATGACACGATACTTGCCCGAATAGAACAAGCATCCGCGCAGGATAATTTTCCGCCGGAGATAGCATCTGAGCTTGAGAATCTTGTAACCCAAAGCAGCGAACTTGGTATCAAAGATATTGCGGAAAACTCTGCGGTGCTTCTTGGGCAGGTAATTTTAAAGGACAATACGTCTGCTGGTGCGGAAAAAATTATCTTGCTCTTTGAGCAGCACAAACTTGCCGGTGCCTGCCTGTTTTATAAAGCAAGAGCATTGTCGATTCTTGAGAGATTTGAGGAATCTGTCGGAGTCTGTGCCGATGCCGTCAAGCAGACCGGCTATGGATGCAGAAATCTCTATGAGGTTTATACTGTAATCGGCCCGGTTGTCGATGATATTGAAAATTCTCTCGATAAAGCCAAAGACCCGAATAAACTATTAAGCGATATTGAAATCATCGGCAAGGGCTGCCTTAATTCCGACAGCAGCGACCTTGCGGAGGCGGTAGTATTTGCATATCTCGAGTCAGCGGCCTTTGCAGGAAAATGGGACAATGCCAAGCAGTCGGAATTTGACAAAACCGCAGTTTCAGCCGCCAAAGATTCCCTGGCATATAAAAGATGCCTCGCAAGGATTAGCTTTGTTATCGGGAATCACAGCCAGTCCGCAACTCAGTGGGCCGACATTGCCAAGTATTATAAGCTGACCGGAAAATCGCCGCAGGATAATCTGAGATGGTGGCGAGCAAAATATTATCAGCTATTAAGTTTATCGAAAGTCGAAAAGGACACTAGCGGCATAAAACATCACATCGAAGTACTGCTCAAAAGCAGCCAGGATACCGACAATATATGGGCTAAAAGACTTCAAAGCATGCTTGGCCAGCTCTGAATTTTATAATGCCCGGCTGTTGTTTATATATGTGGTTGCTTTTCAAGGGGTTTAGTGCTATAATCAACCGTTTGGATTTTAACTTGTAATTATGGAGATTTTGTATGGCCAAATCATCTGGCGATAGTAAAAAAGAGATTTGCAGCTTTTGCGGCAGAGGGCGAAAACAGGCGGAGGCCTTTGTGGAAGGGCCCAGTAATATATTTATCTGCCCCGACTGCATAGACCTTTGCTACAACATAGTAAAGCAGGAAAAACGCAGGAGTAAAAAGAGCGCCTTTAGCATTGAAAACATCGCATCTCCTCGCGAAATTAAGGAATTTCTCGACGAATATGTCATAGGCCAAAACAATGCAAAAAAACGGCTGGCAGTTGCGGTGCATAATCACTATAAAAGGCTGATGCACCATCAAAGTGATGAAATCGATATTGAAATTGATAAATCGAATGTGCTTTTGCTTGGCCCGACCGGCTCCGGCAAGACGCTGCTTGCAAGAACGCTTGCACGAAAGCTGAATGTACCATTTGCCATCTGTGACGCTACAACTGTTACAGAGGCAGGCTATGTTGGCGAAGATGTCGAAAATTTCCTTTTGAGACTCCTCCAGTCCGCCGATTTTGACATCGAGCTGGCTCAGCGTGGAATTGTCTATATTGACGAAATTGACAAAATCGGCAAGTCAAGCCAGAATGTTTCCATAACTCGCGACGTTTCCGGCGAAGGTGTTCAGCAGGCTCTGTTGAAAATGCTGGAAGGCACCATTGCTAACATTCCACCGCAAGGCGGAAGAAAACACCCCGAACAGTCTTACATACAGATAGATACATCGCAAATACTTTTCATCTGCGGCGGAACATTTGTAGGACTGGAAAATATCATCAAGAAACGTCTTGGTCACAAGATGATAGGCTTCGGTACAGAAAACGCATCAGAAGGCAACTCCAAGGCTCAGTTGAGCAACGTGCTTTCACAGGTCGTTCCGGAAGATATTATCGAATTCGGTATGATACCGGAGATGATCGGCAGGCTGCCTGTCATCACGACGCTTGATGCGCTGGAAATAGATGCCCTTGTTGAAATTCTGACCAAGCCTAAGAATGCACTTGTCAAGCAGTACAAAAAATTCTTTGAAATGGAAGATGCTCAGATTGAGTTTACAGACGATGCATTGCAGGCTTTAGCGGAAAAGGCTATGAAGCGTGATACCGGTGCAAGAGCGCTTCGCGGGATATGCGAGGAACTGATGGTTGATTTGATGTACAATCTGCCAGAGCAGCCCAAACCCGGCAAATATGTTATTACAAAAGAAATCGTCGAAGGCCAGCAGGATTTGTTTGTGCCGGCACGAAAAGAATCCGCGTAGTACAAAATTACTCAAACTCCCAAGCATAAAATTGGGTGCGAAATCAAGAAAAATGACTGCCCTGGTATATAATGTCGGTTTTAATATAAAAAAGTTTTGTAATCTTTTGTACCTTTTAAATTATGAAAAATGAATCATTCTTAGAAATTCTTTCAAAACGTGTGCTTATCGCTGATGGAGCAATGGGGACGATGCTTTATCAGAAAGGCGTGTTTATAAATTCCTGCTTTGATGAGCTTTGTCTGACCAATGAAGATTTAATTGGAAACTTACACAAAGAATACTTTAGGGCGGGTGCTGATTTTGTTGAAACCAATACATTTGGCGCAAATGAAATTAAACTTGGGCGTTTTGGTCTGTCAGAAAAAACCGAACTGATAAATAAAAAAGCTGTGGAAATAGCTAAAAAGGCTGTTGACGGCGGTTGTTTTGTTGGCGGTGCGATGGGGCCGCTGGGAGTGGAGATTACCGAACAAAACCGAATAAGTAAAAGCAACGCAAAGGATGTTTTTAAAAGACAGGCAAAGGCGCTGATCGATAGCGGCGTTGATTTTATTATTCTTGAAACATTCGCTAATCAACTTGAATTGATGATTGCAATATCTGCTATCAGCGAGATAAAGGATATTCCGATAGTTGCGCAAATGACGATTCTCGAACCTGATGAAACTTATTATGGCGCAAAAATTCAGAAAGCCATTAGAGAAATACAAGCCATCGATGCTGTTTCAGCGGTTGGTCTTAATTGTTCCATGGGGCCATCACAAATGCTTTCGGCACTGGATATGATCAAGGATTTGACTGATAAGCCTATATCTATTCAGCCAAATGCTGGATTGCCGCAGGAGGTTGACGGAAGAAGCATATATATGTGTACGCCTGAATACATGGCGGAGTATGCAAAAAGGTTTTTCGAAAAAGGTGCCAGGATAATTGGCGGGTGTTGCGGAACTACCCCTGGGCATATCAGAGAAATATCCAAGGTTGTCAAAAGTCTTGACAGGGCCTTTACTCGAAAGTTACAGAGTCATCATATAGAGGTTATTGATTCCAAAGAAAGCAAGGGCGCCGAGCCTGTAGCATTCGAAAAGAAGTCCGGACTTTCAGCTAAATTAGCATCAGGTCAAAAGGTAGTAAGCATAGAGATGTCGCCGCCCAAAGGTATAAATTTGACTGGCTTGCTTGAAAAAGTAAAAAAATGTGCCGATTATGGTGTTGATGCGATAAATATTCCAGACGGCCCCAGAGCAAGTTCGAGGCTTTCGGCTCTTGCGACTGCGATAAGGATACAGCAGATTGCTGATATAGAAGTTATTTTGCATG
>CAMDDF010000121.1 GCA_945890885.1 Candidatus Kuenenia stuttgartensis | reverse complement strand
GTTGATTCCGGCAAGTTCGACTGGACAAACGGCAAGTTCCCCGAATTTACTGAGCCGGATCCAAGCTATCACGGCGTAAAATTTGCCGAGGCAGCCGGAAACCTTGCGTATATAACTAAGGCGAGGGTACAGTTGCTGCGGGATATGGGATTCTGCTTGTCGCCGTTCAATGCGTTTTTGCTTTTGCAGGGTCTTGAAACGATACACCTTCGCGTACCAAGACATTGCGAAAACGCTCTGGCTCTTGCAGAGTATCTTGAGAAGCATCCAAAAATAAGCTGGGTTAATTATCCAGGTCTGAAATCGCATCCTGATTATAAAAATGCTAAAAAGTATCTGCCGGATGGTCAGGGCGCGATACTTGGCTTCGGCATAAAAGGCGGCATCGAGGCTGGCAAAAAATTTATCAACAGCGTTAAACTGGCAAGCCACGTCGCCAATATTCTCGACAGCAAAACGCTCGTGATACATCCTGCAAGCACTACTCATCAGCAATTGACAAAAGAAGAACAGCTTGCATCAGGCGTTACCGAAGATTATATTAGAGTATCCGTCGGAACAGAAAATATTAAGGACATTATCGCAGACTTTGAACAAGCAATGGGCTAGTTTTAAGTCTTGAGTGTTAAGTGTTGAGTTGAATATGGCTCAGAGTATAATAAAACAGAAAAGTTATGACTTCGCCTTGCGTATCGTAAAGCTTTGTTGCAAACTTCGTGATAATAAACATTACGAAATAGCATCTCAGCTATTAAAGTCCGGTACAAGTATCGGTGCCAACGTCGAAGAAGCCTTGGCTGGGCAAAGCATAAAAGACTTTTCTTTTAAGATGTCAATTGCATCGAAAGAGGCAAGGGAAACAAATTACTGGCTGAGAATCCTCCGTGATTCCGGTGTGATAAGTACGAAAAACATTGAAGACTTGATTGAAGCATCAGAAGAGCTGATAAAAATTTTAACAAAAATTGTAAAAACAAGCTACGCAAAACAAGACTAAGAACTAAAGACTTAAAACTAAGGACTATTATATGTGGGAATATACTGATAAGGTTTTTGATCATTTCGTAAATCCTCGCAACGTCGGGGAAATAGAAAATCCCGATGGTGTAGGCGAAGTTGGTTCGCTTGCGTGCGGCGATGCACTTAAGCTGATGTTTAAGCTCGATGAAAAAGGAAGACTTGCAGATGTCAAGTTCAAAACTTTCGGCTGTGCAAGCGCTATCGCGTCATCATCTGCGCTTACTGAGATAATCAAGGGAATGACCATCGAGGAAGCTGAAAAGGTAACCAACAAGGAAATCGCAGACTATCTCGGCGGGCTGCCTGAGCAGAAAATGCACTGTTCGGTGATGGGACGCGAGGCCCTTGAAGCCGCAATTGAAAATTACCGCACCCACGGCAAAGTGGTCAAAAAAATCGAAGGCAACGTGTTATGCACATGCTTTGGCGTAACCGACAAGGAAATCGAACGCGTCATTCTTGATAACAATCTGACTACCGTCGAAGAAGTTACCAACTATTGCAAAGCAGGCGGCGGCTGCGGCGGATGCAAAGGACAGATTGAAAAGATTATCGAAAGGCTCAAGCCCGAAGTTTCCAAATCACAGAAGAAAGAAATTAAACGACCTTCGAAGCTGACTAACATTCAAAAGATACAGCTTATTCAGCAGACCATCACTGAGCAGATTCGGCCGAGCTTGCGTACTCACGGCGGCGATATCGAGCTTATCGATGTTGTAGGCGACAAAGCCATCGTCGCATTTCGCGGTATGTGCGCTCACTGCAAAACGGCTGAGTTCACAATGAAAGAAGTTGTCGAGGCACGCCTGAAAGAATTCGTCAGCGAATCAATAACCGTAGAAGAAGATAACGATTCTGTCAGTCCGGACCATAAACATCAGGACTTTTGAGAAAGGCCAAAGATGAACACTGTATATATGGATAACAACGCCACCACAAAAACCGATCCGCAGGTGCGCGAGGAAATGCTCCCCTACTTCTGCGATTTATACGGCAACCCGTCAAGTATGCACTCTTTCGGCGGACAGGTTGGGCAAAAAATCAATCAAGCTCGCGAAAGCGTCACAAATCTTTTAAAGTGTAAATCATCGGAGATAATCTTCACTAGCGGCGGAACCGAAAGCGACAACGCCGCAATAATGGGAACTCTTTCCTCGTATCCGCAGAGACGAAAGATTATAACCTCGCGAGTCGAACATCCTGCGGTTTTGACAACCTGCAAAGAGCTTGAAAACCGTGGCTATACCATCGCCGAAATTCCCGTTGATAGAGACGGCAGATTCGATATGGATATCTTTGCCCATGAGCTTGACGACAACACTGCAATAGTTTCGATAATGTGGGCAAACAATGAAACCGGCGTTATATTTCCAGTTGAGCAAATCGCCAAAATGTGCAAACAAAAAAACGTACCTTTTCATACCGATGCAGTGCAGGCTGTCGGAAAAATCCCGGTTAATCTGGAAAAAAATAATATAGACATGCTCAGCATTTCAGGACATAAATTTCATGGGCCAAAAGGCATCGGCGTACTGTATGTCCGCAAAGGAACCCGTTTGTCGCCGTTCATTCTCGGCGGCCATCAGGAACACGGAAGACGCGCAGGCACGGAAAACACCGCCAGCATCGTTGGCCTTGGCAAAGCTTGCGAGCTTGCGGAAAAATATATGCACGAAGAAAACACCCGCGTAAAAGCAATGCGCGACCGTCTTGAGAAAGGAATACTTAAATCCTGCCCGGACTGTATGGTCAATGGATGCACCGATTCAAGGCTTCCCAATACCACCAACATCAGCTTTGAATATATCGAGGGCGAAGCAATTTTACTGATGATGGATCGGTTTAAAATCTGTGCCAGCTCAGGTTCAGCTTGTACATCCGGCTCGCTTGAGCCATCGCATGTTCTTCGTGCGATGGGAATTCCGTTTACCGCTGCTCACGGCTCGATAAGGTTCAGCCTGAGCAGATATAACACCGAAGAAGAAGTTGATTTTATAATCGACAAAATGCCCCCTATTATCAAACGCCTGCGCGAGCTTTCGCCTTTTATTAAGGTGTAAGCAAAATATTTTTAAACAGCAGGCTTGGGCTTATCCTGAAGAATTTGAAATTCAAACTCTTTTTCAAAAAAATGATCGAAATTATAAACGCTGTCGAAGTCTTCAATCTTGTCGTTAGGCTGTGCGCTCATCCATTTATTTTCTATCATCAGGTAAACAATTTCGCCGAAATCACGCGTTGAAAAAATTCCCCAGTTATTTAAAACGAGTTTCGCAAGTCGCCCCCACTTCTGTGAAGCAAGCGAACCGATGCCCCAGCACAACTCCTGCCCTGTAACATGATGCGGCTGACCGCCCTGATCTTCCTTCGCCATTTTGCGAACAGTATGACCAAGCCCTTCGTAAATAAACTGAATAGCATCGGCACTGTATCTGCCGTCGGATGATGCGATCTGGTCTATGCTTTTTTTTGTTTCCATAAAAATTATTCGCCCCAATAATCAATGAACTCTTTGGCCTGACTGGGCACCCTCATCTGGCGAGAGAACAAATATATCTTTTCCGCCCGGTCCAGCAGCGCAAACCATTCCTTCGGAAAGGCCGAATTTCATCTTACGCGGCTTCAAATTAGCAACGCAGATAACCAGCTTGCCGACAAGGTCTTCAGGCTTGTACGCTGATTTTATACCCGCAAAAACATGCCTTTGCAGCGGACCAATTTCAAGCTCAAGCGACAACAGTTTATCCGCTCCTTCGACCGCCTCAGCCTTGATAACCTTTGCGACACGCAAATCAACTTTCATAAAATCTTCAATAGTGCATTCTTCTGCAATAGGCTCGGCAAGTTCCTGTTTCTGGGCAGGCACCTGAACCTGTGCGATTTCTTCTATCATACTCTGTACCTTTTCTTTATCTATTCTCTCTATAAGATGTTCAAATTTTCCGATAGTGTGTAACTCTAAAACATTTGCGACATTTGCAAATGTAAACAGCTCTGTCTGCATAAACTTTTCGATTCTGGCAACGAACATCGGGATAATCGGCTTGAGATACGTCGCAAGAATTTTCACAGAATTAAGTATCGCTGTAATATTAGTCCGTGTCAGCTCCATATCTGTCTTAACTGTCTTCCATGGCTGAACATCATCAACATATTTATTAGCCTCATCAGCAAGAGCTGTAATTTTTCGCACGACAGACGCATAATTCAGGCTTTCGTAATCATCCTTAATTTCCTGACACGCCGCGATAAGCTTATCAACCAGCGCCTTACCTGCCGCATCGAGAACGCCCATCTTGCCGTCAAGCTTTTGCGTAAGCATCGGTGCCGACCTGCTTGCCAGATTCGCCAGCTTACCGACAAGCTCAGAATTTACCCTTGCGATAAAATCATCCGTATTAAAATCTATATCGCCGACATGCGAAGATAACTTAGCCGCATAGTAATATCGCAAATATTCAGGGTCGAGGTGATTGAGATACGAGCGGGCTTTTATGAAAGTCCCTTTGCTTTTGCTCATTTTCTCGCCATTAACCGTCAGGAAACCATGCACAAAAAGTTTATTCGCAGTCTTAAAGCCTGAACCCATAAGCATCGCGGGCCAAAAGAGAGCGTGGAAATACATAATATCTTTTCCGATAAAATGGTACAGCTCCCAGCTTTTGTCGTTCCAAACTGAATCAAAGTCAAGCCCGTTGTTGTCGCAATAATTTTTGCACGAAGCTATATAACCAATCGGCGCATCGAGCCAGACATAAAAATATTTATTCTCTTCGCCCGGAATTTTAAAGCCGAAATATGGGCCATCCCTTGATATATCCCAGTCTTTCAGGCCTGCATTGAACCATTCATCAAGTTTGTTGCCCACTGATTCGTTCGTATAACCATCTGCGATAAGTTTTTTCAATCTGTCAGCGTAATCGCCAAGCTTGAAAAAATAATGAATACTCTTTTTGCGAACAGGCGGCTGCGAGCAGACCGAACATTTCGGCTCAATCAAATCCGTAGGCTGATACGTCATCCCGCAAGCATCGCACGAGTCGCCGTACTGATTCGGCGATTTACATTTCGGACAGGTGCCGCGAACATATCTGTCCGGCAGAAACATTTTACAATTTTCGCAATAGGCCTGCTCCACATCGCGCGTCGTAATCGAACCGGCATCTTTCAACTTTTGATAAATGTGCGAACTCATCTGCTGATTTTCAGGTGAATGCGTCGAATAATAATTATCAAACTCGATGCCGAAGTCGTCAAAATCTTTTTTATGTTCCGCGTGAACTCTTTCAATCAGTTTTTCCGGAGCTATCCCCTCCGACTGGGCACGCAGCATCACCGGCGTTCCGTGAGTATCATCCGCACAGAAATACAAACACCTGTTGCCAGACAGCTTCTGGTACCTTACCCATATATCCGTCTGAAGATACTCGACAAGATGCCCAAGATGTATTGGGCCATTGGCGTATGGCAATGCACTTGTTACAACAATATTGCGAGTCATTTGGCTTCCTGATTATCATTCTGACTATCATTCCCGGATTGTTCGGGCC
>CAMDDF010000120.1 GCA_945890885.1 Candidatus Kuenenia stuttgartensis | reverse complement strand
CCGGATGTTGTCTTAAATGAATTACCATTAACTCAGGTTGACCCCAATGGCAGGCCTCTTCACCGAGACCATGCTAAATATCCAGAAGGGTGGGCGGCAGATACAGTAGCAGCCGTATTGAAAGTTAGGCAAATTCCTTTTGACAGACCAAACAGAGATGAGTTTTACAAAAACACACATTATTTCAAAAGACAAAAACAATCAGATATTCAATTTAGCGAACTAATTAAAAAAATTGCACAGAAAGACCCTAATAATCCTGATTTAAAAATCATTGAAGTTGCAGAGTGTATATGGAAAATAGAGAGAGATATTTTTTTAACTGCTGGGCCTGAAATAATTAATTCTGAAATTCATGACAATTGCATACGAGCTAAGAAGAAAATAGATAGAGAACTTTTTTCTGCAATTCAAAGGAAATATCCCGAGACTGAATTTTGGATTAAAGAAAATCATTTTTTTACGGAAGAGTGGATAGAACGTAATACTATAATGAGTGATAACATAGTCAAAGTTGTCAAGGAATATCCGGGCAAGAGAATTGTTGTAGTTACAGGCGCAACGCATCGCTATATACTTAGGGATTTGCTCAAAGCCAACCCAGACATTGCAGTGAAAGAATACTGGGAAGTTATAAATTTTGATATCCAAAAAAGCTTAAAGAATATTAAAAAAGAATAAAAAATAAAATTCAGGTTTAGCAATAAATGCCATTTATAATTGACGGCCAAAATCTATTGAGAGGTGTTCAGAAAACCTTCGACCAGTTTGCGGATATTTCTCAGCATCATCTGTGCAAACTCATATCAGCGTATATGCAGAGAAAAAGGACTTATGCTAATGTTGTTTTTGACGGCACCGGCCCAAGGGACAGGGAAGTTTTTTTCTCGATTGAAAATATTGAAGTGGAATTTTCCGGCCAGGACAAAGAAGCGGATGATGTTATAGAAATTCTGATTACGCAAAACAGTGCACCGAAAAGATTGAAAGTTGTCAGCGATGATAGACGGATCATATCAGCGGGCCAAAGAAGGAAAGCGATACACATAGACTGCATAAGTTTCTGGCTTGGGTTGACTGACGAGCTGCAAAAAAAGCGGACACCGAGGGAACCCGCCGCAAAAAGAGATGGAATAACAAATTCTGAAACCGAAAAATGGATGAAAGAATTCGGCCTATAACGTGATACGATAAAACATCGTGTCGCTTGCGCTCCACGCTTTCATGAATCGGGCTGTTCACGAACCGCCCCTACGGTGAATTTTATCCGGTGTCTTCGGCTGCGCTCGGAATGACAAAGCGGCGAATTGATTTATGATTATTGGCGAAAACCTTCCATTATCTCCGTGTCGCTGCCGCTGGAGGACTTTGAATAGTAGCCCTCTTTTTTCAGAAAATCTGTACTGATTTTCTTTTCCTTGCTTGTTTCGTTATCTGAGGATGATTTTAAATTGATTTTAAACTCAAGAGGGCCTATTGCTATTTGGTCCCCATCGTTTAATTCGGATTCTTTAACTTTGGCGCCGTTTACAAAGGTGCCGTTCCTTGAGCCTAAATCTCTCAATCTGAGCTTGCCTTCGTCCTGATTAATTTCACAATGTCTCCTCGAGACATTCATCAGCGGAATACATAAATCACAATCCTGCCGCCGACCGATGACAGTTACACTACTTGGCAGGTGAAAGTCTTTTCTCTTTCCATCCTGCGTCAAAAGCACCAAATTTACATCCATAGAACTATCCCCTTACAAATTGTTAGCTCCGATAATAGTACGTATTGTAACCCTTGAAGGCTGATGGTACAAGCTTTTTTTTTTCGGAGAGAATTTCTAATGATTGACAAAACCCCATTTTTATGGCATTTTCAACGCTTTGGTTGTTATTAAAGGAGTTTTATTTGAATACCAAATGTATTATTTTTGATCTTGATGGAACATTGGTTGATTCTCTGCTGGATTTGACCAATTCTATGAATTATGCGATGCAACGTCTGAATTTACCTACACATACGCCAGAAGAATATCTGCCTTTGATAGGTTACGGGCGGCAAAAATTTGCGATGCTGGCAGTTCCGCCGGAAAAAATCGACCTTGCTGATAAAGTTCTCGATATAATGTGGAAACACTATGAAGAAAATTGTTGCGTATTGACTAAACCATACCCGCAAATACCTGAAGTTATCGGAAAACTCAAAAAAAACGGTATTGTGCTGGCGGTTTTGACCAACAAAGACCAGAAAACTGCTGAAGTAATAACAAAGCACTATTTTGGCAATGATACCTTTAAAGTGATTGTCGGGGCAACCAGAACAACCGCTCCAAAGCCCCAGCCGAATGCGATTTTGCAGATTTTAAGCGACATGAACTGTCCCTGTGAAAACGCGGTTATGGTCGGCGACAGCGAAGTTGATATTCAAACCGGCAAAAATGCGAAAATTTATACCATAGCGGCGACGTGGGGATTTCGTTCCGCCCAGATTCTTCGTGAGCAAAACCCTGACAAAATGCTCGATTTTCCCCTTGAAATCATCGAAGCGGTAAATTAAAAACTTTGACATAATTTTCCCATTTGGTTATACTTACGCGTCATTGTCATAACGATTTTTATTTTACGGAGATAATTGGGCACATAAATGGTAAAGGTTGAACTTCCCGACGGCAGCGTTATTTCTGCCGATGATGGCTGTACCGCGTTAAATATCGCAGAAAAAATAGGGCCAAAGCTTGCAAAAGCGGCTGTAGCTGCCAAGATCAATGGCAAGCTTGCAGACCTTTCGACACCTATTACCTCAGATGTAAAAATCGAGATTATCACGGAAAAAGACCCTCTCGCAATTGAAATTATGCGTCATAGCTGCGCCCACATAATGGCAGAGGCAATCTGCTCAATCTGGCCCGAGGCGAAACTGGTTTACGGCCCAATCGTAGCGGATGGCTTCTACTACGATATCGACCTTGAAAAATCAATCACGCCAGAGGATTTTGCGAAAATCGAAGACAAAATGGCGGAGATTGCCAAAGCCGATGTACCGTTTAAAAGAATTGAACTGCCGCGTCAGCAGGCTCTTGAACGCGTCAAAAATGATAAATATAAAACCGATAATGTCAACCGTGCCCAAGGCGATGTAATGAGTTTTTACTTGCATGGTGATGGATTTGAAGACCTGTGTCGAGGCCCGCATATACCGTCAACATCAAAGGCGGGGGCGTTCAAGATAATGAGCGTGGCAGGGGCATACTGGCACGGCGACGCAAAGGAAAAAATGCTCCAGCGAGTGTACGGCACCGCGTGGGCAAATAAGAAACAGCTTGAAGATTATCTCAATCGTCTTGAAGAAGCGAAAAGACGCGATCACAGAATTATCGGCAAGCAGATGGATTTGTTCAGCTTTCACGAAGAAGGCCCAGGCTTTGCATTTTTGCACCCCAAGGGGATGATTCTATGGAACAGCATCATCGACTACTGGCGACAGGTACATAATTGCTATGGCTATAGTGAAATAAAAACCCCGATAATGCTTAACGAATCGCTATGGCACAGGAGCGGCCACTGGGATAACTATAAAGAAAATATGTACTTTACCACCGTTGATGAAGTTACATACGCGGTAAAGCCGATGAACTGTCCGGGCGGATTGCTGGTTTATAAATCCAGGCAGCATTCGTATCGTGAATTCCCGATGAAGGTCGCGGAGCTTGGTTTGGTTCATCGCTACGAAGCCAGCGGACAGATGCACGGGCTTATCCGTGTTCGTCAGTTTACTCAGGACGATGCCCATATTTTCTGCCGCCCTGATCAGATTCAGGACGAAATCAAGGGAGTCATTGACCTTGTTTTTGAAATATATAAAACTTTTGGCTTCAATGATTTTCATATCGAGCTTTCAACTAAGCCGGAAAAACACATCGGCTCTGATGAAATATGGGAAACGGCAACAAACTCCCTCATTGGTGCGCTTGATTCCAAGGGTATTAAATATCAGGTCAATGAAGGCGATGGCGCTTTCTATGGCCCCAAGATTGATTTTCATATTGCGGACTGTCTGCAAAGGTCGTGGCAGCTTGGCACGATTCAGCTTGATTTTTCGATGCCTGACCGATTCGGGCTGGTATATACCGATTCCGATAATACGGAAAAAACGCCGGTAATGATTCACCGTGCGATTCTTGGTTCGCTTGAAAGGTTCTTAGGAATACTTATCGAGCATTTCGCAGGAGCGTTTCCGTTATGGCTGGCACCGGAGCAGGTTCGCCTTCTCAGTATCAGCGAAAAAACGCAGGATTATTCGAATGAGGTTCTTGGTAAACTCAAGGACGCAGGAATAAGAGCGACAATAGATTCAGCAGCGGACAAGATTGGCGCCAAAATCGCCAAAGCACACGCAGACCATTTGCCATATATGCTGGTTATAGGCGAAAAAGAACAGCAGGAGCAGATGGTGAATGTCCGGACACGAGGCGCCAAAGATACAAAGACGGTTACGGTTGATGAATTGATTTCTGCGTTTAAAAAGAAAATTGGCGAAAGAAGTTTGTCTTTAGAAATATAAAAAATCAAAAATTAAATATAAAAATTGCGGAATCCCGACAAAGTCGTGATAGCCGTTTATTTAAATAACTAAAAACGTAAAGTAAAATAAATTACTATTTTTTAAAGGAGACATATTATTAGCAAGGATACTCTTCGAATCAACAACGCCATAAGGGCTAAAGAAGTGCGTCTTATTGATGCGGAAAATCAGCAAAAAGGGATTGTAAGCATCTATGACGCAAAAAATATGGCTGATGAAGCGGGGCTTGACCTCGTTGAGGTTTCGCCGAATGCGGTTCCGCCAGTGTGCAGAATTATGGATTACGGGAAATATCTTTACGAGCAGAAACGCAAAATAAAGCTGTCCGTCAAAAAGCAGCATACCGTTACAATGAAAGAAATTCGTCTTCGTCCCGAAATTGGCGAACACGATAGAGATATTAAAGTTAATCAGGCGCGCAAATTCCTCGAAACTGGGCATCGTGTTCAGTTTACCGTTATGTTCCGCGGCAGAGAAATGATGCATCAGGATCACGGCCAAACAATGATGGAATTTGTAATGGAAACTCTTCAGGACGTTGCAAAGACGGAAAGAAGGCCCATTTTCGCAGGCCGACGTTTGACAATGGTAATGATGCCAACGAAACAATAAAGAATAGTCTTTAGTTTTTAGTGTTGAGATTTTAGTCAGGGGAATAACCACCCCGGCCTTTGGCCACCCCTCCTTTGCAGGAGGGGAGTTTACTTTCTAAAATTGGATAAAACTACGGCTAAATCGGTGGGTTTATTCTGATATGATGCTGGTTTGTATGGTGATTTTAGCGGTTCCGGTGATATCCTTTAAATACTTTGTATAAAATATATCAATGAAGAAAGTAGAGGATAATAGTGATTTCAAAAGATACGAAACAGTTGATTATTAGACCAGCTATATTTGCTTTTATGGGCTTTCTGATATTTGTAAGCCTTCGTATTATAAAAGTATTAATTAAAAATCAGAAACCTGATGTTATAGACATGATCATCGCGGGTTTAATTGTTTTTATAATCA
>CAMDDF010000119.1 GCA_945890885.1 Candidatus Kuenenia stuttgartensis | reverse complement strand
ATGAATTCGCTAACTTCGCTGACTTCACGCTCATTGACCTGAATCAGCTTAATTTTTGTATGATCCATATTCCTGAAAAAATAATTATCCGGAATATTTACGTCGAGGGTTTGATTTTCGTTTTTTTTGATTGTTTTTCCGGTATATTTTTCGACCAGGCTGGAAATTTCAGATACAGCTCTGCCCGGCTCCGGCAGCATAGTATCTTTCCAGAGTCCTATAATTCCCGCTGCTGTCCTGCCTAAAACTGGTATCCAGTCTTCATCGTGCTTGCGATTTTCGCTTTGATTATTTTTTATCGCCTGAGTCTGTTCGAGCAAATCTATAAAACTCAGCACTGCATCCATTGCCTGCGGATTATCCTGAGCTAATCTGGCAATTTTACTAACCGCGTTATTTTCTTTCATCGACGGGCAGTGGCCGCTTTGCTGAGGAGCATTTTCGCCTTTTAAAATCCAATACAAATCCTCGCCGGTTATTTCGGAAATCTTCAGCAGTACTGAAATCGGAGCGAGTCTGTCATCTTCATAATAATTGTATGTGGAGGCGCTTAGCCCGAGCGCCTTAGCGAAAGTGCTTTTGCCTCTGACACCGAAATGCCGGGTGCGAAGCTGCCTGATTCGGCTTATGACATCTTTTTCGTTAAAATCCATAAAGATTCGCTTTTAAATAAAACCAGGTTGACAAATATTCGCATTTGCGTAAAATACAAACAACTTACATTCGTCTTTGCATTAGAAGACATAATATAGCAATGATGTTGCTTTGTCAATTTGAAAGGTTTTCATGTGACCAGACAGCGAAAAAATGAACCGGATAATAAGGATGTGAACTATACTGAAATCTGCAAGATAGCAAATCATCTGGCTGAACTAGCCAAACTTCAGACGCACCTGATCCAGGAGTTGAAAAAGCAAATCGAAAACCCCAAAGCCAGCTCCGGCAGTCTTTAATAGTATTTTTTTATAAATAGCCCGCTCGTTCGTTAATCTTTGCCGCAGTTCACCCGATAAATAATATGAGTTTAAACTAATATTATTGTGGAGTACTTGCAGATATGTTGACTCTGGCGGCTATTTTCTGGAATATTTTGATTGTTTCAATGTTTGTCGGGTTGATTTCAGTGGGATGCTTAATGATTTCTCGCAGAAAATCCACCCAAAAAACTGCTCCGGCATCCGTACAAACCCCAAGCAAAAATGCCTGCCTTGAAAATGTGAAAATCCTCATTGCTGACGATGTAGCGGAAATAAGGGAGTTGACCAGAATTATCCTCCAAAAAAATGGTGCCAATGTTGTTTGCTGTGCGAACGGCCAAGAAACTCTCGAAAAAATATCCCATGAAAAGTACGATATAATCCTGCTTGACCTGAATATGCCCGATATGCACGGCTTTGAAGTCGCACGAAAAATACGGCTAAGTCTTATCAATAAAACGATTTATATGATAGCCCTTACAGCATCTACTTTGGCGGATCTTGCCAACAAGCATATCGAAGCTGGCTTTGATGACCATTTTGAAAAACCTGTCAGACCAGAATCGCTTCTAAGAAAAATACGCCTTATCTTGCTAAAGAATAAGCAAATCGAATCTGCCAGCATGGGGCAGGAAATAACGTCTAATTATACTGACGACCCTGACTACCAAAAGACCATCGAAAGATTTATAAATCAGCTTCCCGCAATTGTTTCCGAAATCAAGTCCGACCTTGAAACAGGGCATATCGGCGATATATCGGGTAAGGTTCATTCCCTTAAGGGATTGGGCGGAATGGCGGGCTTTCCGGTAATCAGCGACAAAGCTGGCCAAATCGAAAAAACGATTAAGTCCGCCCAGATGGATGAGCAAGTCGACTCGCTTAGAAAACAGGTCAACGAGCTGATTTGCCTTTGCCAGAAAACAAAAATCAACAAGTGAATGGCATAGATTTTAAAAGATATCCGAAACTGGATTCCCGCCTGCGCGAAAATGACAAGGGGACGCAATAAAACTTGACTTGGTATTATATTGTTGGGGAATTGCCGGTTTCTTCGGCAATCTTAGGTGTTGCCTTTTTTGCAAATCTGCAATATATCAGTCGTATCACACCGGAAAGGGCAAAAGCTGAAAAGCCCATAAGCAGTGTTAGCTGATGATTCCAGACAAGCATCAAAAGAAAACCAAGCACCATGCCGAGATGCTCAATCGGCTTTTTGCCTTTCATATATTGATTTACCAGATGCGGATAGCGGATTCTGCTTACCATTAAAAGAGCCACGCCAAGAGTTATAAACGGCAACGGCACAACGATGACTTTTTCTGTCAGCCAGTACAGCCATGTATGCTTTTCTGCAAAATCCGGAATCATATTGTAAAAAACCACTAAACTTGCTATCACGCCGGCAGCAGCGGGACTCGGCAGTCCCATAAACGACATATGCGAAGTTTCGTCTTCTTCGTTTTCGACGTTGAATCTGGCAAGGCGAATAGCAGTGCAGGCAACATAGGCACCTGCCGCAAGCCAGACGAATCTTTCTATAAACATCGTCAATGCAGGGTTAAGCTGAGCCTGAACAATGTTATATCTCAAGACTTTGAGCATAAGGTATGCCGGTGCAACGCCGAAACTAATTACATCGCAAAGGCTGTCAAGCTGGCCGCCGAAACTCGAGGTGGTCTGGCTCATTCTGGCAACTCTACCGTCGAGGGCATCGGCAATCATCGCAATAAAAATCATGTAACCGCTCATCGCAAAAAAGCCCAATGTGTCGCTGGATGTTTGTTCCGGTACGGTTCTGCTTGCAAAGCTGAGAGCAGCAAAGCCGCAAAGACCATTTATAAGGGTGATAAATGACGGGAGAATCGCTACGTATTTGAGTCTCTGGCGTTTGACCCGCCGGAGGAGTCTGCTTCTAACATGTTCACGGTCAGGCATTTTCGTACCTCGCCAGGATTGTCAGACCTGCTTTTGTTTTATCGCCGATTTTCACCTGATTTTTCAAATTTTCTCTCATGGGGATATAAATTTCCGTTCTGGAACCGAATTTTATCATCCCGAATTGGTCGCCGGCAAGAAATTTATCGCCGACAACTGCCTTGCAAACGATTCTTCGTGCGATGGCTCCGCTAATCTGGCGGACGAGCAGCTTATCTTTGGGCTGGTTGAGCTTAGTCATATAAATATCGTTCGATTCGTTGACCTTTGCGGAATCAGGACTTATCGCATTCTTGAACAGGCCGGGCTTGTATTGGATTTTATCTATCTTAACATCGCAGGGCGCTCTATTTATATGGACATTGAAAATGCTCAAAAATATTCCGATTCGCAGCACCGGCCCATCGAATCCATCGGCCTTTTTAAGTTCTTCTATATCGGAAACCGTGCCGTCAGCAGGCGAAATAATCAGATTTTTTTCTTGCGGCACCGCTCTTTTGGGGTCGCGAAAGAACGATAGCACCCAAATCAGGACTATCGCAAGGATTGCTTCAGCAACTAAATACGCCCAGTCAGGGCTCACAAAGCCGCGAAGGAAGTATGCCCCTGTCATAGCAGCCAGCAGGCCGATGGGGTAAACCGCAACCTCAGGCATTCCGAATTTTGTCAATGGTATCTTCATAAGCCCGCAATCATAATCCATAATTATATAATAATCAAGCCTTGACTATAACACGGAAAACAGTTAATCTTTGGCCGGTTTGGATTTAGTGTGAAAAGATTAAATCAGATAATTCTGTAGTTAAGAAAGGAAGCAAAATGTTCACAACAATTATTGATGTAAATGCAAGAGAGATACTTGACTCCCGTGGCAATCCGACGGTTGAAGTTGACGTAATGCTGGACGATGGCTCGTTCGGCAGAGCCGCGGTTCCATCAGGAGCAAGTACCGGTGCTTACGAGGCAGTTGAGCTTCGCGACACCAAAGCAAAACGCTATATGGGCAAAGGCGTTTTAAAGGCAGTGAAAAATGTCAACGAAGTTATCGCTTGTGAAGTTATCGGCATGGACGCTATGTCGCAGGAAGAGCTTGACTATGCGATGATAGACCTTGACGGCACAGCCAACAAAAGCAAACTCGGCGCCAATGCAATTCTAGGCGTATCGCTTGCGGTTGCAAAAGCCGCAGCAGCTTCAGCAGGTCTTCCGCTCTACCGTTATCTCGGCGGATGCAACGCGAATGTACTGCCTGTCCCGATGATGAATATTCTCAACGGCGGAAAGCACGCTGATAACAATGTTGACTTCCAGGAATTTATGGTTATGCCAATCGGCGCCAAGGATTTCCCGCAGGCCCTTCAAATGGGTACGGAAGTTTTCCATACGCTCAAAAAGGTTCTTGCAGCTAAGGGTTATAATACCGCAGTCGGCGATGAAGGCGGATTTGCTCCATCACTCAAGAGCAACGAAGAAGCTCTCGAAGTTATTCTTGATGCAATTAAAAAGGCTGGCTACAAGGCTGGTAAGGAAATCGCTATCGCTCTTGACCCTGCTTCAACAGAGATGTGGGATGCAAAGTCAAAGAGCTATAGCTTCTTTAAGTCCGCACCGAAAAACAAACTTTCTTCAGATGCGATGATTAAGCACTGGACAAGCTGGATTGATAAGTATCCGATCATTAGTATCGAAGACGGTCTTGCGGAAGATGACTGGGATGGCTGGAAGAAATTTACCGATAATGTCGGCAAGAGATGCCAGATTGTCGGTGATGATTTGTTTGTAACAAATTCCGAAAGGTTGAAAAAAGGCATCAAGATGGGTGCCGCTAATTCTATCCTTATTAAACTAAATCAGATCGGCACATTGACCGAAACATTCGAAGCTATCAATATGGCCAAGAATAACGGCTATACCGCTATTTTGAGCCACAGAAGCGGCGAAACGGAAGACTCGACAATTGCTGACCTTGCAGTTGCCGCAGGCGTTGGCCAAATCAAAACGGGTTCAGCGTGCAGGACTGACCGCATATGCAAATACAACCAGCTTCTGAGAATTCACGAAGAGCTTGGAGTTGCTGCAAAATACGGCTGTTCACCGTTTATTTCTTAAGTAAGGTGAAAATTCGGCAGAGGCGTCATTGTGGCGCCTCTGTTTTTTTATTGCCAATGGATACTGGTATGAACAGGGCATCGCTGTTTAAAAATCTGTTTTTTGTTGTATTTTTTGCCTCTGGTCTGGGGGCGGTATTTCTGTCGATTCTGACTGACGAAATTGTAAATTATTACAATATAAAAATCAGTAACGCGGAAATATTGAACCTCAACAAAAGTATTGAAGAGCAGGATGCCGATACCTCTCGGCTGATAAAAGATATTGAGGGAAATCCGGAAATATTGAAGCATCTTGCTCCAATCAAGTTCAACGAGGAGCCAAATAATCCCGATGCGATAATAGTTCATGTTCGCAATAAGGAGCTTGAGACCGCACAGGAAGTTTTAAGAAAATCCAAGGAATTTCAGAAAAATGATGTGCATTTTCCAGCCTGGCTCAAAAAATGCGATAGTCCTGTTGCCAAGAGAAATCTTTTTTATGGCGGCTCGGCATTGATTGTGATTTCGCTGACATGCTTTGGGGTTGCAGGAAAAAAAAGAAAATTCGAGTAATACCAATTACTTTTAATATTCCTTCGTAATTCTACGGGTTTAAACCCGTAGATGGAAGTATCCGACAGAGTCGGACGGGAAATGCCCGAATGCGGCAATGCCACGGGCTTTAACCCGGGTTTGTTTACTTTTTGCTTTTCAAACTAAGTCCCAAAGGGACGAAACATTAGTAGCCGTAGGCGTAAGCCTACGGGAAACAGGTGCTTAAGCACATCAAAGCCCCGAAGGGGCG
>CAMDDF010000118.1 GCA_945890885.1 Candidatus Kuenenia stuttgartensis | reverse complement strand
GGCATCCGCAATAGGTAAATACGGGCATTGGCGGACTTTTTGTGTGAAAATTTGGAGTTTTGCCTCTTGACAGCGGCGGCTTGGTTGCTATAATGTGGTGCTTTGCGAAATATAGTCTGGAGAATATCAGTTTATGAAGACGTTTATGGCTAAAAATGAAGATGTTCAGCGTAAGTGGTGGATTGTCGATGCAGACAACGCCGTTTTGGGACGTATGGCATCTAAAATTGCGATGATTCTTATGGGCAAAACCAAGCCCATTTACACTCCTCACGTAGATACCGGTGATTACGTTGTTGTGCTAAATGCCGACAAGGTAAAGGTTTCTGGTAATAAGGCTCAGACGAAAGAGTATGATCATTATACCTATTATCCAAGCGGACTTAAGATTACATCTTTTGCAGATATGATGGATAAAAAACCTGAAAGGGTTATCGAGCTTGCGGTAAGGCGTATGCTTCCCAAAAGTAAGCTTGGCGACAGTATGCTCAAAAAGCTGAAAGTATATCGCGGATCAGAACATAATCATTCAGCTCAAACCCCGGAAAAACTGGAACTTTAATTTAGGCGTTCAATATGGAAAATAATATACCTCTGATTGATGTTGATATAGCAGCGAAAATTACAGGCACACCTGCATTAAAGGTGGAAACAGCAGAATATAAGAGTAAAGGTCCTGATAAAACCGGTTTTTACTGGGGTACAGGCCGTCGCAAAAGCAGCGTTGCCCGTGTAAGGATTAGGCCTGGCAAGGGTGCTCTTGTCATCAATGAAAAGGAGCTTGATAATTATTTCCCGCTCACCGAGCATAGGAATGCGGTTGTTTCGCCCCTTAAGGCAATGGATGTTCAAGGCAAGTTCGATATATATGCCAATGTTCAGGGCGGCGGAATTACAGGTCAGGCAGGGGCAATTATGCTCGGCATAGCAAGAGCGCTGAAAGATTATGATATTGAAGCAGTTAGTGCTTTAAGGCAGGGCGGTTATCTTACCCGTGATGGCAGAATGAAAGAAAGAAAGAAATACGGCCAGCGCGGTGCTCGAAGGAGTTACCAGTTCTCAAAACGTTAATTGCGTTTTTACTTTTTACAGATTACAATGGCCGCAGAGCTTATGCTTTAGCGGCCTTTTTTTATGGTAGAATTTATTCAGGGTTTTTGATATGGTGCGAGTTGCTATAATTGGTGCGACAGGATACACAGGGGCTGAGTCAATTGAGATACTGTTACGTCATAATCGTGCTCAAATTGCATATTTGACGGCTCTTAAAGACCTCGGCATTATTTCGGAAATATTTCCGCAGTTCAAGGGCCGATGTGATATGGCGGTTGAACCGCTAGACCTCGAAAAGCTGCGTGATTGTGCGGATGTTGCGTTGTGCTGTCTGCCGCACAAGGTTTCAATGGAATATGTGCCGAAGCTTTTGGCTACCGGCGTTAAAGTTGTCGATTACAGTGCCGATTATCGGCTTAAATGTACCAGTGCGTATGAAAAATATTACAGCACGGAACACACTGATAAAGATAATCTTTCGAAAGCGGCGTTCGGTCTGCCGGAACTTTTCAGGGAGAAGATACGAGGTGCAAATCTTGTAGCTAATCCGGGCTGTTTTCCGACGGGTGCTTCGCTTGGGCTTGCTCCGCTTTTGAAGAATAAACTTGTTTCTCTAAAAGGTATTATTGTCAATGCTGTCAGCGGCACAAGCGGCGCGGGCAAGACTCCATCGGCGGCGTTTCATTTTCCGAATATGAATGAAGACCTTTTTGCCTATGGCGTTGGCGTTCATCGTCATTCGCCGGAAATTGAGCAGATCGCATCAGAGGTTGCCGGGGAAAATGTCGAGATACTTTTTCAGCCGCACGTTGGTCCGTTTGATAGAGGGATTTTTTCGAGCATTTACTGTGACCCGAAAAAGGAAATGAATCAGTTGGAGCTGATTGAGCTTTACAGAGATTTTTATAAGGCCGAGCCGTTTGTTCGGGTGCTGGATAATCCCGTGCATATCAAGCATGTTGCTCATACGAATTATTGCCATATTTTCCCGACGTTTGTCAAAGGTAAGGTCGTCGTGTTTTCTGCGATTGATAATCTTATCAAAGGCGCATCTGGTCAGGCGATACAGAATATGAATATACTTTTCGGCATTAACGAGATGGAAGGGTTAAGATAAAAAAGAAGTTAGAGTATAGAATATAGAAAAATAAAACCTGCCGAATGAATCGGCAGGCTAACAAGTTGCGAAAGTATTAGAAGTCCGTTAGCCCACCGATTTTTTCGGGGGGTTATTCTGATGTCAGATAAGTTTTGCGGGACAAGTGATTATGGACGATGGAGTTTTAAAAGTTGCGACCTGTCAGTTTGCTGTCAGTGATTCTGTCAGACAAAATTCCCAGCAGATTCAGCTGTATATGAATCGCGCCAGAACTTTAGGTGCACAGATTGTTCATTTCAGCGAGACGGCATTGAGCGGCTATGCAGGCGAGGAAATATTCGACTTTGAAAAATTTGGCTGGTCAGAGCTTGAAAAGCAGACGCAGAATATTATGAACCTTGCAAAGCAGCTTGGCTTGTGGGTGGTAGTTGGCAGCACGCACAGGCTTACTGCTCCGAATAAGCCGCACAACTGTGTTTATGTTATAAATCCAGATGGACAGATAGCTGACCGTTATGATAAGCGTTTTCTAACGCCAAGGGATTTGCAGTATTATACAGCAGGCGACCACTTTGTAAGCTTCGATATTAATAATGTGCGATGCTCAGCTTTGATTTGTTTTGATCTTAGATTTCCTGAGCTTTATCGGGAACTATTGAAGATGAAGGTGGATTTTTTGCTTCAGTCTTTCTATAACGCCCGCCAGGAGGGGCCAAGCATTCATACGCATATTATGCGTCAGACGATGCAGACAAGAGCTTCTGAAAATTATTTCTGGGTGAGTATGAGCAATTCTTGCAGGTATTTTTCGCCGTATCCGTCGTGCTTTATTCAGCCAGACGGCAAGATAGTCAAACAGCTCAGGCTAAATACGCCTGGCGTAATGGTTAATGAAGTTGATTTACGAAAAGAATTTTACGACCCGATGATTGATTTCAGGGCAATGGTTTTAGATGGTGCGATTAGCAATGGTTCTGCTGCGAGTGATGACCCTCGGTCAGTGCAGAGAAACATTATTTAGAGAAGGCATAAGGCTAATGAAGAATTATGAAATCAGAATGATGAATCAATGCTCAAATGCCGAATTTTGAAATTATTCATTCTGGTTTGATTCGACATTAGGATTTTTTAATTCGGAATTAAAGATAGCTCATAGAATAAATTAACAAATCAATAAGAATAATCAATATGAGTTTAAAACAAATATACTGCCAGGATAGAGCGATAGGTATTTTGCAAAAGGCTTTCAATCAGCAAAGGCTTGGCCATGCTTATATATTCGCGGGAATCGAAGGCGTTGGCAAATATACGGCTGCCGTTGAATGGGCCAAGATGCTTCTCTGTCAGGATAAAATAATCGAAAATGATTTTGCCGACAGCTGCGGCAAATGCGCATCATGTATGCTGTTTCAAGGGCAGTCGCATCCCGATTTTCATAATATTTATAAAGAGCTGTATCCGTTTACGGAAGAGGGTAAAAATAAAAAAACCGCATTGGTTCAGTTTCCTATCGATGTTATCAGGGAGTTTGTGCTTGATAAGGTTAGTTCCAGGCCTTCGATGGGGACGCATTCAATTTATGTTATCAGCGAGACGGAAAAGCTTAACCCGTCAAGCCAGAATGCGATGCTGAAAGTTCTCGAAGAGCCGCCCGCCCATTGCATAATAATTATGCTTTGCACAAGTGTTGAAAAGCTGCTGCCGACGACGCGGTCCCGCTGTCAGATAGTGCGATTCGGCGCTATCGATAAAGAGTTAGTTGTTGATTCGCTGGCTAGCCTTGGGGTCGATAAGAAGCAGGCGATTTTCTGGGCGGGGTTTTGCCAGGGAAGCATCGGTCAGGCGATGGTATGGTCAGGGCTTGAGGCGTATGAGTTTAAACGCCAGCTAATACAAAGGCTTGCCAGGATTAAGTTGGAAGATGTACTGGAAATTACGGATCTTATTTTGCAGGGTACCAAGAATATTGTAGCGTCTTGGGCGGAAAAGGATTCGCAAACAAGCAAATCAGACCTTGCAAAGAGAGTGCAAAAGGCTGTCGCACAGATGATGTCGCTGGCTTTTGCGGACGCGATGAAAATTGAGGCTGGCATCGTCGGTGATATTGTAAATGCTGACCAGCAGGCGGAGATAAAGGCCATTGCCGGGCGATTTACCGCTGAGCAGGCGGCTGAAAATATAGAAACGTGCTTCCAATCGACTAAATGGGTTGACAGTTATGTGAATGAGAAACTTGTTTATGAACGGATGTTGATTGAGCTTGCAAAATAAGGTACAATGCTTTCTTGTGAGTTTATTTAGGATATACGGATAATAATGGATAATAACGAAGAAATCAAAGCCAAGCCCCATAAGACTGATGAGAAAAGAATGCTCGTAAGCTATGGTAAAATGAAGATTTTAGGCTGGTTTACACATAATCTCAATCAAGTTCCGCCTGTTCATCGGGAAGTTATCGTCCAAACCGAAAGGGGCATCGAGCTTGGTACGGTTGTTGGCGCATTTTGCTATAAGGCGGGTCAATTCAGGTGGGATCCGGAAAAGGTTAGCCAATATTACGAAGAACAGACCCCAGGCGAGGTGGTTACTTCGGGCGGCACTTTTATGAGGTTTGCTTCGCATGAAGATGTTGGCGAGTGGCGGCATCTCGAGGCATCTACGAAAAAAGAGATAAAAACCACCCAGAAGATGATCGATGAAATGCGTCTCGATATGAAAATTGTCGAAGGTGAGCATCTTTTCGGCGGCGAAAGAATAATTTTTTATTTTCTGGCAGAGGGCAGGGTCGATTTCAGGGAACTTGTAAAAAAGCTCGCCAGAGAATTTCAGACCAGAATCGAAATGCGGCAAATCGGAGCCAGGGATGAGGCCAAACTTATAAGCGATTTCGAGACTTGCGGCCAGGAGTGCTGCTGCTCGAAATATTTGAAGGTTCTAAAGCCTGTCAATATGCGGATGGCCAAGCTGCAAAAGGCGACTCTTGACCCATCAAAAATTTCGGGATACTGCGGCAGATTAAAATGCTGTCTTCGTTATGAGGATGATACATATAAACACTTGAAGAAGCAGCTTCCGCCGAGAGGAACATGGGTAAAAACCGATCAAGGCATTGGACAAGTGGTTGATACCCAGGTTATAACCCAGCTTGTTATTGTAGCTGGCAGCGATGGAAACCGGTTCGCGGTAGGTGCGGAAAGTGTGGAAATCACCGAAAGGCCAAAAGATTTTGTGGAGGAGACCGCGACCGCCAGCCCGCAGAGACAAGAGCGTCCCCAGCATAATAGACGACAGGCTGAGGTAAGGCCTATGCCGGAAGTGAAGAAGAGAGAGCCGGTGGTTGAAGAAGACATAGCAGACGCGGACGAAGATATGGAAAAAGATATTGATATGCCGTCGGAAGGCGAAATAGTTGCCGATGAAGCAGCTCCAGCAGCGGATAAGCAGGGGCAGGATAATCGCCCGAAAAGAAAAAACAGGCGAAACAGAAATCGAAGGAACAAAAATAGAAACAGGCCCGAACAATCCGGGAATGATAGTCAGAATGATAATCAGGAAGCCAAATGACTCGCAATATTGTTGTAACAAGTGCATTGCCATACGCCAATGGCCCAATACATCTTGGGCATCTTGTCGAGTATCTTCAGACGGATATATGGGTAA
>CAMDDF010000117.1 GCA_945890885.1 Candidatus Kuenenia stuttgartensis | reverse complement strand
GAGCCACGCAATGCCCAAACTCTTGTTGTTGTTCCCTGTTGACCAAAACGAGCTTCATCCTGAAACCATACTTCTACTGTTTTGTCCGGATGCTCCGATTGGACGGTATCCAGTGTTTTGATGAAGTTTTTTTAAATTCCTCTTGCAAGTCAGGATCGGCATTTTCGTGTTGCGGGCGAGGACAAAGACATGAATACCCCAGGCGGTGCAAAAGCTTGTACACTCCATCAAGTGTATATATCACACCAAATTCATCTTTTAAAATCTGCCGTATGTCATTACCGCCAAGACTTGCACGGCCGCAAGAGGCACCGGCATCAATACGGCGGCACAACTGCATCTGCTTGTTATGAGCCAGTAAAGGATTGCGGCCTGGCCGAGGCTTGTCACACAATGCTTCGATACCATCGGCGTTATACGCTGCTACCCATGCCTGAATACTGCGACGACTGTGGTTGCTGATTTGGACAATATCGGGACATGTCATACCTTTCTGTGCCCATACAATAACCTGTATGCGCTGGGCCAGACGCTTGTTTGACTCCGATCGTGATAATGCCAGCAACGCCTTTGTACTGTGATGTTCTCTGACTGTCATGGCTATCTCCTTGAATAAAAGTATCGTACCATGCTTATTTCGGCAAAATAGACTAAGCGCAATTACTTTTTATGAATGGTATGATTTCCGATAAACGCAATTGTCCAAGCTCTTGAACAAGTTACCGCCAGCGATGTAAAAGGCTGGTTTGAAGCATGTGGATATGGATACATCAAAAATAAAATGCATTAATAAATATTTTACGGAGCTATTGACAACTCCTGCGGTGGCGGCTATAAATAGTTTTGTCTTTGCAACTTAGTTGCATTTGTTGAAAGGAAAATCAGGTGAGCTTCAAAATGAAATTGCATCATGTTTTAAATGAACT
Source organism: Candidatus Kuenenia stuttgartensis (assembly GCA_945890885.1). Taxonomy (GTDB): domain Bacteria; phylum Planctomycetota; class Phycisphaerae; order Sedimentisphaerales; family CAMDDF01; genus CAMDDF01. Next base: position 4,913 of record CAMDDF010000117.1, on the reverse strand, counting down.
GAAGGCCCATATACCGTTTACACTTTCTGGTGCTGTGCTTGGCGTGGCCTTTATGCTTATATTCCGTAATGCTCCCGATAGTCTCAATACCGCGTTCTTTAAGATTTCCCATCCGCTTCACGTTGTGTTAAGTGCTATGGTTACAGCCTCGATGTTTTGGATTCATGGAAAATACAAGAATGTTCTGTTCATCATAATTATTGGTTGGGTTGGCTCCGTCGGGATAGCAACATTGAGCGATATAATTATTCCGCATTATCTGGGAACAAAAATATTAAGCGTCAATGTTCCTGTGCATTCAGCTTTGCACGAGCTTGAGCATGGAGATGCGGGCCATAAGGAAAACAGTGAAGCCCATGTTCACGAAGATGAACATGAGCATTCCGACGGTAAAATTCATCTGGGCTTTATTGAGGACTGGTATATTGTAAATCCTGCGGCATTTTTGGGTATTGCTATCGCGATGTTTCGGCCTAAGACTAAATTTACGCACGCCGCTCATATTCTTATAAGTACCTGGGCAAGCAGCGCATATATACTCATGACAACATCGGGGCATATAGGTCTGGCGATGGCTGCGGCGATGGTTATTGTGCTTTTTATAGCGGTCTGGCTTCCGTGCTGTGTAAGCGATATAGTTTTTCCATTGTTGTTTGTCGAAGGTGATGCTCAATGCATTCATTGCCATCATATTGGCCATCAACATCATACGGAGGGGAAAGATGAATAAATCAACGGAAAATATTTTGAAAAATTCAAACCTTAGAAATACTCATGGCAGAACTTCTATTCTCGAAATTCTGACAAAGGCAGGCAAGCCGATTACACAGGAACAAATCGCTGTTAAGCTGAAAAAGACACTTAACAAAACGACTATTTATAGAAATCTTGAATCTTTTCTAAAGGCAGGCATGGTGCACAGAGTTTTTCTTAATCAGCGCATGTGGGCCTACGAATTAAGCCATAACTGCACGGAAAATCAATGCCACCCGCATCTGATATGCCGAAAGTGTAAAAAAACGACATGTATAACAAACTGCAACATTCCTCTTTTTGACAACATTCCAGGTTTTAAGATAGAAAGGCAGAAAATACTTTTTGAAGGGCTGTGTCCGGGCTGTCAGTAGCAGGCGATTAGCATATTTTTATTCTATGGGTTCGCCTTGTGCCCATTGCAATGCCATCGTGATTTGAAATTCATCTTCTGTGAGCCACTGAACTTCGCCGTTGTATTTTAAAACCACATAGCCGCTGCTCAGGATAATGCCCGAATAATCTTTTTTTGAATAAGCAAGGATGGTTTCGCTGGTTGTTGTGTAGTCTAACCATTTGGCACGATAAACAAGCTTGCCCATTCTTGGGGCACCACGAAGCTTGGTTTTAATATCATCTATATAGTTTTCCGGAGGCAATGTGCCGTGCTGGTTTCTATACTGGTTAATCGAGGCACCCAGATTTTCCATAGCAAGCAGAGATTCCGACTTGTTGATGAAATCTTTGAAACTGCTGACAGTTGCGACGGTGATGGCTGTCACGGAAAAAACGACCAGCAATTTCAACAAAAAATATTTTTGTTTCTTATTCATTATTTTAGTATTCTGACCACCTGACCGTCAATTTTCAGTTTTTGCTGGGCGAATAATTTTATCGCCTGCGGATATGCTATACATTCCTGCTGAAAAACTCTTTCGGCAAGAGTGTCTGCGTTATCGCCTTCTTCCACTGGACAGGTTTTCTGGATTATAATAGGCCCTTTGTCATATTCATTTGTGCAAAAATGTACGGTGCAGCCGCTGACTTTACAGCCCTTTGCCAGTACCGCTTCGTGGACGTGATGTCCCCACATACCCTGACCTCCAAACGACGGAAGTAGTGCCGGGTGAATATTCATCACTCTGCCGGTATATTTTTCCGGTATATTCCACAGGCACAGCCAGCCAGCCTGAATCACAAGGTCAACCTTACATTTATCTAACACATCAGCGATAGCGCCGCTGAAACAAGAGATGTCCGTAAAATCTTTTTTACGGATTATCTCGATGGGGAGATTGGCTTTTTTAGCTCTTTCGATGCCTTTAACATCTGACCTGGAACTTATCACTATCGAAATTTCAGCGTTGAGCCTGCCAGCGGTGATATGCTCATTTATATTCAGCATTGTTGTGCCGCCGCCGCTTATCAAAATCGCAAGCTTAATTTTTTTTTCGCTGACTGAATCCAATTTGCTGAAAATTTCTTCCACGTCTTTTTGTTTATCCATAGCCTTGTTGGCCATAGCGTCGGCGTGTGAGTTTTTCTCGCGATAAACGTGATCGACCTTCCAGGATTTGAAACCTTTAAGAAGTGCAATTGCTCTGTCGTACAAAGGTTTGAGATTTTCACTTTTGACTTTGTACTCGCCTTTAATTTGGCGAACAAGGAGTTGGCTGTCGGTAAAGACGCTGACTTTATTTATGCCAAGGCTTGCAGCGTCTTCGAGGGCTTTAATCAGGCCGGTGTACTCGGCATAATTATTAGTGCAATCCCCAAGAAATACGCCTTTGGCTTTTACGGGTGTGCCTTTGTTGTTGCAAATCACATAACCGCCGGCACCGATGCCCGGGTTTCCCCTGCTTCCGCCGTCTGTAAAAATAATAGCTTCTGTCATAGTCAGCCGATTACTCTTTATATTCTTCGATAACTACTATTCTTGTACAGCTGGGACAGCGAATCACGTCGTCTTTAGTCATAAGCTGATTTATAATGTCCAGCCTTAAAGTCATAAAGCAGCCGCCGCAGGTATATACCTCGCTGCCTTGCTGCTGTTCGGCATTGGCGATAGCGTCGCCGTCATAGGTGTCGGCCACCCGATTGAAAATTTCAAGAACGGCTTTCGGGATTTCTTTGGAAGCATTTTGCCATTCAGCTTCTACCAGGGCGATTTCCTTTTCGTATTGTTCAGATTTGGTTTCAGAATCTTTGCGAAGCTGTTCGAGTTTTTCTTTTTCTTCAGCTATTTTTGTTTGAATTTCGTTGCACTGCTGTTCATCAGATTCAATGTTTTTAAAGAGGTCCAAAACTTGTGTTTCGATTTTGGAGTTGTCTGCTTTGTAGGTGTTCATTTGCGAGAGGATAGCGGAGTAGTCTTTGTTCGTTTTGGCAGTATTGAGCGCAGTTCGCAGCTTGGCCACTTCTACATCTCTGGTTTTTAATTCAAGCTCAAGTCTGTCACACTGAACTCGTGTAAGTTTGATTTCTTCTTTCTTGGCTTCAGATTGGCTTTGAAGTGTCCGAACCTGATTTTCCAGGAAAATCACACTTCGCCGGCTTCGAGCTAGTTTGGACTTTATAGCTCTTAGTCTGTTTTCAATGCTTTGAAGTTTTATCAAACCATTTAATACTGGTCCCATTAGACCTCCTCTATTTTACTGTCAAAGAAATATTATAATGTGCCGTCAACCACCTGTACAACTCGGTGCAAAAGGGCCGATTAAAAGCACAATGCGGTATTATGTGTAAAAGTTTATCAAATCGCAACCAAAAAATCCCTTTTTTTATTGTAAAGTTGAGATTATAATTCTCGGTTCACAAAAGATTTAATTGATTGCGGAAATATGGTTGCCGAACTTCTCAAAAAACTCGTAAAGGCCCGTTCAACTCTTGATAAAGGAGAGATCGAGTCCGCAAATGTCCTGCACGAATATTTTTCAAGCCAAAATATAAGCTCCAAAATTGATTCTTGGAACGGCAACAGGGCGAATATAACTGCCCATATTAAAGGTACGGGCGACAGGAAAGCCCTTCTTTTTGGGAGCCATATCGATGTTGTGCCTGTGGGGAACGAAGTGTGGATTCATCCGCCGTTTGAGGCAGTCGAATCCGACGGTAAAATCTTCGGTAGAGGCTCCTGTGATATGAAGGCTGGCAACGCTGCTATTGCGATTGCGGCAGCGGAAATCAGTGGTTCCGGCAAAAAGCTTAAGGGCGACCTTATTATTACTGCCACAGGAGGAGAGGAAACAGATTCCTGCGGAGTTGTCAGATTTTTAAGTGATTGTGCCAAAAATATGCCTGATTTGGTGGGCATAATCCTGCCGGAACCCACGAATTTCGACATTATCACCGGCCATCGCGGGATATACTGGCTCAGAGTTACCACTCGCGGCAAAACCGCCCACGGCTCTATGCCACATCTGGGAATTAACGCGATTACTTCGATGACCGCCATCCTTGAACGCCTGAAAAATTATCAGCCTAACTGCCGGGAACACCCCAATTTCGGAAAATCAAGCATGAGCATAAACAAAATCGAGGGCGGCAAAGCCACAAATGTTATACCCGACCAGTGCTGTATTGAAATTGATATTCGCACTTTGCCAAACCAGGATACCGACGCGATTCAATCGGATTTGCGTGGCATTTTTGAACAATTGCGAAGCCAAATCCCCGATTTCAAGGCTGATATCGAGGTTATTCGCAGGGCAGGCTCGATATTCACCGACCCCGATTGCGAATTTGTCAAGGCTGTGAAGCGTTCTTCGGGTATTAACGAAACAAAACTTGTCGGATATACTACCGATGGGCCGTATTTTGAAAAACTTGGCGCACCTGTGATTGTTTTTGGCCCCGGTAAAACCGAACTGGCACATCAGCCCAACGAATACGTGGAAATAAAGGATTTGCATAAAGCGGTGGAGCTTTACAAAAAAATCATCCTTGAATTTCTGGATTGATGGATAATCCCCCAATTGTACCCGCACGCACTACCATGCCTGTCGTACCATCGCGCGTTGACTCATAGTTTTTGTTACTGAAATTCCGTTGTTGCCTCATTAAAATGTTACCAAAAAACAGGAGGCATACGATGGATAATAAAATCAGTACACATGCAAAAGAAGAGTTGATTCAGGTCTTGAAAGTTCAGTATCGAAAAT
>CAMDDF010000116.1 GCA_945890885.1 Candidatus Kuenenia stuttgartensis | reverse complement strand
TAAAAAAAATAAAAAAATTAGCCGAAAAGTTTATCGATATCCTCATCGGTAATGTTCTCATTTAGCCCGATAGGCTCGCCGCGTCCCCTGCGGAGGTGGTCAAAGAACTCCTTGGCATTTGGGCCGGCGGATTTAATCATCAGGCCAAGCGAATACCGCATCAGCGATATCTCGGCACCGCCCATCACGCCCTTGATAAGGCCGGTTTCGGAGTCATCCTTTGCGTCAAGCTCCTTTTCGAACCGCTCGATAATCTGCGACAGGCTGCCATATTCAAGCTCCGTTGTCGATATAATCTGTTGATTTACCTCTGAAAACGGCAGGCCCATTGCCCTGAGCATAAAAATTGCGTTATCAGGTATGCTATCGGCATTTTCAAAGCCCGATTTGAATTCCAGCCCCCTGCGGCTGCCGGGAAGCAGAATTTGCGGTTTACAGATATTTACAATTCCACGCATGATAATTGTTCGGTCAGCGATTGTGCCGTGTTCGGCCAGAAAAATATAAGGCAGTTTCATATCCCCGAATGTGTAGAGAATCCGACAGTATTCACGGATAATCTCCGTCTTTTTCCAGAACATTTCAAATTTTTCATCTTCAAATCGGCTCATAAACATTTGCCCGCCTTCAAAAAAGTTTAGGCTGGTAGGAGGGGGGACCTGACCAGCCTAAGGAGGGAAATCAGGAGGCTGGGTGAACCTCCTGAAAAGAGAACGATGATTATAGCGAAAAGCTAATGTCTGTCAACTGTGCCATCAAAAAAATCAGGTCTGTAATTTTCTACCATCCGATTCGAGGCAATGACGACACGGTCATTATCTGAAATATCCTTTTCTATTTTTATATACGAAAAAACAGGCTCAAGCAATTTGCGTATTCCATCGCCCTGAAGATAACCTATCTCCATCATCAATACGCCGTCGGGCTTTAAGTGTTCGGGCACGCTGGCGATAATCCTGCGGTAGATATCGAAGCCGTCCGCCCCGCCATAGAGAGCCTGACGCGGTTCGTGGTCTTTGACATTTTTATCAAGCTGCTCAAATTCCGATTCGCTGATATACGGCGGATTGGAAGCTATCAAATCAAATTTCGTCTCGTCAAGCCCATTGATAACCGGCTCGAACAAATCGCCAGCAAGCAACTCGATTTTCTTTTCGAGGTTATGCTTTTTAATGTTTATATCGGCAACTGCCAAAGCGGCATCGCTGATATCGGTTGCGATAATTTTGCAATCGGGAAAATTTTTAGCAATGGCGACAGCGATACAGCCTGAGCCGGTGCAGAGGTCGCAGATTTTTTGTGTGCCGCCGGCCTTTCGCGTTCGGAGAAACTCAATCGCCCTTTCGACGAGTAATTCAGTTTCGGGCCGAGGTATCAGGCAATCGCGACTTACATTTATTTCCATCGAATAAAACTCGGTGCGCCCGATGAGGTACGCATACGGCTCGTGGTCGGATGTGCGTTTAACGAGTGCGCGAAGCGCAGCAAGCTTGTCCGGCTCGATTACTTTATCGAAGTGCATATAAAGCTCGATGCGTTTCATTTGCAAAACGTGCGACAAAAGCAGCTCTGCGGTGAGCCTTGGCGTATCAATCGCCCGGTCGGTGAAATATCCAACCATCCATTCGATAAGTTTGCGAATTGTCCAGGTGTCAGCCATTAACGATGTATCTCATTTCTTGCTTTTAATAATCGCCCCGATGCACAGCCCTGCCAGAGTCATCTCGACTACCGAGCCAAGAAACCATACTACTACGATGTCCATCGTTATCGGCATATAACTATACGTTCCAAACGCCATCGGCACTCCTGAAAAAAGGCCGAGCAGCAGGCCGTAGAGCAAACCAGTTTTAACAGACTTCGGATTTACAAGCAGCGTGTAAATACCAACAAATACGGCCACGACGACAAGTGTTACTAGCCGTATCAAGCCAATTTTCATTTCGGCAAATGGCCGCCAAAGCGAAGCGGTCGCCTGATATGCCTGCGACAAAATAACGCCGTGAATCACAAAATCAAGTGCCGACCACAATACAAAAACTACCACCACAGAAAGCAAATACTTCTTCAACATAATATCTCCTTTCGAATTATATTTCCACCTTGTCCATCATACGCGGGAACGCGATGCACTGGCGGATATGTTTTGAGCCTGTTATCCATGCGACGGTGCGTTCGATTCCCAAACCGAAGCCGCCGTGCGGAACAGTGCCGTATTTTCGCAAATCGAGATACCACGAATAACTTTCGGGTGCGTAGCCCTCTTCTTTGACGCGATGGACGAGCATATCGTAATCATCTTCGCGGACGCTGCCGCCGATGATTTCGCCGAAGCCCTGCGGCGCAAGCAAATCGAAATTCTCGACAACATTATCATTTGTGCGGTCGGTCTTCATATAGAACGCTTTGGCCGCTTTGGGGTAATGCGTAACGAAAACGGGCTTTTCATGCATAAGCGAAATTATCGTCTCATCAGAGCCGCCCAAATCCTTGCCCCATTTGAAATTGGCGGCAAGCTGAGCGTGCTTTGGATTATTTTCAATCTTCACGTCAAGCTCATCAGCCTGATTTTTAAGCTCGTTTATATCAGCGGCGATTTTATTTATCTGCCACTGCTTCTTGGCGTTTGCGTTTTCCGCTTCAAGTGCGGCAATCTTATTTATGATAGCGGCCTTTTCGGATTTGAAACTTTCAAGCTGATTGGCGAGAAAATCCGCAGCGGCTTTGCTTGTGAGAATATCGACTGCTTCGGTGTACGTTAGCCGATTGAACGGCGGCTTGATTTTTTCGAGAGCGGCAATATCTGCGCCGATTTCTTCAAGCTGGGTGCGGTTATTTTTCAAGACCTGCTCGACGACGAACGATACGAAATTTTCGCCGAGTTCGAGAAGTCCGTGCAAATCGATATATGCAACTTCCGGCTCGACCATCCAGAATTCAGTGAGGTGTCTGCGGGTCTTGCTTTTTTCAGCGCGGAAAGTCGGGCCAAAGCAATATGCCTTGCCGTAGCTCATCGCCGCGGATTCGAGATACAATTGGCCGGTCTGGGCGAGATGCAAAGTTCTGCCGAAGTAATCGACCTCGAACAATGTCTGTTCGCCTTCGCCCGCGATGGTTGTGAATATCGGCGTATCGACCAGCGTGAAGCCGTTGTCGTTGAAAAATGTGCGGACGGAATTTATTATCGTGTGGCGGATTTTGCCGATGCACCATTCGAGCTGACTTCGCAGGTGCAGGTGGCGGTTCTTCATCAGGAAATCTACGCCGTGTTCTTTGGGCGTGATTGGGTAATCTTTCGACTCGCCTATGATTTTTACGCTCGTTACGGCAAGTTCGTGCCCGCCGGGGCTGCGCGGTTCTTCGCGGACGATGCCGGTGATTGTTAGCGATGCTTCCTGCCCGAGTGATTTTACCGCTTCGAACAGGGCCTCGGATATTTTGCCGGATTCTATCACGCACTGGCACAGGCCGGAGCCGTCGCGCAGGATAAGGAATTGCACCTTGCCGCTTGGACGGTTGCGATACAGCCAGCCCGCAAGGGTAACTTCGGTGCCGATGTGATTTTTCAGATTATCGATTTTTGTAAATTGTTTTTCGAGCATTTTTTTAACCACAGATTTTTATTTTATTTTTTTAGACGCGGATTTCACGGATTTTTTTTATTTCTAATAACCACCCCGGCCTTTGGCCACCCTCCTTTGCAGGATGGGAGCTTTTGTCGAGGATTTTTTTAATTATTTTTCAACAACGAATTACACGAATTAACTCTAATTTTTCTATTAGTTTGAGGCTCCCGGCATACCCATACCTGGTTCTTCGGACGGCGGTGTAGTGTTTCCGGTCAGCTTATCAAGTTGAGCTTGCGTTCTTGGCCAGATGAGAAGGTCATCGTCTGACGTTTTACACTTACGTTCACGACAGCTTTGACCTTTGCCGCCATCATCAATTCCGTTGTCGCCGATACTATATAGTATAAAATTGGTTTCATCAATGGGCTTATAGATAAATTTTTCGAGCGGTATGCCGGCAATATTCAGCTCGTTCAGCGATTGCGGCCATTTGCCGTTTTTGTTTTTGAATTTCGAAATCTCAAGCACCAGCAAACTGCCATTGCGGCCATCCTGATGTTTATTAAATATTCGACTGACTCCCTCGTAAGCCTCAAAACTCATCTTACCCATCATAGGAATTGTATTTTCATATCTCAATTTAAATTTGTATTCTGGAATTTCCCGTGAAACAGAATATTCATCAAAAATTGTATCTACTCGCTTGACAAGGCTGTCAGGCGTGGAAGGCAAAAAAAACCACGCGAAAATCGTTCTGGCTTTAACTGCCTTTTTACGCCAATATGGATGTTTACTTTTAGGTTGCTCTAGTCCTGGATTTAGTTTCTTAATGTGCTCCCAAGGGTCTCGTGTAAACCTGAATTTGCTATCTTTAGTTTCATAAAGCATACCCGGCAACATTCTTTTAAAAAGCAGCTTTTCAAACTCAAGAATTCTTTTCAGAGATTCGTCCCACGAAAATTTGTTTTTCTCCAGAATGACATCTATTTTATTATATTGCTCATCTGTCAGCTTCTGTCTGACAAGAATTTCGTTAAAGTGTTGCCTCGACAGAGAATCTATCGCAATTGCTACAAGATAGTCAATAAGCACCGGCTGTTGATCGAGATGATTAGCGAATTGAATAGGTATCGAAAGGTCTTCGATAGCAGCATCGATGTTGCCGTTTGATATATCATTATTAGCTTTTCTAACAATTAAATATGTAAACTTGCGAAATGAGCTGAACGAATCAAAATCAACATTTAAGTCTTGCTTTATTTCAAAGACGCATTTCTCTTTTTCAGCGGCTTGCTTTAGTTTTGCGATAAGCGACTCTTTGGCCTTTATCCATTCGGCAAGTTCGGGATATTGCTCTGCTGTCCAGGGATTGTCTAACGTGAAATCCTCTGCTTCATCGCCAATATTGGGGTCGAGGTCTTTATCGTTGCTATCGGCGAAAATCTCATTATATATCAAGGCTGCATTTTCGCTATCGGGCACAGCATATTTATCATTCAAGGCCTGTATATCTTTTTCAAACGCAAAAGGCTTCCAGCCATTGTCGTCTTCGGGCAGGAACACCCAAATGGTCAAGCCTATAACGACAGCTAACACAATCAGCCAGAAATATTTATAATATGGCTTCTTGAGAAAGATACCCGCTAAGAGGAAAATCAAAAAGAATGTGATTACCTTAATCGGTGCCTGAAAGTAAACCAATGCCAGAATAAAAATCGCGAAAACCACCCTGCCAATCCTCCATTTCAGAACTGCCCACAACATACCCTTTTTCGATTCCATCGATTACCCCTTTCTGTTTTTATTTTTTTTAGACACGGATTGCACGGATTTATTAGCCAGTAGCCAATAGTCGGTAGTCATTAGAAATTATTTCTACCAACTATTAACTACTGACTACTGACTATCAATCACACTTTAACCTTAATGACAACCTTTACAACGTCCGTAGACGCAGAATCGGTTCTGCACGGCATGTGCAAATCCTGCGGGTACAAAACGCAGAACTGGCCAGCGGAGATTCTCAGCTTGGTCATGTCCTTTGATGGGAAATAAAAGCCCGCGTCATCGGTGTATGGCGTTTCGACTTTCTGGTCAGCGAGAATTTCAACGCCGATAACCTCCGAGCCGCTAACAACAAGCTGAACGTCAATATACTTTTTGTGCGCTTCGTGCTTGCCCTCGGATAACGGCAGAGTTTTATATCTCTGAACCATATAGAAAAGATTGTCGCCATCGACTTCGTGCTTGCCGTCTTCCATTGCAGCAAAATTTACGGCTGTAAGAAGCTCAAGAGCCTTGTCAAGCCTTGACGAAATTCCCTTGTAAAATTTTACATTTTCAACTTTGTCAAATATCATAGTATGCCTTTCATTTTTTAACAACGAATTACACAAATTAACTCGAATTATTTTTTACTTTTTAAACCACGGATTATCATCTACCTGTCATTCCGACCGGAGGATACATTTGTATCCGCAGCGGAGGAATCTCAGATCCCTCGTCGCTTCGCTCACTCGGGATGACAGAGTGGGTGCTGCTCGCTCGGGACGACGGATTTCACGGATTTTTTTATTTTCTTCTATCGTGTCGCTTGCGCTCCACGCTTTCATATAACCCCCTGAATAAA
>CAMDDF010000115.1 GCA_945890885.1 Candidatus Kuenenia stuttgartensis | reverse complement strand
TTGTTGAAAAAGTTTATGAATGTTCCGCTGTCTTTGAAGATGCCGCTTTGGCACGATAACCCCTGCTGGATTTGTGTACAGAACCAGCCCAGTAATGTTGGTGCCGAAAGTGCCAATACTGCCAAAATAACGATAATTCCAACCGTCGCCGGCAGTTCCTCGCTGTGCGGAACCTGACCCTGTTCCCTTGCCTTTTCCAGCTTTCGCGGTGTTGGCTGTTCTGTTCTCTCTGAAGCGGGTTTATCTGCCATCTTTTATTTCTTTAATCACTGATTACACGAATCTATTAGCAAGTAGCTATTAGCGAATAGCCAATAGAAATTGGATTTTCTGATTTATTACTGACTACCGACTACTGGCTATTATTTATTTCTAACTTCTAACTTCTCTTCACAACGGAAGCAGCTTTCCCATCCAGTCTGCAAACTCGCTGACGAACTGATTGATAAACGGCAAAAATATTCCGATCATCATCAATCCAAGTCCTGCACGCAGCGGCATACTGATAAACAAAATATCCATATCCGGCATAATTCTTGCGAACACGGCAAGGACAACCAGCAAAAGTAAAAACGCCGCCAGCATCGGAGCCGCAAGTCTTAGACATGCGGCAAGCATTGTTGTTCCTGCGGCCACGACCCCATCAAGCAGTACGGGTAAATCAGGAATATGTCCCGACGGAAACGCCTGATAGCTTTTTGAGATTACAAGCAAAAGCAGCTGATGGCCGTTTGCGCTCAAAAACAGGAGAATGAATACTATTTCGAGTAGTCTGCTCAATGGCTGGCCGCTTTCGCCGGTAAACGGATCAAGTGTTGAGGCCATAGTAAATCCCATTTCGTTTTCAATTATGCTGCCGCTGAGTTTGATTACGGAAAACATCAGTATCGTTATCAATCCAAGAGCCAGCCCGTAAACGGCTTCATTGGAAAGCAGTAAAATGGCTTCTATGAGCGAAACTTTGCCGGCGTTCAACTCCAGCGGCGCGTTTACCGAAAAAAATATTGTCAGAAATAAGACGATTGTGATTTTGATAACCGGAGGAATTGTCTGCCAGCTGAAAATAGGTGCAACAATAAAAAAAACGGATAACCTGGTCAGCACCATTGCGAATCCCAGCAGCTCTATGGTGGTAATTTCCATTGATTATCGTCCGATGGTCTGAATGTAGCCGAATATCTCATTTGTAAATTTTAACATCGTGCTTAGCATCCAGCTTCCGAAAAGCAAGGTAACGACTCCTACCGCAACGAGTTTGGGAACAGCGGTCAGGGACATATCGCGTATAGATGTTACCGCTTGGAATAATGTTATCACTACGCCTACGACGATGCAGGTTATCAGAATCGGGGCAGAGACGAGCAATGCAACTTCAAGTGCCTTTCTGCCAAGATAAATAACGAAATCACCGTCCACTTAATAAATCCTTAAATTATGTTTTAGTTGAAACTAAGACTCAAACTTTTGGCCAGCAAGCCCCATCCGTCAACGAGAATAAACAATATCAGCTTAAAAGGCAGCGAAATCATTGTCGGCGGAAGCATCATCATACCGGCACTTAGCAAAACGCTGGAAATAACAAGGTCAATTACCAGAAATGGAATAAACAAAAGACAGCCTATCTCAAATGCCGTTCTAAATTCGCTGATGATAAACGCAGGGATCACTATGTGCAGACCGATGTCTTTTGGGCTTTCCGGCGTTTCTATTTTTGCCATTTCTGCAAAGACAGCCAAATCAGCCTCTCTGCATTGTCGAAGCATGAATCCTTTTATTGACTGACTGGCGTTGGATGAAGCGGCTTCAAAATTTATTTCCTCTGCAAGGTACGGCTCAATGCTTGTCTGATTTATTTCAGTGAACGTCGGTGCCATCGTGAACAGCGTCAGGAACAATGCCAGACCTATAATGGCTATCGTCGGCGGTATGTTTTGGGTTCCTATCGCACTGCGGACAAATGACAGCACTATGATTATTCGCGTAAATGATGTCATCATTACCAACAGGCTCGGTAAAATCGCAAGGCCGCTGAAGATGATTACCAGCTTGACAGGCGTTGACCAGTCTTTGCCCTGGCTTGCATCGGTGGTGGCCTTATCAACCAGCGTCATCATCTGGCCAATGCTTGGCAAAGAACCCGTTTGGGCTGGTGCCGCAGGTGCATCCTCTCCTAAGGCGGCAGCAGAGAACATAAGTCCCAGCAGTAAAACTAATCTGAAAATTTTAGCGGACATTGAAATCCTCAACTATTGCAAAGGTTTTTATACTGACGGATCCGTTTCAGCCAGCGCATCGGTTAAATCTGACAGGGTGGTTATGTTTTCGCTGGTACTGCCGACAAGGAGCTGTCTGTTGCCTATTTTCAGCAGGTGCAACGTCTTATTTCGGCCAAGATGAACTGTTTCGACGATTTTAATCTTTTTGGCGGGCAGATTTGAAAACTTCGGCATCAGCTTTTTTTGAACGTATATAATAGCCACGCCAAGGGTAGCTACAATCATCACCATAGACATCATTCTGAGGAATAGCCCTTGTGTATTAAGGCTTTTGTTCGAACCAGTTGCGGTATTGGGAAAATTTACATCTGCGGATTTGACGATATTCGGCGTTAATTTGGGTATTTCCTGTGTTGACGATTGTGCAAAACCAGCAAAAGTCATGCTAAACAGCACAACGGCGGCTGACAGAGATATAATATATTTTTTATCGTATAATCGCATTTGGTTGTAAAGTGCAATTATTATGCCAAAACAATATTAAGCATTAAAAAATTAAACAACAGCTGATATATTCCGTTGGTTACGCATTTGTGTCTTTGGCTTGTTAAAAGAAACTTCCGCTGCGCAAAAAATTAATACAATGGGTGTAATTTTCAAACAAAGCTGTATTTTTTTTTAAAATTCCTTATAATATCGCTGGATATCTAATGTTTTCTATCGAGGGCAGACAATATGAAGCAAAATTTAATCACAATAATAGCGATTTTAGGGTTATCAGCGGCAATTTCCATATCGGCAGAACCCAATGCGGTGCTTAGAACCCTTCCTCTTCCGCAGCCGCAAACCTCTGGTGAATTCAGTATAGAACAGATTCTTGCTGCTGGCCGAAACGTGACCCAATTTACACAGGAAACGATAACGATTGACAAAATATCGCAGCTTCTATGGGCTGGTCAGGGTATTATTGACGCTAACAGCGGCCAAAGAACCGTTCCATCTTTTGCGACAGTTGAGCCGATACAGCTTTATGTGATTATCCGTGGCGGAATATATTCTTACGATTCACAAAAGCATAACCTGACAAAAATATATGACGGCGATATCCGTGAAAAACTCGCGGCGGCGGCATACAGCAATAGCATCCTCGAAAAGGCTCCGTGCAGCATCGTTATCACTGGAACCACACAGTTGCCTGCAAAACAATATCTTTATCTTGAAGCCGGGCATATCGCTCAAAATATCCAGCTTCAGGGGATTGCTCTTGGGATTGCCTGCCTGCCGGTTGGAAATTTCGATGCGGTAAAAGTCATGCAGCTTTGGCAAATTCCCGCAGGGCAATCGCCGATTTATATCGTTGCCGCTGGTTATCCGCCTAAAGAACAGGCCTTCCGGATGGAAGCAATCAAAAAAACTCAGGATGCACAGTCAAGTCTGGTTTTGCCGCCGAAAAAGCGTGCTGTGGTCATACTTCCTGAGGAGCGATTTATTGACGGCGAATTATTTGACGCACTCGATGTACTCAGCATTGCTGGTATCGAGGTGGATATTGCTGGTGTAACAATAGAAACCTACAAGGGTGAAGACCGCGGGATAATACAGGCGACTAAGCTTATCCGTGATATTTCTATTGTTGATTACAACGCCATTGTGCTTGTTAGCGGCATAAGCACGAATGCCTTGCACAAAGATACCATTCTATTGTCTTTGCTTGTGCAGGCCAAAAATCAGAATAAAGTTATTGCCGCTATCGGAAAATCGGCGAGAATGCTCGGCGAATCCGGAGTTGTCAGGGGTTACCGTGTAACAGGCGATTCAAGCGCAAGTTCATCGCTTAGAAAGGCTGGCGGAATATTTATCAATAGCACTGCTGAGAGGGACAAAAATATTGTAACGGCTCAGGGTGCTGATTATTCAACCCAGTTTGGCCGACTAATTGCTGAAGCTCTTACTGGGGTGGAATCAAGACCCGGCACCAGCGGCAGGTATGTGGACCCAAGAGTCCGTCAAAGGCAGGGGCAAACGAGGTAGGAATCCTGAAAACAGAGAAATTTTAAAATTTACTTTACCCCGTTTTTATGTATAATAGCGAAAATTTTGTACGTCCGCGGGACCAAAATTTTTTTAACCACAACATATGGTACTTGAAGTCTTTATTTAGCAAAAGGTTATAGGAAATTGTCGAAATCGGTACGCATAGCATTAGCTCAGATTAACCCTGCAATGGGGAACCTGGCAGAGAACGTCGCGAAGATGTGCGGCTTCTACGCTGAGGCGGTTGACGCTGGCGTTGATGTGCTGGTATTCGGCGAGTTGGCGGTATGCGGTTATCCGCCGGAAGATTTGATGCACAAAATATATTTCCTTGATGAAAATCATCGGGCGATTGAATTGCTCGCCCAAAAGTGTCCCAAAATTACTATAATTGCTGGATTTGCAGAGAGTTATAACGAAAAATGTTATAACTCGGCTGCTGTAATGAAAAATGGCAAAGTCGAGCGTATTTATCGTAAAACTCTTTTGCCTAATTATGGCGTGTTTGATGAAAAACGCTATTTTCAGAGCGGCGGCGAACCTGTCGTAATAGATATAAATGGTCTGGGCATAGCGATAACAATCTGCGAGGATATATGGGATGCCAAGTGGCTCAAAGCATTCCTGAAAGACAGCCCTAGCTACGATTTGGTGTTGAATCTTTCCGGCTCGCCGTTCCATAGCGGCAAAGTCATGGAACGATACGCAATTCTTGAACGCTGTGCGAAAAAACTTGATTGTGCAGTGGGGTACTGTAATCTCGTCGGCGGTCAGGATGAACTGGTCTTCGATGGGCAAAGTATGTTTGTCGATAGTACCGGCCAAATCAGGGCGTTAGGCCCAGCCTTTGAGGAAAGGCTTGTTATTGCGGATGTATCCAGCAAAAGTGAAATAACCCAGGTCAGCGGATGCGTCGAGAAAATGCCAGAGCTGATTGATGAAATATACCGCGCACTGGTTACTGGTACGCGTGATTATGTGCGGAAGAACGGGTTCAAAAAAGTTGTAATTGGTCTTAGCGGCGGAATCGATTCCTCGCTGGCGGCGGCAATTGCTGTTGATGCGCTTGGTGCTGAGAATGTTGTCGGCATTACAATGCCGTCCCGCTTTAACAAGGCTGAGACGATTTCCGATGCACAGATACAGGCTGAAAATCTCGGTATGGAGTTTCATAACATACCTATCGAGCCGATATTGAAATCGTTTGATGAGATGCTTTGCAAAATGCCCGGCTGGAATAACAGCGGCATGGGCTACGAGAATCTTCAGCCCCGTGTGCGAGGCACGATACTGATGACGTTGAGCAATCAGAACGGCTATATGGTGATGACCACCAGTAATAAGAGTGAAACCGCAGTTGGATATGCGACACTTTACGGCGATACAGCGGGCGGTTTTTCGATGCTGAAAGATGTGCCGAAAACAATGGTTTATAAACTTTGTAGTTACATCAACCGTATTAAAGGTAGAGAGGTTATACCTGCAAGTGTTATACACCGGCCGCCAACGGCTGAACTTAAAGATAATCAGCTCGATTCTGATACGTTGCCGAATTATGATTTGCTCGACAGGATAATCGAGAGCTATGTCGAAAAGGATAAATCCGCTCAGCAGCTTGTCGATAGCGGCATGCCTGTTGATGAGGTCAACCGTGTGGTGGCGATGATCGACAGGAATGAGTATAAGCGCAGGCAGTCTCCGCCGGGCATAAAGATAACGCCCAAGGCATTCGGGCGGGACAGGCGTTTGCCGATAACGAATCAATACAGGTCTCAAGCGAAAAGTAAAAATTAAGATAGATATATAACGGAGTTTACATGCAGGCTAAGATAGCTTTTGAAGATGGTTTTGTGCTGAAGGGTAAGGCGTTAGGTGCGTTTGGCACCACATGCGGCGAGGTGGTATTTAACACCGCTATGACGGGTTATCAGGAAGTTTTGACCGACCCATCTTATGCGGGCCAAATCGTAACAATGACATATCCGCTCATCGGCAATTATGGTGTCAATTCCGAAGA
>CAMDDF010000114.1 GCA_945890885.1 Candidatus Kuenenia stuttgartensis | reverse complement strand
GCTTATTTTGTGTATCAAAAATTATCGTTGAGCATCTGCCCTTTTTTGAGGTATATTACGGTGTTGCAATGTAGTGACGAGTTTTTTTAAACATCTTTTTCGAAACAGGATAAAACTATGGCAAATCGAGATTTTGGACTCTATAAGTCGGAATATGAACATGATGCCTGCGGGATCGGTGCGGTTGTAAATATCAACGGCCAAAAGTCCCACGACATCATCGAAAATGCCAAACAGGTACTGCTGAATCTCCATCATCGCGGAGCCGCGGGTGCCGACGATATAACCGGCGATGGCGCGGGGATATTGTTTCAGATTCCCGACGAATTTTTCAGGGGCCAGGCCGGCAAGCTTGGATTTGAACTTCCAGAAGCTGGCACATACGGCGTGGGAATGGTCTTCGGAGCCAAAGACGAAAATGTCCGCAAAAAATGCGAAGCGATACTTGAAGAGGCGATAGTATATTATGGTATGATAGTTATCGGCTGGCGGGATGTGCCTGTCAGTCCGAGCTGCCTTGGAAAGATAGCACTTGAAGCGGAGCCGAGCATTAGGCAGATTTTTGTTGATGGCGGCCAGTTCAAAGGTGATGATCTTGAAAGAAAACTTTATCTTGTCCGCAAGAGGGTGGAGCGGCTCGTTCCGGAAAATCTCCGCGGGCAGGCAGATGATTTTTATATCGTAACGCTTTCTTGTAAGACAATCAATTACAAGGGAATGTTTATGGCCAATCAGCTTTTCGCGTATTATCCTGATTTGGCCGATGCGGAAATGAAGACCGCTCTTGCGATAGTTCATCAGCGGTACAGCACCAACACTTTCCCCAACTGGAAACTTGCTCAGCCGTTCAGGTGCGTTGCACATAATGGCGAGATAAATACATTGAGCGGCAATCGCAATAATATGAAGGCACGTGAGCGAAAGCTGGAAAGCCCGCTCTTTGGCGATGACATCAAGGAAGTCGTGCCGGTGATAGAGCCGGATATGAGCGACTCTGCAAGTTTTGATAATGTCCTTGAGCTGCTAAGCCTTAGCGGCAGAACGATGCCTCATTCGATGATGATGATGATACCGGAGGCTTTCGGTTTGAAGTATCATATCAGCACCGATAAGCGTGCGTTTTATGAATATCATTCCGCTATGATGGAGCCATGGGACGGGCCTGCTGCGATGGTATTTACCGATGGCAGACTGGTCGGCGGAACGCTCGACAGGAATGGTCTAAGGCCTTGCAGATATGTTATCACCAAAGATGGCCTTGTTGTTATGGCCAGTGAAGCAGGCGTGATAGAGTTTGCACCTGAAAGAATTATGCGTAATGGAAGACTTCAGCCCGGCAAGATGTTCCTTGTCGATACTGAGCAGGGCAGGGTGATTACCGATAATGAGGTCAAGGCAAAGATTTCGCGTCAGCAGCCTTATCGTCGATGGCTTGCCGAGAACAGGATTGAGCTGCCGACGACTTATGATATTGAAGAGCCGCAGTTACCGCCAACCGATGTGATGCACGAAAAAATGCGGATGTTCGGATATGACCTTGAAGAACTGAATATGGTTCTTGAGCCTATGGGCGAAAATGGTCAGGAGCCTGTTGGTTCGATGGGCAATGATACGCCGCTTGCGGTTTTGAGTAATAAGCCTCGTCTGCTGTTTGATTATTTCAAGCAGATGTTCGCGCAGGTTACAAATCCTCCGATAGATGCTTTGCGTGAGGGGCTTGTGATGTCGTTGATGTCCTTTATAGGCAAGAATCGTAATCTGCTTGAAGAAAATCCGCTGCACTGCCGAAAGCTCAAACTCCCGCATCCGATATTGACAAACAGTGATATTGAACGGCTTGGGCATATGAAAGTTGACGGTTTGAAGGTTGCAACCGTTGAGGCGTTGTTTGACGCTAATTGCGATAATCCCGGCGAAAGTCTTGGACGCGGAATTGATAAGCTGATTGCTGATGCGGAGAAAGCGGTACTTGATGGTGCCACGATTTTGATTATAAGCGATAAGAACGCTGATAAAGATCGTGCGGCAATACCTTCGATGCTTGCTGTAAGCGCGGCTCATCATGCGATGCTTGCCAAAAATTTACGTGGCGAAGCGGGGATTATAATTCAAACCGGCGAAGCAAGAGAGGTTATGCATTTCTGTCTGCTTTGTGGCTATGGTGCAACAGGGATCAATCCTTATCTTGCGTTCGATGTGCTTGAGCATCTCAGGAAAACTTCCGAATTAAAAGATAAATTTGAAGCGGTTGATATTCAGGATAATTTCATCGCGTCAATCAAAAAGGGTATTCTCAAAACGATGTCCAAGATGGGCATCTCTACACTTAGAAGTTACCGTTCAGCTCAGTTGTTCGAGGCGATAGGCCTGCAAAAGGATATGGTTGATAAATATTTTGCCGGTACCGCATCAAGGATAGGTGGAATCGGGCTTGAGCAGTTGGCGGCGGATACTATTGCTCGACATAAAAAGGCTTATGGACAGTCGCTGCCGGGCCAGCCGCAACTTGAGTATGGCGGCAATTATCATTACCGTGTTGACGGCGAGGAGCATCAGTGGAATCCGACGACGATATCGAAAATGCAGCATGCGGTAATGTTTAATGACAAGCAGGCGTATGATGACTTTTCGCGGGCGGCCAATGACCAGAGCAAAAAGATGTGTACTCTTCGCGGACTGTTCGATTTTAAGGACACAGGCAAGTCTGTTTCGATAGATGAAGTTGAGCCTGCCAGCGAGATAGTCAAACGATTCTGCACTGGCGCTATGAGTCAGGGTTCTATCAGCAAGGAAGCCCACGAGTGCATGGCGATAGCGATGAATCGTCTCGGCGGTATGAGCAATACCGGCGAAGGCGGCGAAGACCCCGCAAGATACAAACTTGAGCCTAATGGTGATTCGAAAAATTCTGCTATCAAGCAGGTTGCAAGCGGCAGATTTGGCGTTACGATAAATTATCTTGCCCATGCTAAGGAAATACAGATTAAAATGGCTCAGGGTGCAAAGCCCGGCGAAGGCGGCCAATTGCCCGGCCACAAAGTAACTGATGAAATTGCCAAGTTGCGTTATTCTACGCCTGGTGTTACGTTGATATCTCCGCCGCCGCACCACGATATTTATTCTATCGAAGATTTGTCGCAGTTGATATATGACCTCAAGTGTGCTAACCCCGGCTGTAAGGTTTCGGTTAAGCTTGTTTCCGAAGTCGGCGTTGGTACTATCGCTGCCGGCGTTGCAAAAGGTAATGCCGATGAAGTTTTGATAAGCGGCCACGATGGCGGAACAGGTGCAAGCCCGTTATCTTCCATCAAGCATGCTGGCTGTCCCTGGGAGCTTGGTCTTGCTGAGGCTCAGCAGGTTCTGGTGCTAAATAATCTTCGCGATAGGATCCGTGTTCAAACCGATGGTCAGCTAAAGACCGGACGTGATATAGCGATAGCGGCGCTTCTTGGTGCTGAACAGTTTGGATTTGGCACTGGTGCATTAATTTCCATAGGCTGTGTGATGATGCGAAAGTGCCATAAGGGAACCTGCCCTGTTGGTATCTGTACGCAGGACCCGGAGTTGCGGAAGCGTTTCAAAGGCAAGCCCGAATATCTTCAGCGTTATATGATGTTTATCGCTGAGGAGCTTCGCGTGATTATGGCAAAACTCGGATTTAAAAAGCTTGAAGATATGGTCGGCAGGGTTGAGCTGCTCGAAATGCGAAAAGCTATCAATCATTATAAAGCGCAGGGACTTGATTTTTCTGCGATATTGGCTGTGCCGGACACAAGCGACGGCAGAGCTATCAGACAGGTGAAGAAACAGGTAGATAAAATTGCGGATCATTACGATTGGAAGCTTATTGAAAAAGCAAAAGACGCACTGGAAAACAGCAAGCCCGTTGCTATCGAAGGCACCATTTGTAATGTTGACCGAACCGTCGGAACTATACTGAGCAACAGAATCGCTCTAAAGTATGGGCCTGAAGGTTTAAAGGACGCTACAATTAAAATTAAACTCAAAGGCACCGCTGGCCAAAGTTTTGGCGCGTTTCTTGCAAAAGGTATTGAGCTGAATCTTGTTGGCCAGAGCAATGATTACGTCGGCAAAGGTCTCAGCGGCGGCAGAATTATAATTGAGATGCCTGACGAGTCCGAACTTATGGCTCATGAAAATATTATAATCGGAAATACCGCACTTTACGGCGCGACCTCTGGTGAAGTTTATATCAATGGCATGGCAGGCGAAAGATTTGCCGTCCGCAACAGCGGTGCGACAGCGGTTGTTGAAGGTGTCGGCGACCACGGCTGTGAATATATGACTGGCGGAACGGTTGTTGTGATGGGCCAGACCGGCAGAAATTTCGCGGCAGGTATGAGCGGCGGAGTAGCGTATGTTCTTGATAATATGCAGCTGTTTGATACGTTGTGCAATCTAGACATGGTTGACCTCGAAAGCGTCTGGCAGAAGGAAGATGTTGATAAGCTTAAGTATTTGATTAGCAGGCATCATGATTTTACAAAAAGCACCCTTGCTGAACGCATTCTTGCAAGGTGGGACGATATGGTCGGCAGATTCGTAAAGGTTATGCCGATAGATTATCGCAAGGTTCTTGAGAGGATGCGTTCGGAAGAACAAAGATCAGGAGAAACAACCCCAGCTACAGAGGAGGTTTTCCATGGGTAAGCCCACAGGATTTATAGAATATCGCAGGCATAACGTAGATCACAGGCTGGCAAGCGAAAGAGTTCACGACTTTAACGAAATGGACATATATCTGTCGCCTGATGATTTAAAGAAGCAGGCCGCCAGATGTATGGATTGCGGCGTACCTTTTTGTCACGGCAGCGGATGTCCGCTTGGCAACAGGATACCGGAATTCAATGACCATGTTTATAATGGTCGATGGCAGCTCGCATGTGAAAATCTGCATTCGACAAATAATTTCCCTGAGATTACAGGCCGGATATGCCCTGCATTGTGCGAAGCATCGTGCACGCTTGGTATTAACGATGAGCCTGTGCTTATCAGACACATTGAGTTGCAGATTGTGGAACGCGGATTTGAAAATGGCTGGATAGTTCCATTGCCTGCGAAAATCAAAACCGGCAAAAAGATTGCTATCGTCGGCTCAGGCCCTGCTGGTCTTGCGGCGGCGCAGCAGCTTGCCAGGATGGGTAATAATGTGGTTGTGTTTGAAAAAGATGAAAAGCCGGGCGGACTTTTGAGGTTCGGTATCCCTGATTTTAAACTTTCCAAAACTGTAATTGACAGACGGCTTGAACAGATGAAAGCTGAGGGCGTTGATTTTCAATGCGGCGTTTCGGCAGGCCAGGACGTTTCCGTGAAATATCTCGAAAAACATTTCGATGCGATATGTCTTTGTATGGGAGCTAGCCAGCCGAGAGATTTGATTGTGCCGGGCAGGGACCTTGAAAATATTCATTTTGCGATGGAGTATTTAAAGCAGCAGAATGAAATCAACGCAGGGATGGCTATTGATGAAAAGCATATCAGCGCCAAAGACAAAGTTGTAGTTGTTATCGGCGGCGGTGATACCGGAAGTGATTGTGTCGGCACCGCTATCAGGCAGGGAGCGAAAGAAGTTCATCAATTTGAAATTCTGCCTAAGCCTCCGGTGAACAGGCCGGATAATACCCCTTGGCCGACGTGGCCTAAGATTATGCGTACAAGTACCAGCCACGAAGAGGGCTGCCAGCGAAGGTGGTCGGTATTGACGAAAAAACTTACCGGCAGCGATACGCAGGTTAATATGCTTTACGGCGTTGAAGTTGAATGGGAAAAGGATGACAAGGGCGGCTGGCGAGCTGTCGAAAAGCAAGGCTCTGAATTTGAGATGAAGGCGGATTTGATTCTTCTGGCGATGGGTTTTGTTCATGTGGTTCACGATGGAATCGTCAATGAACTTGGATTGAAAATCGACAGTCGCGGAAATGTTGCGGCCAATGATTATGCTTCAAGTAAAGAAGGTGTCTTTGCGGCAGGGGATACTGTTGCCGGTGCTTCGTTGGTGGTTTCTGCGATAAATCACGGCAGAAAGATGGCAGAGGCGGTCAATAACTGGCTGATGAAAAAATAACGGATTATTTAAAGGCCACCTCTAATAATTTGATTTTACTAATTAGTACATGGATTATGACTGAGCAATTGCCTCTGGTGGCACGATTAGTTAATGAGCTTGGCTTGAGCCTTAAGAATGCCCACTTCTGGGGTATGGATGAATGGTTCATTGATGGCAAAGAAGCACCTGCTAATCATCCGCTGTCATTTGAAAAGGCCGACAGAGAAATGTGCTT
>CAMDDF010000113.1 GCA_945890885.1 Candidatus Kuenenia stuttgartensis | reverse complement strand
AATAGAGCCACTGGCGGCAAAGATCCCCATGTTCCCGGCGCTATCGGCAAAAGACCAAGACCAAAACACGATGTCAATAAACGCTTCATCTTATGCAAATCCTTTTATAGTTTATTTTCTTCAATTAGCTGCATACAGTATCTATCGGTCATTCCGGCTATATAGTCGCAGACGCTTCTTTGCAGCGGCTGATGTTGCGTGAAGCTTTGATAATATCTGGGCATTTTGTTCGGCTGGTTCATAAAAAAATCAAACAGCTTTGTCAAGCTCACTTTTGTCCTATCCGCTGCTTTTTTAACATCATCGTGCATATAAAGATTATCATACAGAAATTTTTCAAGCTGACTTAAAAGCTGATCAGCGTTATTACTGAGCCTGATAATATTTTCCTTGCGATTTAGAACGTCATTTAGGCGTGCAATATTATTTTCAGTAATTTGTTCTTTGCTAGTCCCGATAAGGTCGCTGATGAGAATATCAAGAATTGTTTTTGATATGCGGTTCATACGGACAAATACATCATCTATTTTATCCGCAGATATTGCCTCGATAGCCTGCTGGCAAAGCGGTATTTGCCCAATGGTCTTATCAGGTATTATTCGCGAACGCATGCCGTCTTCAAGGTCGTGGCAGTTATACGCTATCCTGTCGGCGAGGTCTGCTATTTGTCCTTCGATAGAACAGTTAGGCTCCGTAAATTCGCTTGTTTGCGTGTCCGGCTGATCGTAAGTACTTTTATGTTTTGCCAGCCCAAGCCTTGTTTCGTACATCAGGTTAATTCCCTGGAAATCCGGATATGGATGTTCAAGCAAATCAACGATTCGCAAACTCTGACGGTTATGCTCGAAACCGCCGAAATTTTTCATTATAAGATTAAGCACAGCTTCCCCTGTGTGGCCGAAAGGGCTATGTCCAAGGTCATGAGCCAGGCAAATTGCCTCGGTCAGTTCCTGATTAACATTTAGCACCCGCGCGATGGTTCTTCCGATTTGCGATACCTCAATGGTATGTGTTAGCCGAGTACGATAATGATCATTGACCCCAACGGTAAAAACCTGAGTTTTGCCTTCGAGCCTTCTGAATGCCGAACAATGGATTACCCTGTCCCTGTCCCGTTCAAAATCACTGCGGTATGCGTGAGGAGCCTGCGGGTACTTTCGCTTTCGGCTGATTTTTTCTGTTACCGCGTATTCAGCCAGCAAAGACATAATTAACCCTTCGAAATATCATTTTCCAACCCCGTTGGCAGACCAAGTTTTTTGCCTGTTTCGATAAGCATATCGTACAAGTCATTCATCGACTGGCTGATAACGTCAGTATCTGAACATACATGCATAAAATTTGTATCGCCGTCCCACCTTGGCACCACGTGTATATGTAAATGATCCGGCAAGCCCGCCCCAGCGCATCTTCCGAAATTCATTCCGACATTAAAGCCGTGAGGCTTAATTGTTGCCGTCAGCATTGTCTGACAGTCCCGTATAAGATTCATCATATCTGCCATTTCATCCTGATTTGCCTGCGAAAGATCCGGGATATGACGTTTAGGTGCGATAAGCAAGTGCCCATTGTTGTAAGGAAATTTATTGAAAACAACAATCGATTTTGTTGTTCGCCAGAGTACGAAATTTTTCTTATCTTCCTCCGGATGCTCACGGTTATGGCACAAGAAACAAGGGTTTTTCTCAGTCAGAGCCTGGATATATTTAATTCGCCATGGCGCCCAGAGATTTTTTCGTTCCAAAGGAATACCTCGAATTAATCCTTTAACAGTTCAACTGTTAATTTCTGATGTATCTTCATCCTCCCGCCTTCTGTGCCAGGCAGCGGTATAAACAAAATAGCGGTGGTTTCAAGATCATATTCCTGAACATTTTTTTCGATTACTCCACGGTCAAGGTTATAAACAAATTGACCTCCGCCCGTAAGCGATAAAGGTTTGCATCGCAGTACGCCGAAAAATCCTCTTTGCTGATAAGCTCTGCCTGAATATATCAGAGGCATCTTCGGCCTGTTATCCGCTAAAGAATACACGCTTGATATCAAAGCCTTTTGTCCGTCATCTTCGGCGTAAATATTTTCAAGGGTATAAGTTGTATCTCTTTTGACAGCCATCTCAAGAGGTGTCGGCACCGGAAGTTCTGATTTCCAGGACTGTCCTTTCTTGACACCTTCCAGCGGATCTTCAATCTTGCTGATCGGATCAAACATAAACCACTGCAATGCGACGAAATCAGCAATCATGTCCTGATTTTTAACATTTTCTCTGTTGCCTGCACCGCCGGAAAATGATGCGTCACCAAGCTGCTGGATGAGCTGTACAAGACCGTTGTCTTCCACGGCTACCCCTGCCGGAGTAATTTTGAAAACTGCTCTTTTGTTTGCCAGATTTTCGACAGCATCTTTAGCTGCCCTGGTATCTTTGCCTTTCCTCTGGACTTTTACCTCCGGATAATAGGCTTCAATAACAAGGTATCCGTCCGAGTCGATTTCTTTTAAGGTTATCTGTGCGGTGATTTCGATTGTCTCGGTCATTTCCCATGCACCGGAATCCTTTTTGCCTTTGGACATTTTGCCCGAAGGATCGAGGTCAACGCGGATTTCACGCTGCGAAACCATCTTATAGGTCAGCGGACTGTCTTTTTTCAAATCCACAACAAACAGCTCAGTATCTTTATCTTTGGCCTGTTTGCAGCCCGGAAAAAAACAGCAGACAATACTTAATGATAAAATCCAGCACAGAAGTTTCAATTTAGGCTCCTTACGATTTAATTGACAGATTCGAGGCTGAAATTGTTCTTAAAGGATATTGTCAGCGTGTCAGGCAATTCATCGTTTTTCTGTTTGGACTTGTCAACTGCGACCCAGTCGGCACTGAGAACTTCATTGTACTTGAGTATGGTTCCAGTGCTTACATTGTATTCAAAAACGCCAGCGTAAGAGTCCTTGAAATCTGATTCAATTTTGTCGCCGAACATTGCGAACATCCCAGCAGATACAGGGCCTTCTGCGGGTATTGTTGCCATTTCGATTACAGCGATTTTGTCGCCTGCGTCGTTCTTTTTAGCTTCCTTGAATGTATAAATCTTTTCGTAGTTTTTGCTCTGCATCATCCCTTTTGGAGATTCTTCGGTAACTGTCCATTGTTCGCCGGACTTGATTGATGAAAGATTTTTAGCGTTAGACAAAGCTGCGATTGAATGTCTTTTTGCGACTTCATCGGCACCGAAGAATGACTGGACGATTCTTGCATCTCTGCCGGATGTAACTGCTGCAAGAACAGCAGATGCATCGACCAGCTCAGCCTTGCCGGCAGGCGAAAGTTTAATCTTATAGGATTTCCCTGCAAGAGCATCCACAGACTGTGTCTTTGCTTCTTCGCTTGTGCCTTCAGCACCTTTGGGGCTTTCGAGTGTGTATGCAAAACTCTTTACAGTGATTTCAGCAATAACAGAGCCGTCTTTTTCGACATCAAGAACTTTCTGATCGAAAGTCATGTCAAAGGCGTTCTTGGTAATTTTATCGCTGGTTTCCTTTTCTGATGGTCGATCAAATTTTACCTGCTTTACCGTTTCCTGGCTGTATTTGTAAGCCTGAACGCTTTGCGGAGTTAACTTTAGTGATAAATCAGTTTTTTCCGAACATCCTGTGACGAAAAAGCCGATCAAGCCAATACATACTGCCGAAACTGCCAACATTTTCTTAAACATAGCCAAATCTCCTATCTAAATCCTTTTAAATTAGCAACTTGTCACATCAAACCACAAAAAACCATTTTAGTAGGTAATAATAAAAAAACAAGTGTTCTTTGTCAAATTTTATTTGTTTTTCTGACTTGCCCGGTATATTCACCTTGTTTTGTATTTCCGATTTAAATCTTTATTTTAACACAGGTTGCAATTTGGCATTAAAATTTTATTGTAAGATAGTGTTTATATTGCTATAATGCCCCACTTAATTATCTATATAAACTCTTTTGGAGAAAACATTTATGCGAAGCGATGTTGTTAAAAAAGGTTTTGAAAGGGCCCCGCATAGAGGCTTACTGAGGGCCTGCGGCCTGAAAGATGGAGACATTAACAAGCCCTTTATCGCAATTGCAAACAGCTATACGGATGTTGTTCCGGGCCATAAACATCTTAAAGAAGTTGCTGAAACCGTCAAACAGGCAGTGCGTGATGCTGGCGGCATTCCGTTCGAGTTTAATACTCTGGCGGTCTGCGACGGCATAGCGATGGGACATACCGGAATGAAATATTCGCTGGCATCGAGGGAAATTGTGGCGGATACTGTCGAAACGATGGTTCGGGCGCATTGCTTTGATGCGATGATATGTATTCCCAATTGTGATAAAATTGTTCCCGGAATGCTTATGGCTTCGGTCAGGCTCAATATTCCTACGATATTCTGCTCAGGCGGGCCGATGTCAGCAGGAAAAAATAAAGGAAAAGCTGTCGATTTGATAAGTATCTTCGAAGGTGTCGCTGCATATAACGCTGGCAAAATTACCGAAGAAGAGCTTCATGACCTTGAATGTTCGGGCTGTCCGACGGAGGGAAGCTGCTCCGGAATGTTCACCGCAAATTCAATGAACTGTCTCTGCGAAGCGATAGGCATGGCTTTGCCGGGCAATGGAACAATCCTTGCGGTTGACCCGAAACGTCAGGAACATTACAAGAACACCGCAAAGCAGATATTCGAGTTGCTAAAGAGGGATATTAAACCTTTGGATATTATTACTGAAAAATCGCTGGACAATGCTTTTGTTCTTGATATGGCAATGGGCGGCTCAACCAATACAGTTCTTCATAGTCTTGCGATAGCCAGTGAAGCAGGTATCAAATATGATCTTGAAAGAATCAACCAGATAAGCAAGAAGTGTCCGAATATTTGCAAGGTTTCGCCATCGAGTGCCTACCATATGGAAGACGTTGACCATGCAGGCGGAATCAGTGCGATATTGAACCGTGTAAGCGAAATCGGCGGATTGCTTAATACGGATTGCATAACAGTAACAGGTAAAACGCTCGGCGAAAATATCGCAAATGCAAAAGCAACAGACGACAAGTGCATCAGGACACTTGACAACGCATACAGCCAAAAGGGTGGTCTTGCTATATTAAAAGGCAATCTGGCCCCCAAAGGCGCCGTAGTAAAAAGCGCAGGCGTTGCCCCGCAGATGCAAAAGCACACAGGCCCAGCGATAATATTCGAAAGCCAGGAAGAGTCTTGTGCAGGAATCCTTGCGGGCAAGGTTAGAGCTGGCGATGTTGTTATTATTCGCAACGAAGGCCCCAAGGGCGGCCCAGGTATGCAGGAAATGCTTTCGCCTACAAGCTACATTATGGGTGCAGGCCTTGGCGAATCCGTTGCACTGATAACCGATGGAAGATTCTCTGGCGGCACACGCGGAGCTTGCATTGGCCATGTCAGTCCTGAAGCAGCAGTTGGCGGCCCAATCGGACTGCTTGAAAATGGCGATATTATCGAAATCGATATTCCGAATAATAAACTTGATGTTCAGCTAACCGAAGCTGAATTTGATAAGCGTAAAAAGAAATGGAAGGCGCCCCAGCCGAGAATCAAAACAGGCTATCTTGCAAAATATGCCGCAATGGCAACAAGTGCCGATACTGGTGCCGTGCTGAAGTGGTAACTGCAATGCGTAAATCTAAAAATTGGTACCTATCAGGTTTGAGTTTTCAATGCCTTAGTTGCGGACGCTGCTGTCAGGGCCCGGAAGAGGGCTTCATCTGGGCCGTCGAGAAAGAACTCAAAATGATAGCCGACTTACTCGGCATAAGCATTGAACAGCTTGAATGCGATTATACCGAGCAGGTGAATAATAGAAGAACCATTTTGGAAAATCCTGTCAATAACGACTGCATCTTTTTGCAGGGCCGCAAAAGTTGTGAGATTTACCCAGTCAGGCCAAACCAGTGCAGAACCTGGCCGTTCTGGAGCATGAATCTTGAAAATCAGGATACTTGGAATCACGTGGCCCAGCGATGCCCCGGAATTAACAGGGGCCGGCTTTACACTTTTGATGAGATCGAAAAAATCAGAACACAGCAATGTTGGTGGCAGGGCAAAGACTGTGGGCAGCAAATTGATAAATGATATGGTGAATATTTACTCATGGCTCGATGAGCGTATCAAAAGCTTTGCCAGCCCGGAAACCTGTTTTGGCTGCGGCCGATGTTGTGATTACGAAAATTTTGGGCACAGGATTTTTATTACCACGCCCGAGATCCTTTATTTGCAGAACGCAATTGACGATGGCAAACTTGTAAAAGATTTTAAAATCTCCACAGGCAAATGCCCGTTTCTTGCTGGAGGTA
>CAMDDF010000112.1 GCA_945890885.1 Candidatus Kuenenia stuttgartensis | reverse complement strand
AAGACAAAAGACTTGGTGCTGAATCCGTTTTCGAGCTTATTGTTTGCGACCATAACTGCTATTATAGCCCAGAAAGCCATCCATACGCCAGGCTCGAAAATCGCGAAATCAATCAGATTATGAATCATAAATCCGATTATTGCACAAATCAAAACAGGTGAATACGCAGGCCGAAAATCAGCCGTCATTCCTCTTGGCCATAGTAGAAAACACGAAATAAAAAATATCGATGCAGGCACAACGTAAAAAACCAGCACCAGATAAAAATTGACATCGCTGCGTGTGCTGAATTGAACATCCTTGCATATGATTAAGCCTGCCAGAAGCATTGCTGTTATCACGACAAAAACGCCTATTTTTCCAGAGCCGTTCTTTTCTTCAGCCCAATCCTGCAATATTGTTGGCTTTGCGAAAATATTTTTCAACATCGGCCAAAACATTGCCATGATAATTCCGATAAGGCCAATGAAACCGTACTGGCATAAAATACTCAAGATGAAATTGTGCGGGTCGTTAACCGTCTCGATTGCCGACGGATTTTTATACATCGTATAATATTTGGCAAAATTCGCTCCGCCTACGCCTAGCGGATTATCCATTACTATCTGTGCCGAACTTTTCCAGTATTGCCAGCGAACAAGCATCGAATTGCCGCCGGGCAGCCTATCGTGTTTTATGCCGTAACTGATAATAAACCAAGCGGAAACGACAACAAGTAGTATTGCCAGAACCAGAGCGGTTTTTTTGAATCGGCACAAAATCTTTTTGAACGCGGCAAAAAACGCATAAACTCCCACAGCGATAATCATTCCCGAAATAGCGCCCTTGCTATGAGTCAGGAACAATCCCAGCAGAATAATAATCAAAGCTATTATGGTACACGCCAATCCCAGCGGATTCTGCTTTCTGGTTTTATACGCATTTATAATCAGCATCACCGCCGAGGCCGCCGACAGCAGAAAAAACGAACCAGCCGAGTTGCCCGTTGTGAAATACCCCTTGATGTCCTTCGAATAAAGCCGATGTTCATACATAAAATGTTCAAGGGTTCCTTTTTCAATCGAAAGATACTTTAGCTGCTCGTCAGGCGACTCTTCGTATTGGGTAATCATTTCCTTGTTGCTTACGAAAAACTGATCTGCACAGCTAAAAGTATTCAAAACCCCCAATCCCGTAAGCACTGCAAAAACAAGATAAATTTTCCATCGGCTGTCGAGCAGATACACAAGAATTATCGCCATTATAAGCGGAGCAATCAGCGTTATCGAATATGTTATTGAATCTCGCACATTTGACGCTGCACAGGTGGCGATAGTTGCGCCGATTACAAAAACAATCAGCCCAGCCTCTATGCCCGTTGAAAAATATTTAAACTTCGGCTTCACCGCCGAATAAATAATCGCCGCCGATGATACCAAAATCAGAATCGCCGACAATGATAGACTTTTGACGGTATCGAAAAATCCCATAAATGAAAAGCCAGATGACGGATGAAACGCCTCTGTGCAAGCCGCTCTTATAGCAAGTATTGCCAATACAACTGACAGAACCATGATGCCCAAAAACTGGTTTGATTTATTTTCGACCTTCTCCAGAGTTGCCTCCGCTCGATTCAAGGATGGCGATTATTATCAATATCAAAATCGTATGTATGAATATCAATATCGCCTCTGACAGATTGACTTTATATAAAAACAGTGCGCTGATTCCGCAGCAAAGCGTCGCCAGATAAAGCGTGATTGCCGTCTGCGTATCGGTTAAGCCCCGCCTTTTTATCCGGTGTGAAAAATGCTGCGTATCGCCGACAAATGGGCTTTTGCCCTGTTTTATCCGCAGGAAGCTTACGCTGGTAAAATCATACAGCGGCACCGCCATAACGATTATCGGCAGGAATATCGAATACATCGGCCCCGAATCTGTCTGGTGATAATACGTCGTCTTCAGCGTCAACACTGCC
The DNA here is from genome assembly GCA_945890885.1 of Candidatus Kuenenia stuttgartensis. GTDB lineage: Bacteria > Planctomycetota > Phycisphaerae > Sedimentisphaerales > CAMDDF01 > CAMDDF01. The sequence continues at coordinate 4,391 of CAMDDF010000112.1, read as the reverse complement.
GTCATAAATCCAACGACAAGCGAGCCAGCGTCACCCATAAAAATTTTGGCAGGCGGGAAATTGAACACCAGAAATCCCAACAGTGTGCCGACAAAAACTATCGCAAGACCCGACACGAAAACCTGTTCGCTTTTGAACGCAGCCACAAATAATATCGCTGCCGCAATCGCCGCGATGCCTGCCGACAGGCCATCCATGTTATCGAGAAAATTGAACGCGTTTATTATCAGCACCATCCAGAACGCCGACAGAATCGACGTGATGTAAATATTGTCGATAAAAAACTCAACGCGTACATCGCCGAACAATGCCGCCGAAAGAGCCGCGATAAATTGGAAAAATAATTTAATAAACGGGCCGAGGTGGATTTTGTCATCGACCAGTCCAAGAACATGCAGAATAAGCAAACAACCCAGCAACACGAACAATTGATTTATCCTGCCCGCAAAACCGTTGATATATTCGGTAAACTCTGCTGGCACAGCAAAGTAGTTTTGCCACAGCAGAAATTTAACCGCAAGTATCGAACAGCCTATTGCACCCGCAAGATTCAGAAATATCGCTATGCCCCCACCGAGCGCAACTGTTCTTGTGTGATACCTGTCAATCTGCGGCCGTGCAACAAAGTCCGCCTTAACCGCAAACCTTTTTGCAATCGCCACCAACGCCGTCGAACTTAAAAAAGACAAACACAACAGTCCAGCAAATATAATTAATATTGTACTCAATTTATTTCCTTCAATTGTGCCGCCAATTTTTCGCGCACCTGGCTCAAGAATCCGTGATAGCGGTCGTCCTTATGGTCGGGAAAAGTAAACTCATACGAAATCCATTTGCCGTGTACATAACTTAGCGTAACCTCGGCCCACATTTTTTTGCCGATGTAGATACGATGCGAAAAATTCTTCGTCGTCGCCAATACCAGCTTGCTTGTCTCGATATAGCCTGGGTCAATATTGACAGGCCGAGCGAACTGCGTATCAAGTTTCTTCGCCAGCTTCTGTTCCATCCTGTTGGTGATATGCTTGATTTTCGCGATTCGCGCGGGACTGATAAGTTTTTCTATCGACAGATACTGCTTAACCGCATTTTCGCCAAGCTCATCCTTATAATAGGTCGTATGCGTAAAGGTCCACAACGGCGAAATCAAATCAATCTTGCCGAACTTTTTCTCAATCGCCGCCACCGCCGCATTGCACGAAGCTTCATCGGCTGCAAGAATACCAATTACAAATTTGACAGGCTTTGGGCTATTAAGCTTCCACATCCAATTTGGCTTTCATTTCTTTTACGAGTTTGGAAACCTGTTCAGCGGCACCGCCAAGGTCAATTTTCTTTACCTCCGATTCGCTGCGAACCTTCAATTCAACCTTGCCCTCGGCCAGAGTCTTTTTGCCGATGGTTATCCGAACGGGTATGCCGAGCAAATCAGCGTCCTTGAATTTCACGCCGCCGCGAGCATCTCTATCATCGAGCAGAACTTCGACGCCCAGCTCGTTCAGCTTTTTATAAATATCTTCAGCCGCCTGTTTGATTTCATCTTCTTCGCTGACAGGCGTAATGATAACTTCAAACGGAGCGATTGAAATGGGCCAGATGATGCCGTCCTTGTCGTTGCCGGTTTCTATCGCCGAAGCCATAATCCTGTTTATGCCTATACCGTAGCATCCCATGATTGCAGGCTGAGACTGGCCGTTTTCATCGAGGAAATTTGCGCCGATTTTGGCGCTGTATTTCGTGCCGAGCTTAAATACCTGACCGACTTCGATGCCGCGTTTGAACAGCAGTCTCTTGCCGTTGTATGTATCGCCTTCGACAGCGTTGCGAATGTCTGCGATTTTCACGTTAGCACCTTCTAATGCGAAATCTCTGCCGGGCACAACATTTTTCAAATGGCAATCCGCTTTGTTTGCCCCAGCGACTCCGACTTTCATCGCCGTAATGGAATGGTCGATAATTATCGAATCCACCTTAGATGCAAGCCCAACTGGCCCCGCAAAACCGACAGGTGCACCGGTTGCCTTTGCTACGATTTCATCTGACGCAAGCTCGACGTGCTGTCCGCCGAACACCTGCGTGAGTTTTTCTGGATTGACATCCTGGTTGCCGCCAACGACCGCAGCGACAACTTTGGGATTTTCCACGCCCACCGTATAGATAAGCGTCTTTATGAAACTGCTGGCCCTGCATTTGAAAAATTCGCAGAGTTGTTCGATTGTTTTAATATCAGGCGTAGCCACTTCCTCGATTGCTGGCGTATTTGCATCAGGCGTTGCTTTTGGCATCGGGTCAACGGCCGCCTTTTCGATATTGGCTGCATAGCTGCTGTCTTCGCTATATACGATTACGTCTTCGCCGTTTTCGCACGGCACGGTAAACTGATGCGAGCCTGTGCCGCCCATTTCGCCCGATTCCGCTTCGACGATAACATACGGAACGCCAGCCCTGGCAAAGATACGTTTATATGTTTCGTACATCACCTTGTAGGTCTTATCGAGACACTCGAAATTCGCGTGGAAGCTGTACGAGTCCTTCATTATAAATTCTCTGCTTCGAAGCACGCCGAACCTCGGCCGGAATTCATCACGGAACTTGAAGCTTATCTGGTAGATATTGAACGGCATCTGCTTATATGAATTCAGCTCGCCCGCGACGATATATGTTACCACTTCTTCCGCTGTCGGGGCCAGCACGTTCCATCTTTCGTGTCTGTCCTTGAATTTCGCCATCGTCGGGCCGTAATCGACATCGCGTCCGGTCTTTTGCCAAAGCTCCATCGGCTGCACCGCCGGCATAAGGATTTCCTGTGCGCCAGCCTTGTTCATTTCGCTGCGGACGATGTTCATCACTTTAAGCAGCACTCGCCAGCCTGCCGGCAGGTAGGTATATGTCCCGCTGGCCAGTTTTCTCATAAGTCCAGCACGGATCATTAGTTGATGTGATATAATTTCCGCGTCATTGGGTACTTCCTTGACGGTCGGGATAAGCATCTGTGAATAACGCACCTTTAAGGCTCCTTGAATTCCTAAATCCTTTGATTATTGATACATAGCCCAGATTATAGCGTGAAAAACCGACATTGCAAGCTGCAAACCCCGCTTTTTCAGCCAAAAGCGCCATCGCCGGATAGTACAATGAAAGCGTGGAGCGCAAGCGACACGATAACCATAATTTTCCAAATCGCATTCGACTGCTGTTAGCCCTGTTATCCAAGCCATACCAGATAGAATTTACAGTAGGGGCGGTTCGCGAGCCGCCCGATTCATGAAATCGCCGAGCGCAAGCGACACGATAACACAGTAGCCGAAAGCGCAAGCGACGGATAATTAAACTCCCCTCCTGCCAAGGAGGGGTGGCCAAAGGCCGGGGTGGTTATTTCCTCGACTCAACACTAAAAACTAAGGACTAACCAGCCTGACACCCCAGCGCAGGCTCCGGAACCAGATATAGAAGCCGAGCAGCAGCGGAAGCTGCCGGGTAATTCATCCTTTAGGAATATTCAGTACTCGTTAGCATCACATGGAGAGTTTTTGATACTAAAAAGTTCATGCCCCTTAAACTTGTTGATTATTAATTCTCTAACTTGATCATCACTTTCGATATCGCTAATTGTAAACTTGTATGATTTTATGAATTTATCCATAAATGATGACCAGAATTCTTCTATGTCATCAATAAAAACAATCACTTCTTGGCCAATAGCAGATTTTTTCGAGAAGAATTTTATCTTAGCTCTAAATCCTCCGTTGCTTTCCCAAACACTTACATAACCCTGAAAATCATCGGTTTCAAATAGCATGATTTCAGTTTCATCACTAACAAAAACCTTTTTCATTATCAATTTTATTGTATATAATGCAAAATCATCCGGTCGCATAAAAAATATCTCTTTGGCCATTTTTGCTGTTGTACTTACAGCCCCTAATTCCAATTTTTTGTAGTCATTAAATTCGTAAAATCCCAATCTTTTTTTTGCAGGAAATTTTTCTAGGGTTTTATCCCAATGTTCATTAATAAATATGAAATCTGTGTAAGATTCAGGGGAGCAAAATATTAGCCTTATCTTTATGGTGTTAATAACAATAAAGTTGGTTTCATCATCCAGTTTTATAGAATTAACATCTTCTACAAAAAACTCAGAGTATCCCAATGAAAAATTACTTTCTACTTTCTGGCCGATCCAGTCAATGTTTTCCGGTTTTGGACATGACATTGCATTTTTATATTTAGAATCAAAAACTATTTTATATAGCAAAACTTGAGATGCACCCCTCCAGAAAAAACCTATGAAAATGAATGCAACACAAAGGGTGAATACAAATTTTTTATGGCTAATTTGTTTTTTTGCTGGTTCAAATTCTTTTCTTTTTAAGAACAAAAGAATTATCATC
>CAMDDF010000111.1 GCA_945890885.1 Candidatus Kuenenia stuttgartensis | reverse complement strand
TGTTTTTTAGTCTTAGCTGAGACTGGAGTCTTAGCAGGCTTTTTTGATGCGGTGTCTTTGGGCTTCTTTTCCGTTGTTTTAACGGGCTTTTCAGCCTTTTTGACAGTCGCTTTTTTTGTTGTTTTTTTAGAAGTTTTTTTTGCCACTTGAATCCTGCCTCACCTCAAAAGTATATTAGAGCCTCTTTTGCCGACTTTACAGAACATGGATTCTACTAAACATTGGCAAATATAACAAGTCTAAAAATTATAGTTATCTTTAGATTGCAATGCAATTAAAATTTATGAAATATAAGTACTTTATTGTAAAGAAGTTATGCTGTTGTTTTTAGGGAAATAACGGTGTAAAATCTTGTGATGCTCATTTCAAAACCAAATTTTGTGGTTAAAAAACTATTTTTTGGGTATGCTCTGGGGCAGCAGATTACCATTTTTAAGGTTCAATAGCGGTATGGCGAAAATAACGGTTCTTGATGAGCATATGGTCAATATGATCGCTGCTGGCGAGGTGATAGAGCGTCCAGCCAGCGTCGTCAAGGAATTGCTCGAAAACAGCATTGACGCAGGTGCGAAAAATATTATCCTGGAAGTCGAGGATGGCGGTAGAAAACTCATCCGGGTAGTCGATGATGGATGGGGAATGGACGAGGCCGATCTGGCGAAAGCATTCCTGCCGCACGCGACAAGCAAAATTAAAACCGCTGACGACCTCATGAAAATCTCAACGATGGGATTCCGCGGCGAAGCACTTGCAAGCATCGGCTCGGTAGCAAAAGTATCCATTACGAGCAGGCAGGCAGATTCCATCGGGGCAAACGTCGCCCAAATCGACTGCGGGCAGAATCAGCAGGTTAAGCCTGCCGCTGGCAGCTATGGTACAACAATCGAGGTGCATAATCTGTTTTATAAACTTCCGGCAAGGCGAAAGTTTTTGAAAAGCGCCAATACCGAAATCGGCCATATCACCGAGCAATTCATCCGTGTCGGCCTTGCAAGGCGGGACATCGCTTTTACTCTGATACATAACGGCAGAAAAACACAGATGCTCACCGCTGGGGAAACTCTGAGCGTGCGAATCAATAAACTTTTCAGCAATTTCGGCGAAGATTTGCTGGATATAAACGGCAACGAAAAGGGTGTGAAAATTTCCGGTGCTATCGGCACGCCTGCCAGCGCCAAAGGCAGCGGAAAATATCAGTATATATTTCTCAACGGCAGATTTATCCGTGACAAATTTATTGGCCATGCGATTAAAGAGGCGTATCGCGGGCTGATTGAGCCGAGCAGGTTTCCGACGGTGTTTTTGTTTCTCGATATGGATTGCGAAAGTTTTGATGTCAATGTGCATCCGACAAAAGTTGAGGTGCGGTTCGATAATCCTAATATGATACATTCGCAGGTTATGGCGGTTATTCGCGAAAAGCTGATGAGCGCAAATATCGGCGCGATGGCGAATTTTCAATCGGCTATGCCGGTATCAGGCAGATTCGATGAGATGCCCGAAAGCGGTGATAAGCAGAGAATACAGGGTGCGATAGCGGATTTCTTTCAAAAGCATAAGTCCGATGCACAGCCGAAATTTAATTTTAATCGTTATGGCGAGCCTGCAAGGCCAAATGCAAACTCTGTAAGGCCTACGATGGAATCGGAGTCGCTGCGGCAAAATTTTTACGAGACGGATGTTGCCGGGCCGAAGGAAAAAATCATTCAGCTTCATAACAGCTATATGGTTGTTGAGACTGACGAAGGTTTTGAAATTATTGACCAGCACGCGCTTCATGAGCGGATATTGTACGAAAAAATGCTGAGCAAAATTTCCAGCGGCGCTCTGGAGTCGCAAAGACTGCTGATGCCTGCGTGCATCGAGGTCGATGAGGCGCAAATGGAGATTATAGCGGAAAACGGCGAGCTGTTTAAAAAGATGGGAATTGAAATTGAGGAGTTCGGCCCCGGCACAGCGGCGGTGCAGAGCTTTCCGGTGATGCTCGAAAAGGTTGACCCGATAATTTTTGTTGGGGATTTGCTCGATATTCTAAGTCATGCGGGAGCGGAAGTTGAACTTGAAAATCTGGTACATGAGGTTCTGGATATGGCGGCGTGCAAGGCGGCAATCAAGGCTGGCCAGGTTCTCAGCCAGCAGGAGATGCTCCGGCTCCTTGAAAGCAGAAAAGAGATTGAGCGTTCGAGCAATTGCCCGCACGGCAGGCCCGCAAGTATCCGATTCAGCCTGAAAGAGCTGGAAAAACAATTCAAAAGATCATAAGCAAAAAACGGCAATTTTTCATTTTTCATTTCCGCGATTAACCTGCCGAATGAATCGGCAGGCTAACGAATTATCGGCGATAAAGTAATTCGTGGAATTAGATTATAACCTTGTTGGTCAGATTAATCTGGCATCGGTCTGAATGCGATTTTTCCATAGCTTTATAAAGGCTAGGCATAACGTATTTTTCCGACACAGCTTCCCAGCTCATCTGATGTGCAAGCTTATAGCCTGTTTCGATAAGCTCAGCGGTTTCCTGATCCGTCTTGGGCAGGCGGGCGCAAATTTCCATTGCGATTTTCTCGCTTACCTTGTGTTCTATTTTGTCGCGGATGTCTTTGCCGATTCTTTTCAAATCTTCTATATCGTCTGAGCCGTAGCCATTCAATTCGGTATAGTCAGCGATGATAACATTTTTAACGGGTTCGCCTCTGGTAACATCGTTCACAAAGCCTGCACAGCCGCAGACATTTGTAACTACGCAGAGTCCGCCGAAACTCAAGGGTTCAAGCTGAGCGATACCGAAAGGTTCATAAATGCTTTGGCCGAACTCGCAGTCGCTGCCTTTTCGTATATCCATAAATTCCATATCTTCGGGCATTCTCATTCCGCAGGCGTGCCTGTCGAATCCGAACTGGTTGATATAGACTATCTTGATATTTCTGCTTCGCGCGTTGAACTCCTGCACTCCCAGATGGAAACTTGTTTCGCCGCCGGACATATCGGGCATTCCTTCACGATGTGCCACAGGCCAATGGTAAGTGCTTTCCATTCCGTGAATGTCCTGGTTTCTTCTTTGGCCCACTTCGGTACTCAGGACGAACAGAACTGCGGTTTTATTATGAACGCGGAATTCTTTTTCCATATTTTCGAGTACGCGGATATCACGCCAGAGTCCTTTGCTTGGTACCAATCTTGTAACGTGGGTGAAAACATAATCGGGAATGTATCCGAGAATATTATCGCAGTAGGTTTGCAGTCTGGCTTTGCTTTCCTTTTTATCTTCAAGCGTTATTTCAAACGATGGTATGCCGTTATAGGTTAAATCTATATCGACGTTCTGGAAACCTGGTGCAAGGAATTTGAGTTCTTCGACAACGTAATCGCCGACAGCCAGAATATTGTCGCAGTATTTTGAAGCCTCAACCAGTGCGTTTTTGAAGAAGTCATTCTGGTCGCCGAAAACTTCGCTTACATACAGGCCTTCCTGCTGGGCTTTTTTCATTACGTTATAAAACATTGTGTCGTGGCCTAGGTGCTTTTCAACGATGCGTCTTGCCGTTGCAACTTCGTGAGCATAAAATACCGTTTTGAAATCGTGGTCGGTATCAAGCTCTGCCGCAAGGGCGGTAGGCATCCCCATAAATTCGTGGGAGACGACGATGGTATTGCTTGCTTTATCCGCAGCGCCGATAGCTTTAAGTGCGGCGATGGCGGGGCGTGCAAGCCGAACATATTGTTCGTATTCCCAGAGATTTTCATAGAGGTGGCTCTGGATGCCGAACTCGTTATACAGTGCGCATTTGAAGTCGTTCACTGGGCCCGACTCGATGCGATTTATATCTATAAGTATGATTTCAGGCGAGCTTTTTCTGCCGGAGAGAGGTTCGATGAAAGTTTTTCTTCCATAGACTATATTTACGTTGAAATGCCGTTCGATACTCTGAAAATTTCTTGCATAGCCGGTATGTGTAAGACCGTCGAGGGATGAATAAAGCAATTCGCTGTTATCGCCGAGGCGTTTATGGGCGGGCCCTTCGGTGCTGAAAAGCGGGCTTAAGAGGATAGTGCGGTCAACGGCTGCGTTGTAACAATCGCTAGTGAACAGCCCTTCGAGGACCGCTCCGATTCCTCCAATTTTTCCTACTGCTTCGTGGGTGACGTGGACAACGGTGGTTTTCGTGTTCATTTTGCTCTCCTATGATGTCTTATTATATACTCGCCGGATTCGTTTTGCACAGGCAATTATTTTTGACAGTTTCCATATTATTCTCTTATTCTGTTTACGTTTTAACCGGAAACCAGAGACAGCCTGGTTCTGTTTAAACAATAAAAAATAAAGCTAAATGCTCCAAATTTAAGGACTAAAGAAAAATTGTGTCCGAAAAATCAGGTACTTTAGCGGTTTTTAAGGTCGAAAAGTCGTGAGAATGAAAGTCTTGAGAGTTCGGGAGATTATTGTTAGGATTATAGGCGTTGTTTGGTGGTGTGTATTTTTTAACATTTTAAAGGGAAAGGGAATAGCATGAAACTTTTAATTGGGATATTGATTGGCTGTTTTCTGGTATGTATTCTTGGCGCAATGCAGTTGGCTGACCGTCTTGAACTTCGCGGCACTATCGAAGCGAGAGGTACAGGAAATTATATACCTGTTTTTTCAGCAATGACCGGGGATGGTGAATGCATGCTTGCCATCACGAACTCGACAAATGGCGATACCGAGATATTCAAAATCACCAAAGAAACTCAAAAGAAAATGAGCGACATTATGCCGTTTCAGGGAACAAGCCAGAAAACAATAACTCTCAAGCTGAGGCAATAAGAATCACTTATTTTCGTTTTACAAGCTTTAATTGACGGCTATAACCTCTTTGAGGTCGGGCAGTTTTTCCTTTAGCAGCCGTTCAACGCCGTTTTTCAGTGTCATTTTGGCACCTGGGCAGCCAGAACATGCACCTTGAAGTATGACTTTCACGGTATAGTCTTCTTCGACGCTGACCAGCTCAATATCTCCGCCGTGCCCCTGTAAAAGAGGACGGATTTCATCGTTGATTATTTCTACTACTTTCTGATTGAAACTTTTTTCGCTCATGTTATCTCCAAATTTACTATTGTGCTTACACTATACCACAATCTACGCCTAATAGCAAGAAAAGGTCTATGCAAACCGACTATTTGGCCGGATAAGCGCATAAAAAAAGCGGCATTAAGGAGGGTAATGCCGCTTTTAAACTTGTGGCAACGCTCCAGCGCTGCCGATACTCTTACTGCTTTTTGGAGGAGAAGAATGAAAAAGTGTTATAATGTCTATTAACTTATCAAATCTACTAATGATACGGAGGTCTTTTTAGAAGGTTCATAAAAAAAAATATTTTTTGAATTTTTTTCAAGTCCTGCCTGATTCAAGATTTAGTTTGAACAAAATAGCGTGGGGGATTAAAATTCCCTCTTTCAATACTATATAACAGGACACTAAAAATTGGAATTAAAACCAAACCAGATTATTTGCGGCGACTGCATCGAGATACTCAGCGGCATAGATGAACCCATTGCGGATTTAATATTTGCCGACCCGCCGTTCAACATCGGCTATAAATATGACAAATATCATGATAAGGTAGAAAGCAAAAATTATATCGACTGGACGAAGGACTGGATGCTTGCGTGCTGTAAAGCTCTCAAGCCTGCCGGCTCGTTCTACATTGCTATCGGAGATGATTACGCTGCCAATGTTAAAGTCATCGCGGATGAAATCGGCCTGACGATGCGGAACTGGATTATATGGCATTACACTTTCGGCCAGCAGACAAAAGCGAAATTCGCACGCGCCCATACGCATATTTTTTATTTCGTCAAAGATAAAGATAATTTTACGTTCAATGACCGTGCGGTGCGTGTGCCATCGGACAGGCAGCTTGTTTACAATGACAAGCGTTCAAACCCCGAAGGTAAAATGCCTGACGATGTATGGGATACTTTTTCCAGAGTTTGCGGCACATTCAAAGAGCGGCAAGGCTGGCACCCGTGTCAGATGCCGGAAATTCTGCTGGCAAGGATTATCGCGGCAAGCTCGAAAGCGGGCGACGTTGTACTCGACCCGTTCAGTGGTTCCGGCACGACGGCGGCATCGGCGTACCAGTACGGCAGAAAATATATCGGCATTGATATGTCAAATGATTATTGCGAGAAAACCAGAGAGCGTCTTGAAGAACTTGAGAAACTTGAGTGGGAAGAAAATTTCAAGCGGCTCGAAATAAAAAGGTTATGTATCGAGATGGGTTTTTCGCCGGAGCAGGTTATGGCCAGCGAGAAAATATTTTACTTCTACAAAAGCCAGCTTGATTTAAGGTTTGATGGAATTTTGGAAATATCGCAAAAGGAAATTACGGATATTTTAAACAGCTTCGGCAAATTTGAAGTTTGCCGGAATAAAAATATAACAGACGATCAGTCGTCAAATTTAATATTTAATTAAACGAAAGGGGGCTCCCGATGGTAAAGCGACTAATGTTACTTCTAGTTTTTATTTCTATTATAGCTATTGTCATTGTG
>CAMDDF010000110.1 GCA_945890885.1 Candidatus Kuenenia stuttgartensis | reverse complement strand
ATTATCTGCTCTTTTTCCATCCATGCGATTGTATGTCGGCAATATTGTTTCCATGTCTGGACGTTAACGGTTTCAAAAAGGTCTGCGTTGGGTTTGGCTTGGTTTAGCAGAACGAAATCGTTCCACATAGAGCGAACCTGAGCGGTGGCAGATTCCACATCCTGGCCGGGCTTGAATTTTATGAAAATCGCACTTGTTCGCGGTATGCTGTCAGCCATGCCCGCAAGAGTCTGTGCCTGCTCAAACGGAATATAAACTATACGGGAATCGACCATTGCAAGATTACTCTGCGAATCGTCAGCAAAATAAAAAATCTTACTGTTCACATAATCGGTGTCAGCCTTTTGCATCGCACCTCTTGCGGTAAGAGGTACACAGCTGATTTCGACCTGCATATTAATCGGTTCGGACGGATGAAAATAAACACCTTGCTTATCGCGTGAACTCATCATAGCAATTCCGATGATAAGTCCGGCATCATCGGGGCTGCCCTTGATATTAAACGCTTTATCTGGATTTTGCCGGTTGTAATGCAGCGTATCGGCAAAGTTGGAAACATTTTTATGACGCGAAATATCTATGCCCATTATCTCAATGCCGATGTTTTCGTCGTAGCCTGCGCGGGTTAATGAACCGATAGTTATAACCGCAGGCGAAGCGGCATAGACGTAAGGTTGCTTTTGCAACTCTGCGATAAAATCCTCATAGTAAGAAAACCCGACCATCGAATCGGTCGATATGATGCAATCGCTATAAAAATTATGGTTCTTGTCCTTGAACTGTCGAACAAGGCCAGAATGGACGGTCATCACGATTACAACAATGAAAACGCAAAGCGCAACGGCAACAATCGCAAGGTATGAAATCCTGCGTCTGAACAAATATCTTAAAGCAAGTTTTAGTCTGTACATTTTATTCTATTCATATTGTAAAATTTTGACCGGCTTAACTCTTGCCGCGGAAATCGCAGGGATAATAGCGCCGATAATAGCTGAAATCACCGCCGCTGGCAAGACCCATTTGACAGTGGAATAATCAATCTGATCGGGAGTCTTTGTAAAAAGATATATGCTCGAATCCCACAACTTCAGGCCAAATGCCAGGCGAATCCATTCTTCAATCTGGTTTATATGTTTGATGATATAATAGCCAAGCAGGAAGCCGAATCCTGCGCCGAAAATCCCGATAAGCATTCCATAGTAGAGAAAAATGCTGTAAACCGTAAAGGCGGATGCGCCGAAACTTTTGATTATCGCGATGTCCTTTATTTTTGTCGTAACTATCATATAGAAGATACAGAAGATCAGCAGGACAACGGCAGTGCTTACAATTCCGAAAATCATAAGCAGCATATTCATCTGCTTTTGCAGTTCAGCGGCATTTGCGGCTTGCATTTGTTTTGCGGTTTCTATATTTGCCTGCGAAATAGCAAATGAACCCCAGCCGAGAGTTTCATTTGCAAATTCCGACCAGATGCTCCATATAGCGGCGACGGCCTCATCGGAATTGGCATCGGCGGCGAGTTTGATATGTATTATATTAGCCATAAGCTGGTCTTTGTTTTCAGGGTATAGCTTTTGAGAAAGCACATCTATCGGCAGATAAATATAACGCGTGTCCATCTGATATATGCCGGCAAAGACAATGTCCGAAATGGTGAATGGAATTTTTTTTACTTTGAAGTTCGATGCTGCGTTGCCTTTGGATGAAAATTTTACTCCTGATTCAGATGCGGACATCGAGCCTGTCGTAAGGACAACATTTTTCCCAATGAATTCAGCCTTGGCAGAATCGAAATCGTATTTATCAGTATCAGGGTCGGGACTTGCCAAAAGGCCTATGCTGACAAATCCCGTGATTGCATCCGGGCTGTTTTGCGGATTGAACTGCGGAGTAATATTGGGGTCATTCTGCAATAATAACGATTTGCCGATTTTTGTAACCTTCGCCCTTGTGGCAGGGTCGATGCCCCATACGCTTACGCCTTTGACGACTCCTCTGCCGATGTGAACCAGCCCCTGAGTGCTAAGTACCGGAGTAGCGGCTTCGATTTGTGAATTCTGCGTAAGCTTTTCTATAAGTATATCGTAGTCGTGTATTTTGCCGTTGGGTGTCAGAACTACATCGCCGACAAAATCGTTCGCGGTATTTTCAAGTGCGTTTATGAAGCCCGCAAATAAACTTCCAACGGAAATAAGCAATGCACATGAAATCGCAACAGCGGCAATGCTCAGTATGATGATTTTTTTCCTTCGCAGGTATTTCAGGCATAAGAAAAATTTCAGCATATCAGATTCCGTTCCTAATTAATTATCGACAAGCCGCAAATTACGGCTGGCAGTTTCATTTTGCGGCAGACTTGAGCAATGGAAACAGCACAACATCGCGAATCGAAGTTGCACCGGTCAAAAGCATAATCAATCGGTCAATACCGATTCCAAGCCCGCCAGCCGGCGGCATACCATATTTTAGAGCGGTGATAAAATCATCGTCCATCACAGCTTCGCTTTCCTTTTGACCCTTTAGCTGATGCTTGAAATTATCATACTGCACCTGCGGGTCATTAAGTTCAGTATATGCGTTTGCAAGCTCCATCTTGGCCATATAAAGTTCAAACCGCTCAGCATAATCAGGATTTTCCTTATTACGCTTGGTCAGCACGCATATCGCCGCTGGGTAATCATAAACAAATGTCGGATTGACAAGATTACACTCAACTGTTTCCTCGAAAACATCGTTGATGACAATGGCATCATCCATGCCCGCTTCTTTGATATTTAATTGACGAGCCTTTTCCCGCACAGCAGCCAGATCGTTAATATCACAGCCAGCATATTGCTTCAAAAGGTCTGCATATTTTGCTCTTTTCCATGGCCTTGAGTAATCCACCTGCATGTCGCCGAATTGGAGCACGTTTGACGGGCAATGCTTTTCGATAAGCGTGCAGACAATCTCCTCTGCCAAATCCATCATTGTCTTGTAATCGGCATAAGCCTGATAAATTTCCATCATTGTAAATTCAGGATTATGTCGAGGCGACAGTCCTTCGTTGCGGAAGTTGCGGTTGATTTCGAATACTTTTTCCATACCGCCGACCAGCAGCCGTTTCAAATAAAGTTCCGGCGCGATGCGCAGGTATAAATCCATATCAAGGGCGTTATGATGCGTAATGAAAGGCTTTGCCGCCGCACCGCCCGCGATGGCTTGCATCATAGGCGTTTCAACTTCGCAGAAATCTCTTTCTCTCAAAAAGCTGCGGATGCTTGCGACAATATCGCTTCTTGTTTTGAACCGCTGCATTACTTCAGGATTGGCCCAGAGGTCAACATATCTCTGGCGGTAGCGAAGGTCAACATCGCTTAGGCCGTGAAATTTTTCTGGCGGCTGAAGCACAGATTTACTGAGAATAGTTACGGCCTCAACCCATATTGTTATTTCACCGGTCTTTGTTTTGCCAAGCTGCCCTGAAACGCCGATAATATCTCCGTGTTCAAGAAGTTTTATCAGTTCCCACTGGTCGCCGATGAGATTTTTGCTGAGTCCGACCTGGATCGTTCCCTTTGAATCACGCAGGGTTATAAAAATCAGTTTGCCGATATCACGCAGCAGCACGATACGGCCAGCCGTAGTTGCTTTTTCTCCTTCGACATATCGGCTGACTATTGACTGAGAGCTTTCAACATTATCGAATCTTTGACCATACGGGTCAATGCCAAGCTGACGGATTTTCGCAAGTTTTTCCTGCCTATGCTGTTCAAGCTTATTGAGATTTTGTTCTTCCATTTAAAAATTATTCCTTCTTAGTTCTTTTGCGGGAGTTTCGCGAGTTTCTGCTGGACAGCCTGCTGTTCTATGATTTTTGCTTTAGTAACAAGCACTGCAATTGCAAGCTGCGGGTCTGATTTTATAGTTTCATCGATAGAGAATCTTTTAACAGGCTCGCCGTTGTTGTCGTGGCCTTCTTTGGCCACCACAGCGTTGTCCCGCTGAATGTTATACAACTCCAGAACTTCATCGCTTCTTAGCTCGACTTTGACATCGGGAGCAATTCCCCAGTCTTCCTTGCCTAGCTTTTCCTCTTCATAATGATTTTTAACACGCTGACCGCTTGGCAGGTGGTAATGCGCCATTGTATATTTGATCTGCGCTCCATCGCCTGGGTAGCCTATAATAGTCTGAACGCTGCCTTTGCCGTAGCTTCTGCTTCCTACAATCGTGGCACGTTTGTAGGCCTTGTCCTGCAATGCACCTGCGACAATCTCGCTGGCAGAGGCGCTTTGGCCGTTAATCAAAACCACCAGCGGATAATTCGGGTGAGCCTTGCCTGTGGCAACTTCCCATTGCGGAAATGCGCCGAGCCTTGGGCGTGTGCTTACTATCAAGCCTTCGTTGACAAACTTATCGACTATCTCGACAGCCTGGTTCAGATATCCGCCGCTGTTGAAACGCAAATCGACAATCAAACCTTTCATGCCGTTCTTTTCGAGGTCGTTGAGCTGCTTTTCAAAATCGGAACCTGTTTCCTCTGATGTGAAACTTGTAATTTTTACATAGCCTATTTTTTCATTTGGGTCAATCATATTGAGCCATTGGCCATCGTCGCCTCGACGCCACGAACGAATCGTGGGAACTTTTATTTTTGCACGGGTTATTTTTATATCCCTGCTTTTTTCTTCCTTTGGATTTCTGACGGTTAAGACAACCTTGGTTCCTTCAGGGCCTGTGATTTTCCTGACGGCACATTCGATAGTCATATCCTTTGTGGATTCGCCATCGACGGCTTCGATAATATCGCCGGCATCGATACCGGAATTATACGACGGTGTATCCGGCATAAGCGAATTAACCGCCAGGGGCCCGTCGGCTTTGCTTATCTCTATGCCGACGCCGGAAAATTCACTCTTCATCATCTTTTCGAAATCCTGTACATACCATGGCCATACCAGGTTTGTGTGCGGGTCAAGCTCATTTAGCGATGCTTCTGCGAATTGAGCAATTAAAACTTCCTTATTGACCGCGATGGTTTTTTCGTTGAGATCAAGAACCTTTTCAAACACATCAATAAACTTATCTCGCGAAATGCCGGTTAAAGGTTTCTGCACTTCCGCAGAAAGATTATCTATTCCGCTAAACCATGCATTTATTGAATTTGGGTCATTTTTAAAACTGACGGATTCGTTTGGTGTCATTTTGTTTAAAACTACTGCGAGGTCTTTGCATCTTTTAAGTGCCTTAACCGCGAGGTCTTTGTAAGTGATGACAGTTACGTAATTATAATCAAGGGCCATTATCGCCCGTATAAACATTTCTTTTTTGATGCCATTGTGTCTGTCGACGCTTTTCTCGCAAGGATTATCTGCCAAAGATGCCTTGATGATTGCCTTTTCGGTCAGGTCATCCAGATGCTCTTTCCATTGTTTGTTTTCCTCATCAAGAGCCACGAGAAAACCATAGCAGGTAAGAAGAGATTCTATCCATTCGCCTTTTTCTTCGTACTGGACAGCTTTCTCAACCGACTTGTCAATTGCCTTTTTAATAATATCTTTCTCAAGAATCGAAGCCTTTTGAGACTCCTGGGCATAATCCTGGGCTTTAATTGCCGCTAAAAGAATCGCGGTTACATCGTTGACATCTTCCATGCCATTGGCATCAGCTTTCTTTTCGAGGCTGGCTATTTCTGCGAGTTGCTTATCGTAAAGCTCTGCCCTTTTTTTGTCTCGCTGGGCCTCGATGCTGTTGTACTGGTCGATTATTTCACGCAGGCTCTTGGCTTGCGGCAAATTAGAATCGGCAATGCCATCTAACTGCTTCTTTGCAAGCTCAAATTCGCCTGATGAAATATCTTTGGCGGCTTCGGCAATAGCGTCATCAGCAGACAAAATAGATGGAACGACAAGGGGCTGCTGCGGCGTGGAGTTTGAATCCTCCGCCATAACCGGGACAAAAAAGGCCAGCAACACTATTAAACAAACCGATAATTTACTTAGGTATAATATTTTTTTCATAGTTATAATAGCGACAAAGCCCCCGGATTGTTCGGCCGGGGGCTGAAAATTATATGTGTTATGTTATTTTACAGACATTCTGCTGCTTTGCCTGAACATCCAAGTACGTCAAGTTTGTGTTTAACCATCTCGTAAATCGCTTCTCTTGCTGGGCCAAGGTAGTTTCTTGGGTCAAACTCGCCCGGCTTTTCAGCAAATACCTGGCGAATCTTGGCTGTTAGAGCCATTCTTAGGTCTGTATCGATATTGATCTTGCAGACCGCCATTTTGCTGGCTTCGGTGATTGCGCTTTCAGGAACGCCCATTGCGTCAGGCATCTTGCCGCCGTATTTGTTGATAAGCTCTTTGAATTCGACAAGAACGCTGCTTGAGCCGTGCATTACCAGCGGGAAACCTGGAAGTTTTGCGGAAATCTTCTGTACCACATCCAGTGCAAGCTTAGGTGCGACTTTGAATTTATATGCACCGTGACTTGTGCCGATGGCAACCGCAAGAGAATCAACGCCGGTTCTTTCGATGAACTCAACGGCCTGTTTTGGGTCAGTCAGATGTTTCATGATATCGTCGTGGCTGATACCTACGATGTCTTC
>CAMDDF010000109.1 GCA_945890885.1 Candidatus Kuenenia stuttgartensis | reverse complement strand
GGTAACCAGAATCCCATTGACACGAACATCGCCTGTTGCAATCTCGTATGCAAACGGCATCTGTGTGCGAAGTGATTTAATTACGTTTTCCTTGCCCCTGCCCAGCACAGAATCGCACGGGCCGGTCATTCCAATATCGGTGATGTATGCGGTGCCGCCATTTAGAATCGTTTCGTCAGCGGTCGGGATGTGCGTATGTGTGCCGTAAACGCAGCTTACCTTGCCACTGAGGTAATAGCCGAGAGCGACTTTATCGCTGGTGGCTTCCGCATGAACTTCCACGAATACAACATCGGCAAGCTGCCTGATCTTAATCAGGTTTGCGTCGATAGCTTCGAACGGGCAATTGGCAGGCTTCATAAATGTTCTGCCCATTAAGCTGACAACTGCAACGGTACAGCCCTTTGCAGTTGTGTAAATCGCATATCCCTTGCCGGCGGCGTACGCTCCCCAGTTCATCGGGCGCACGATATTATCTGCTGTTTCCAGTATCGAAATAAGGTCCTTTTTTCGATACGCATGATCGCCGAGAGTTATCAGATTCACCCCGTATTTCAGGAGTTTATCGTAAATCTGCGGAGTCAGACCGGAACCGCCAGCAGCGTTTTCAGCGTTTGCAATAACGCAATCTACGCTATGCTCTCTTACAATATGAATCAGGTGGTCGGCCAGAATTCTTCTGCCCGGCCTGCCTACAACGTCGCCGATGCAAAGAACATTCAGTTTCATTTTAGAGCCTTTTTATTATCTTGCGTATTCAATGCAACGAACTTCACGCAGCAGCGTTACTTTAATTTCGCCTGGATAGGTCATTTCATCTTCAATCTTCTTTGCGATATCACGCGCGATTTTTGTTGCTACATCGTCGTTGATCTTTTCAGCGTCAACAATTACGCGGATCTCTCTGCCGGCCTGAATCGCAAAACAGCTATCGACACCCTGGAAGCTGCAAGCAATTTCTTCGAGTTTTTCGAGCCGTTTAATATAGCGTTCGAGAGTCTCACGTCTTGCACCGGGCCTTGATGCGCTAATGGCATCAGCGGCGGCAACAAGAGGAGTATAAGGATTATTGGCAGCTACGTCGCCGTGATGGCCTTCGACTGCGTTTAAGATAATCGGAGATTCATCAAATCTTTTCAGGTAATTTGCACCAATAGCCGGGTGGCCGCCCTCGACTTCGTGATCCATGGCCTTTCCTATGTCGTGCAGGAATCCTGCCCGGCGAGCGATTGAGCCGTCAAGACCAAGCTCATCTGCCATAGCCTGAGCAAGGAACGCAACTTCGATACTATGACGGAGGACGTTTTGCCCATAACTTGTTCGGTACTGGAGCGAGCCCATATAATAAACTACTTTGCTATTTAAGCCGTTAACATTTGCTTCTACAGCCGCACTTTTGCCTATCTGAAGAATTTTGGCTTGTACGTCTTTGGTTGTCTGCTCGACAAGCTCTTCGATTCGTGTGGGGTGAATTCTGCCGTCCTGAATGAGCCGTTCCATGCTCACCCTTGCCACTTCGCGGCGAACAGGGTCAAATCCGCTGACAACAATAACGCCCGGCGTATCGTCAACTATGACATCAATGCCGGTAGCCTTTTCAAATGCACGGATGTTTCTGCCCTCTCGGCCAATAATTCGGCCTTTCATATCGTCGCTTGGAATATCAACAGTTGAAACGCTGGCTTCGCAGGTCTGTTCAGCGGCGTATCTTTGAATCGCAAAATTAATTATCTCTCTGGCTTTTTCTTCGGATTTTTCCTTTGTTTCCTCGAGTTTCCGCTCTAACAAAGCACTCATCTCGTGCTCGCATTCGTTTTCAAGCCTCTCAAGAAGAAGATTTTTGGCTTCTTCAAAGGTCATAGCTGTTATCTTCAGAAGCTGATTTTTCTGCTGGGTAACCAATGTAGAGAGTTGTTTATCTTTTGCCTCGACATTTTTCGTTCGGCTTTCAAGAGACTGATCCTTGCTCTTGAGTTCCTGTTCGCGTTTTTCGAGTAATTCGACCTGTTTCTCAAGAGCATCTTCGCGTTTGACAAGCCTTCGCTCGCCCTCGCGGATTTCCTCTTTGGCCTGATTCATCTGCTGATTAAATTCTTCCCTTTTCTTGATTGTTACAGATGCGGCTTCGACGTTAGCAGATTTGATGATATTTTCAGCTTCACGTTTTGCGTCTTCGACTTTTTTGTTGAGGTCTTCGTTGATAGATTTCGATTTGGTGGAAAAGATGAATTTTTGTGAAAAGATTGCTATCGCTATGCCAGCAACGACTGCTACGACAGAGATAACAACTAATCCCCCCGTTCCAATTTGGGTAAGTATGCTCATAGTTTGCTCCTTTCTGACGGCTATAAAAAGCCGTTAAATCCGTTTAAAGCAGGAAGTTAAACAAGGGCAGAGCTATGAAACATTCACCAATTTTCCCCGTAAGGTAAAACTTTTACTGGACAGAAACATACTTTAACCACTTACTGTTTTTATTACAGCATCAGCATAAAATAAAATTTACCATCCATCTTTTCAATTTATGAGCCTATTTAAGTCTCTTTAAATTAACATTTTACCATCACCGAGTTCTATTCACCTCGAAATCACAGTTTTTCCGGACTTGGCAAGACCTTAAACCTATAGTCTTTTCCTGCCTTTCGCCCTGCTGTGTTTCTTCGAGGCGTTTGTCAAGCTTTCATATCTGCCAACAGCTTCTTAGCTGTCCTGCCATCTTCTAATTAACTAAATTAAAACCTTAATAATGATTGCGTTATAAAAAACTTAGTCAACAGGCCAAAACTTTTCCGGCAGTTCTTAGAACTACATCATACCGATTATGGACTTTGTGGTCAAGTTTTTTTTGTTGTTAAAAAATTTGTATAATGGCCATTATGTACTTTTTGTGTACATATATTTACTACAATTAACAATTTTATGTGCTTTTAGTTAAAACGGACACCGAAACGGTCGATTATTAAATACGAAGCCAGAATTATCAAGGCCACTTAATCGGCATTCTGTCAATAAAAGACTGCATTAGGCAGGAATTAGAGTTATGGATAAATACGAAGTCTATACCACAGGTCAGGTCGCACAGATTTGCAGGGTCGCTCCGCGTACCGTAACAAAATGGTTTGATAACGGTCAGCTAAAAGGCTACAGAATACCCGGAAGTAAAGACCGCAGGATACCGGCTGGTGAGTTGATGAGATTTATGCGGGCCAATCATATACCAGTCGATGGGATGGAACTCGGGATAGTACGAATCCTTTTAATAGATACAAATGTTCAATGGCTAGAACAAATCTGCGGGGAATTGAACAGGCTGGAGAAATACCGGAGTCAATGGGCAGACAATATGTTCGATGTTGGGTTCGCCGCGAATAAGCTCCAACCTCACGTTGTCATAGTAAACCTGATGTCTAACAAGCTCAATGCAATTGAGATTTGCAAAAATATCCACACCAAAGAAGATTTACAGGGGGCCAAGGTGGTGGCAATAGCTCCAAATTTGAGCTGCAACGAACAGGCCGCTCTCATCGAAAAAGGGGTCGATAATGTTATTGCCGGAGAGGTAAATTTTAAGAGCATCGCCGGAGCTATTGAAGATGCTACCAATTTGTTTCATTAAATCGAAAACAAATTTTTATTTTTTGCCACGAATTTACACAAATTAACTCAAATTTTCATTAACCGCAGATTACTCGGATTTCCACTTTTATATTATCGTGTCGCTCGCGTTCCACGCTTTCGTTATAACTTTATCCGGTCGCTTCCGCGACTCGGCTTCAATTTCTGGATCAATTTGGCAATTCGGATTTTACAGTTTAAAATAGCAGGCGAAATGTCTGTAATACAGTCCGGCAGAACGCATCGCCCACAAAATAGGGATTTGTGCGAGGATATTCAGAACAGATTTTAAAATCACCGCTGGCATATTACCAGCAAGCAACGGTTTTGAAATTTCAGTGAAAGACTCGATGTAAAACACCACTATAAACATCAGCACAAGCAGAAAGTATGGCTTGATGGCTCTGAATATTGGCCTGAAAACAAAATCGGGTCTGAGGCACATCCAGTCCCTGCTTATCGCCATATTTATAAACACCGACGGAATACTTAAAAAGCTAATCAGCCATAATGCCTGCAAAATAACCGTCAGATCCGTGTTGTACGCAAAAATATTTCCCTTTGTTATTCCGATATGCATAAAAAATATATCGCCAAGGAAATACGGCATAAACGCAACCAGCATAGTACCCATAAACACAATAAAAGGCTTTAGCATATGGTTCCATAGCGGAAAATCCGCATCCGACAAGGGCGGCGGAAGCTGGTCGATATCAAAACCTGTATCGCTTACGACATCCATATACAGTTCAATTATCCTGCCCCATGCACAGCAAAGGCCAAACAACAAAACGACCATAATCATCACCTGAATCAGGAAAACAAACACGTCAAAGCCTGTTGGCGGACGAATCGTCGAAGCCCAGATGAGTGTTGCACCGCCCAGTACCAACTTCAAAACAACGAGCATAACAAGATACTTTAGCGTTGAAAGCGTTTCAGGGTAAAATATCGCGGGCCAGCTTTCGATGAATACAGCTTTGTAAAAGCCGGGGCGAGGTTTTTCGATTATCTTTATTTTTTCTATAACCTTTTCGGGTTTGGTGTCCGACTGCGCAGGGATGATAAATTTTTTCTGGCAGGTTGTACATTTTGCGCGTCTGCCCGCGTACTTGCTCGTAAAGGCACATAAGGCATTACAATGCGGACATTTAAAGCTTATTGTCATATTTACCTTTTTTTGTTTTTTCAGCCACAGATTAACACTGTTTTTTTACAACGAATTACACAAATTAACTCGAATTTTTTATTAACCGCAGATTACACAGATGCCACGGATTTTTGGTTTTATATTATCCGGTCGCTTCCGCGACTCGGCTTTAATTTCTGTTTTTTTCTTGTTCTCCAAAGAATAATTACCAAGATAGGCGGAATAATACCAATTACAGGCAAAATATAACTATACCAGTTCATATGTGTCTTTAACAGTGCTGACTTTAGATTGGAGGAAGCCACTGGCAATTCAGAAAGAGATGGGATGGTAAACAATTTATTTTTTAAATTTCTATATTGGTTCTGAGTAGGATTGGGATCGGTAGCTATAAAACATATATCACCCTGCTCATGACGAACAAGTATCTCAGAGAACTGGATGTCGTCCCAATCATAAACAAACATTCTTGATGTGTCTTTTGCTATATAAAAATCAGTCTTTTTGATAGACCTAACAGAAAAGTGTTTAAAATAAGAAAATGGAAGCGGATGTCTGTCTCCATTTTGACCAACAGCACCTATAGGAGAAACCCAAATATTTTGCCCTGAATTGTTATCAATTGTAAAACTGGTTAGAAAAATTAATCCAAAAGGATTAACAGCACCTAAAACAACCACACTGGTAAGCAAAGACAGCGGCGATAAAAAAATTGCTATTATCACTAACATTATGCGAATCGAACGAGACATAAAATTATTCCTACAAACGCTGATATTTTTTGTTCTTAATTCAAAAAATCTGATTTTAAAATTCGTAATTTATTTATCCGGTCGCTTCCGCGACTCGGCTTTAATTTCTGGTTCCCCGCCTGCGCGGGGATGACAGGAGGCCGCGTGTGCAAAACCTGCTACGCAGAACTTGCACACCCTACGGACTTTTACAAACCTCTAACTGTAGAAAAAACTATAATATCATTAGAATCGGTATAGATTTCTAAAGCTCTGCATGGTGGAGTGCTTGCATAAAACCAGTATAATATCTTCCCTTCACAAAATTTTCTGTCTTTTACTTTTCCCCATCCAATAACTTCATCTAACTTTTCAAATTTGTGCATCTGTTGGCCTAACTTTTCACTTATCCTCGACAATTTCTGCCCTGGAATCGCAAGCTCTAATTTACTCAATAATTTCTTTGTGGCACTATGTTCCATACTCAACCACAAAACCATACAGAAAAACAAACTTGTAATCACTGCCATCAATATAATCCATTGCAAATTATTTTTCATCATATGCCTTTCTTTGACATTATTTCAAGTCGGTAGCGACTTCACTTGTTTGCACATGTTGTTAAATTTTCAATTCTAACTTATTCGGTCGCTTCCGCGACTCGGCTTCAATTTCTGGATCCCCGCCTGCGCGGGGATGACAGGAGGCCGCGTGTGCAAAACCTGCTACGCAGAACTTGCACACCCTACGGACTAATTTCCTTGAATACCACGAATATCAACCAAACTAATTTGCGACTATTCCATGATTTCCTGCAAAACCTATGACTTTCATTTCCGCATAACATGAATTATCATCTGAATAGTAAATATTTAACAAAATAAATTGATTATCTTTTCTGATCGCTATTATATAACTCTGGCTGGGTTTAATCCCTTTATTCCAAAATCCATATTTTTCTGAAAAGCCAATATTGGAATAATAAACTTCATCTAAAGTATAACCATTTTTATTATACCAATCCGATACTTTTTTTAATGTTTCGGTACACGGAAATTTCTCAAAAATGCGATAACTAACTACCCACTTTGCTGACTTATCGCCAGCCCGAGTGATCTTTTCAGAATTAGAGGGAACAAGATCGAGGTCAGGCAAATTCAACTTTACCTTTCCAATTACTATCTCGTTA
>CAMDDF010000108.1 GCA_945890885.1 Candidatus Kuenenia stuttgartensis | reverse complement strand
GACAAAATCTTTATACTTATGCTTTCTCGGCAAAAAACTCCCATTGGGCAACACGCCCTAGTTCGGCAATGAGAGTTTAGCGGTTGCTTACAGGGAGTTGAATGAGGGCTATCAAAAGGGAGCATCTTCCAATCTATCGAAAAAAAACTTATTTTTGTAGGTCTTGTTGCTATGATTGACCCTCCTTGCATTGAGGTCAAAAAAGCAGTAGAAGAATGTAAGCAGGCTGGTATTAAAGCCGTAATGATTACAGGCGACCACAAAAATACTGCGGTGGCAATTGCGAATGAATTGGGATTTTTGATGAAAATTCTATCTCGCTAACCGGCGAAGAATTAGACCAGATGAGCGACAATTACTGCACAGGTTTTAAAGTTTAATTTCATCCAGTCCCAATTATTCTGTTATAATCAGAAAAATTTAATCTGAACAAAAACATAAAACACATAAATCATTATAAATAACACAGCTTCCCAGCGGTCAAGCTCTCGTTTTTTTCCTGTAAACATCCATACCAAAAGCAAGACGGTTCCGATCAATAAAACCAGCATATCAAAATTAAATCCGCTACTATAAAATGCCGGCGTTACAACAGAACTTACTCCCAAAATAGACAAAATGTTAAATATATTTGAGCCTATGGCGTTCCCTACCGCAATATCGCATTGTCTCCTGAAGGCTGCAACAATCGAAGTTGCAAGCTCAGGCAATGACGTACCAACTGCAAGTATTGTACAGCCGATAATTTTTTCACTTATACCGACATTGCGGGCCAAATCAACTGCTCCCCCAACACACAATTTCCCTCCGATAATAAGAAATGCGAGGCCTGCCAAAAGAAAGGTGAATATTTTTTTATAACTATAAACTTCAAACTTAAACTCATCCTGTGATTCTGCCTTTGATATCCCGAAAAGATATACCAAAAAAATTGTCATTACTGCCAGAAGCACCAGACCATCATTCCTGGCAAGAATATTATCCTGCACACCAGAACCCAATTTATCATTTACAAGAAAGAAAAGCACTAAAGTACACAATAAAGAAAACGGAATTTCTTTCCACACTGTATTTTTTTGCACTTTCAATGGATAAATTAAAGCAGATATGCCAAGAACTAAGAAAAGATTAAAAATGTTACTTCCAATTATATTACCAAACACTATATCATTTTTATGTGTAACAGAAGCAACAACATTAACTACCATCTCCGGCATCGAAGTTCCAAAAGCCACAACAGTAAGGCCTATGACAATTTCAGGAACAGACATTCTTTTAGCCAGAGAGCTTGCTCCTCGAACCAACCCTTCCGCTCCAACCAGAAGCAGCAAAAAACCCGCCAAAATTAAAAAAATATTCAAAAACATATCAACATCCCTTTATTAAGTCAAAAACCGTGAATAATCTGTATAATTCCTTGTAATCGTTCACAGGTATTTCGAGGGTATTGAGTGACGCACTCAGTGTCAAAATACCTATTTTTGACTCCAAGCATTGTAGCATACTCAAGATGGAATGCCAGTATTTTCCCCAAGTAAAAATCCACATTTGTCCGATAATATCAACAGTAAATGCTTTAAGGACGAAATGTGACTTCCCAAAAAGAACAGTTTTACATTCAGCGTATCGCGGAACATGAAAAACAAGTTGCCGAACTGACCAAACAGGTGGTTCTGTTCATGGACAAAGTCGCTCAACTCGCGAAGAACTCGTCTAATTCATCCAAACCCCCTTCGTCGGATATTGTCAAGCCGCCGCGAAAAGCCCACAATACGCAAGGTAAGATTGGCGGCGTTGTTGTAATTTAAGGAAGACTCTGGTATTATCGTTGAATCGTAATGCTTAGCTATGTAGCAGAGCATTTAATATAAGAAATACAAGTTTAGGAGACATGTAATGGAATACACAGTAGAGTCTGCGATGGGCAGCAAATTTCGTCGCGCTGCAATGCTCACCGTTTTTATCATCATACTGCTGCTCGCAGCAATTTTGATAACAGTAACCAATATCGGCGGTAATGAGGCTGGTATCGTGGAAAAGAAATTTGGAGGTGGTTCGCTGCCGCAAGGCCGTATTCTTGCCGTCAAAGGCGAAAACGGTATTCAGGCACAAGTACTTACACCAGGCTGGCATTTTTTCTATTGGCCTTGGCAGTACACAATTACAAAGATTCCAGTTATCGAAGTAAAGGATGGGCATGTAGGACTGGTTCAGGCCGCGGATGGCCGGTCTCTGCCGGTAAATACCATTTATGCCCCGGAGTGGGACCAGCCGGACAAGATGCTTAGCGCCGAATATTTTCTAGGCGATGGCGAAGGTTATAAGGGGCCTCAACTTACAGTGCTCAAACCAGGAAAATATCGAATTAATCCACGGCTGTTCACTATTACTGATGCGCCAGTCACCAATGTTCGGGTAGGTACGGTTGCCGTCATCAAAAGCAACGTCGGCGAACAGATTCAAACCCCTGACCGTCTTGTGGAAGTCGGCCAGCGCGGCATCTGGAATAAACCGCTTAACGAAGGGCAGTATTATCTGCACCCCACAGCGTATGAGGCTACAATAATTGATACACGTCAAGCAACGATAAGCTATACACCTGAGAAGGAGACGCTGATAAAAGCTGAGGCTGTAAGTCCTATGACAGTTCGAAGCATCGATGGTTTTACATTCCCTGTTGATATTCGCGTGACATATCAGATAGACCGTGACAACGCCCCGCGCGTGGTCGCGACTGTTGGCGATGATGCGATGGTGCTTTCAAAGCTGGTAACGACATCGGTGCGGGCGATTTTCAGAAATAACGCCGAAAAGGTAAAAGCTCTTGATTATGTTCAGCAGCGTTCATTGCAGGAACAGCAAAGTAATACGCTTTTGAAGGAAGAACTGGCGAAGTACGGCGTAACACTGCTGGCGGTTCGCATCGGAGATGTTGGCAATGAACTGACGCTAGGTACATTGTTAAAAACACAGACCGACCGTGAGATTGCACTTCAGCAGCAAAAGACCTTTGAATAGCAGCAGCGTGCCGCTGAGAAACAAAAAGCTCTGACAAAGACTACTCAGGAAGCCGAAGAGGAAAAACGTCTTGCTACTGCCGCATATGGCGTAAAGGTTGCCGAGGAAGAAAAGAAAAAGGTAATTATCGAAGCCCAAGCCGAAGCAGAGAAGACCAAGCTCATTGCGGATGCAAAGTCGCAGGCTTATAAACTGCTCTCAGACAGCATCGGCCAGAATAACGCGGCACTGATTGAGATAATGAAGCTGGTGGCGGAGAATAAAATCCGAGTTACTCCTGATGTGATGGTCGGCGGTTCATCGGGCGTTAATGATGCACTTATGGGCACGATGCTCAAGGGAATGCTGGACAAAGAAGCGCCAGCGATAAAGAAATAGATTATGCCGGAGGCTGACTGAATTAAAGCGAGATTAAAAAGGATGGATGTACATATAGATATCAGCAATAGAAATAAAGGGCTTAAATTTCTCTGCCTCGCTTCAATGGCGGTAGGATTTACACTAACGCTCCAAGTTGCATTAAACGCTAATTTCGTTGTGCAGGAAATGAATCTTTCGGGCTTTCAGCAGGGTCTGCTCGAAATGTTCCGCGAAAGCTGTGGTATTTTCGCATTGGGTATCCTTGCCTTACTTGCAGGTTTCGCCGAGCCAATAATTGGTGCGGTAATGCTTATCTTTGTCGCTTTTGGCCTTAGCAGCTATTGCTTTGTACACAATTATTTTTGGTTAATCATCTCAAGTCTTGTTTGGAGTCAGGGGCTTCATGTCTGGATGCCGCTTCCTAATTCTATGGGGCTTGCCCTTGCCGAACGTGGCAAAGAAGGCAAATGCCTTGGCAAAATTCAGGCATCTGGAGCCGCAGGCGCAGGCCTAGGCTTGGCTTGTGCGTTGATTCTTAATACCGCTGGCGTGCCCATTCGTCCACTGTATATTATTGCTGGCTCAGTAGCTATCCTTGCCGCAATCGCCTGCCTTTGCATACCTCGCCAGATTCGCAGCGAAAAACCCAAACTTGTCTTCCGTCGTAAATACGGATTGTATTATATGCTCAACTTTCTTGAAGGCTGGCGAAAACAAATATTCCTTGCCTTCGCCGGCTTCCTGCTGGTAAAGGTCTATGGTACGCCGCTTTCTACAATGCTGATTATGTGGATGTTTGTGCAGGCCGTCGGCTGGTTCGCCTCGCCGGCTGTTGGCAGGCTCATTGATCGCATCGGCGAACATTCCGTGCTGATCTTTTATTATTCATTCATGATGTTTTGCTTTCTCGGCTATGCTTTCATAAAAAGCAAATATCTTCTTTATGGTGTTTTTATTCTCGATAGTTCGTTTTTCGTTTTCGCTATGGCACTGACCACATACATTGGCAAACTTGCTCCTGCAAACGAAAAAACTATGACATTAAGCATGGGTGTTGCGATGAACCACATCGCTTCCGTTACAATGCCTTTGGTTGGTGGTATTGCATGGAAGTACCTCGGCTGCCAGTATTTTTATTGCCGCCCGTGTTCCCAAACACATGGTCGCTGCGGAAAAAGTCTCACCGGAATTGGAAATTACTATTCAATCTCCCCTTGGTGGCGGCGAACCGGACTAATTCCCTTCATTCGGTTAAATTGCAATCCAGTCGCTTTAGCACAACAAATTGCAGTACCGTAACAGCAGCTATCATTGCTATCAGCACAGTCGGAAAAGTGAGAAAGCCAAACCTGTCTGCCAACGTACCGGCCATGATTGGTCCCGCTACACCGCAGATGCCCACGACCGTTTCATTGATAGCAACATATCTTGCGCTGCGAAGCGGGTGTACCAGAGAGTGAAATACCAAACCGAAGAAAAACGATCCTGAAAATGCTCCATAACAGGCAACCGAAGCGTACAGGCCAAGCGTTCGCAGTTGTATAGTAAACACTTCTATCCCATCTATCGCCGGCAGGAGCGCTACGCTAAAACAAACCAAGCTTACCACTCCTAATGCGGCAAACCCCAGCAGCGGCATGGGACGAAACATCCACATTTTGCCACGTATCAAACTCAATCCCGTCAATGCCTGTGTAATATAAAGCAAGGCTATTATGGAACCAATCTGCGACTTCGGTATCGCATAGGACACCCCAACTGATGGCAAAATAGACAGGAATGAATATATCCCTAAACAACCAACTCCGCAAACCATCCATCCCATCCATGCCAAATCAGGCATGGTATGATAGTTCACATCCTCTGCGTCTCGAATCGGGTGGATAATGGATGGCTGACTTGGCGTGATATCCTCACTTTGATGGTATTTAGCATGATGCTTGAGTAATTGTACACCGATGGCCGTTAGCAAGCCCAGCAGGCCGGTGAAGGCAAAACACCACTGCCAACCCAACCCTTGGTAGATGAATCCCGCGATAAAAGGGCCGCTCGCGAAACCCAAACTCCAGGAAAAGGTGTATATTGCCACTGATCGCACCACGCCTTGGTGCTGGTCAGGCTCGACTGCCTTCATAAAAACTTGGAATGGAAGAAAGAACAATGCCGAGGCTACTGCTAAAACCGCCATGGTCGCATATATTGCCCATACATTAGCAACAAGCACGAACACCCCAGCAGTGGCAGTGAACAGTAAATTTGCGGCAATCATCATTGCAGCGGCATTTCGCGACGTGATAAGCCGAGCAAGTATCTGATTGGTTATGATGTAAACCGCCGCCCATGCAGCGAATACCATAGCGACTTCTGTTCTGCTTTTGCCTTGATCCGCAAGACGATTGCTGCATACGAACATTGTCGCCGCGATTATCACGTCAGCTACGGCGGGGAACAGATAAATCAAAAATCGAGTCATACAGTCTTTCTATCACATATTCCAATCTAAAACAAGAAACCACTTGCAACGGAAAGAGCTATCTATACCCCGATTTAGTGCTTTTGTCAAACACCATCTAACGCCTTGTTTAAGGCTTTTTTGATGCATCGCTTCTAATGTGTTTGTGTAGAACTTTTTCTGCTCTATCAGGATCACCTGAATTGAGATTTTAAATGATTCGGTGATTTTACAGGCTATTTTATAGAGGGAGTTTACAATATCTGCATCTTTTTTCATTGTAATTAATCTGATGGTCTGAATTTCAAGAGCTTCTCTGATAATATCCCACCTAATCGGGGTGTTTTAATAACATTTCCAGTATATCGGTTTTCTTTGGCAGGTTTTCCTGCAAGTGGGCTTTCTGGCAGGCGAGCGTTTCAGCGGCCATAGCGAATTTCACTGCGGTGTTAATATGGTCATCAACCGCAACCGAGGCTCCGAGGGCTCCGACAAAAGCATCGGTTCCGCACCCGACGGATATTTGCTCATTTTGCGCAGAGGCAATCAAGTCTATCGAATCCTTATTAACAATCAGACATCCTCTTCTGCCGCAGCGGACAACAACATTGTTTATGCCGCGAGCTATAAGGTCGGTAGCGACAGGCTTGGCATCATGAACGGTGCTGGTCGAATTTTCCGTAAGGCCGTCGATATCAGGTTCGCAAACGAAGCAGTTCACCGAGAAAAATTCCTGCGGCAGTTGAGCGACGCTTTCCATCGCTTTTTTCAGAGATAAAACGTGATAGAGAACAATTTTGGTTCTATTGATTTCCGCGATTCTTATGGCTGCTACAACTGTTTCAATATTCAATGTGCTGTCGATTATGCAGCAGTCGGCGGTGGAAATTTCCTGTTCGACTTTTGCGGATTCTATATGGTCCCTCGAAAGGGCAGAATTGGCACCGGCAGAAAAGCAGCTTATGTTTTCGCCGTCCTCGTTGACCATTGTAACGACAAGGCCGGTGTTCATGGCTTCTGCCACGAAAAGATTATCAATATTTACGCCGAATTTAATGAGATTTTCGCGAATTTTGTCCCCGAAGCAATCTTTACCGACGCAACTCACCAGAGATGCTTTGCAGCCGCAAAACGATGCTTCGATAGCCTGATTGGGGCCCTGGCCGGAGGGATTGCTGGAAAAGCCGGAGCCTTTGACGCATTGGCCCGGTTTTGGGGTCGATTGACACTGAATCGCCATATCGACATAACTGGAGCCGATAACCACGACTTTGGGTATTCTTGCTGCCATAGGGAATATCCTCAATCA
>CAMDDF010000107.1 GCA_945890885.1 Candidatus Kuenenia stuttgartensis | reverse complement strand
CTGTTGTGGCATAAACCTTCATAGCGGCAGAGCCTATATCGTGTCTTGATTCTCTGCGGAGCAATTCCTTAAAGCACATCTGACGCATCTTGATGTCAAATTCGTTTTCACCAGCTGTGTTTTCAACTACGCTAAGAAGAAAATCCATTTCAAGCAAATCCATACCGCTTGAAAAATCTCTGCCTCTTCTTTTGCTTGCTTGGTTTGCAGGCTCAACTTTTCTTGAAGCATCTTTGATAGCTATATGTTTTAATTCATGATCTTCTCTTGCCATTTCATTGGCGGCAAGAATCGCCGCTGAACTTGAAGAGTTTGTTTCGACTATAGTGCTTGTTACCATTTTTGGGCCCTCATTTTTAAAAATTTCTTTATTTTCTATTTTTATATTTGTTCTATCCTCGAGCTTTACAATTGGAAGTGAAAACAGATCCTGCTGGGTAAGATTGGCCACCGCCTGCTGACTAAGCGTCGGCTTTGCGGATTTGTTCCAACTCATTTTTTCAAAAATCGCAGGCATATTCCTCTTTCAAACAGCAGTTCTCAAACCTACAATTGATATCGGCACCACGAAGAAAAAATCTTGAACGGTTTATTGTAACACTTAAGTATTTACAATTTAAGGCTTTACGGAAATTGTCCGATAAAAAGCAACTACTTTCAACTAAAAACCCATCTTTGAGAGTTGCTAATTTTTTGAATAAAATTTATTATGCTTGTTTGTATATTGGCACTGCTAATCCGCCAAGCCACCAGATGTTGAATGATGGCGGAGATGGAAACTATATAAGGTGTTTTGATGTTTAATATGTTCATTGAAAGTTTTTATGTAACTTTTTTTGCTGTGTTGAAAATTTTGATCGTGGTTTCCGCGGCTGGGATCCTCGTAAGAAAGCAAATAATCACACAAGACAACCTGAAAACGCTTTCAAGCTCGGTTGTTAAGGTTTTTCTGCCGTGTCTTATCTTTTCAAACATCGTGAAAACTTTTAACCCCAGCGAGCTGAAAATATGGCCTGTGCTGCCGTTATCAGCAGTTTTAATGGTTGGCATGGGAGTTTTTGCGGGATTTATCGTTTTTTACCGGGAACTGCCAGCTAAAAAAAATATGCTCGCCCTTACAGGCATGCAAAACGCAGGATACTTTGTCCTGCCGATGGGTGCGGTATTATTTGCTGACCAGCTGGAGAAATTCAATCTCTATTGTTTCCTGTTTGTTCTCGGGATAAATCTGCTGGTCTGGTCAGTCGGAAAATCTCTGGTAAGTAACGGCAATGGCAACGGCTCAAAATTTGACTGGCGTGAGCTTATAACTCCACCACTGGTGGCCAATCTTTCCTCGCTTTTTATGGTATTTACAGGTCTAAGGGCCTATCTTCCTGGTGTCGTCACTGACAGCGCCGACCTGCTCGGACAGGCAACCGTGCCGATAGCATTGTTCGTTCTGGGAGGAATGCTTGGCGGGCTGAAAATGCAAATACATCATTATTGGGTGGACGCACTGAAAGTCATCGGAGTCAAACTCTTTTTCATTCCGGCAGCGACAATTCTTGTGATATACCTTTTTAACGTGGGCGTGAATTACCCGCTCCTCGCCAGCTTCCTGGTGCTCGAGGCGGCATCGGCCCCTGCCATCGCCAATCTGCTGCAGGTAAAACACTACGGCGGGCAGGAAGAAAAAATAAGCACGATATTGCTTCTGAGCTATTTTTCCTGCATCGTTACCGTTCCGCTATGGATGGCACTTTGGCAGATTATATCGCAAGCTTAATCAGCCACGTCCTGTATCGCTTCGCCGCCGCGTTCAATGTCTTTTCCAACTCCCTCAACGGTGTTGCAGCCAGCAATAGCGAAAAGGCTAGCAAGAAGTACCACTGTAAGAAATAAAATCGAAGCTATTTTTTTCATTTTCACTTTCCCTTTAAAAAACAATTGGTCATTCCTACCTTATATTTTGTACTAATTTTCTATCAAAATCAACAGGAAAATAGTAGTGTTGTGTCAAATTACATCAAGAATTTTTTGGATGGATGGCTGGGAGAATTTGGCGAAATCTCTTTCATCGAATGTAAAGGTTTCAACTTTCGGGCCAAGGGGTTTGTAATGCGTAGTGTTTGTCGGGCCGAAAATTGCAATTGTTTTTGTGCCGGCACAGCCTGCCAAGTGACTCAGGCCTGTATCATTGCCGATGAATAAATCCGACGCGGAAATGCCCGCCAAAACTTCAGCCAAATCCAAATCTCTAATAATCGGGCCGGTGCCTTTAAGTTTAGCTATAACATCATCGGTAAATTTTTCCTGTTCGGCGGGGCCAAGAATAAAGCATGGTTGAAAATTTCGCAACTTGAGGGTTTCGGCAAGAGCTATAAAATTAGCTATGGCCCAGCATTTTTCTGCGCCGCCGCTGCCGGGGGCGATTATCACTTTGGAGCAATTAGCGTGTAAGCCTGCGGTACTAAGAATTTGCAGGCCAATTTCTCTGTCGGAATCTGTCGGCGTTATAAAAATGGAACTATGGTCAAAGGTGCCCTGCTCCATCGGCAGATGATTTTCGTGCATATATTGCGTAATGTAAAATTGTGAAATGCGGCCATTGAAATCGGCGGGCGGTTTTAAATCTATCGATGTGATTTCGGCGGGATGAGTACAGTTAGCCAGATAGATAAGGTTTTGCTCAAAATTATTTTCGGCATCATTTAGAAATGTAATGATCCAACTGTAATCACGAAAAACGCCGAGAAGCGGGTCGTTGTCTTCGATGTCAAAAGTTTTACTGTCGGCAAAGAGTTTGTGCAGCCCGATGGAGTCGATGCTGCGGATGCCGTCGATATCGGTTCGGTTGACGAAATAATCAATGTAGCTTGTGTGGCCTATCATATCGACCGAGCCGATGTCGAGGGTCTGTTTAAGGAATCGGGCAAGGGGCAGCGTGAGGATACAGTCGCCAATGGCACCGGGCTGAATGATGGCGGCTTTTCGCGATGCGGTGTCCGCCATGTGTTCAAACTCGCGAAGAACGCGGAAAATATCCTTATCGTCCTGCATCAGTCGGCTGCTCCGTCTATCCATGCGCCGCCGACGAGCCTAGTACCGAATTGGTCATCAACGTAAAATACCGCTGCCTGGCCGGGCGTGATTGCCATAGCAGGCGTATCAAACTCGACCATAATGTTGCCATCGGGCAAAATATCTACCATTCCGGGAAAGCTGTTGTCATTATAGCGGGGTTTTATGTCGGCCTTAAAAGGCATCTGCGGTATTTCGGAAAGCCAGTTGGGACGGCTGGCGATTAGTTTTTTGTGCATGAGCTGTTGTTTGTCGCCAAGGATGACTTTGTTTTCATTTGCGTCGAGAGCGACGACATAGGCGGGTTGGCCCAGCGCAATGCCGAGTCCGCGCCGCTGGCCGATGGTATATTTGTGTATGCCGGTGTGATGTCCGAGGATTTTGCCGTCGCGGTCAACGACATCGCCGTCGCGGATGAGTTGGGGACAGCGCGATTCGAGTTTGGCGACGTAATCGTTATCCGGTATGAAGCATATCTCCTGCGAATCGGGTTTGTCAGCGATGTTAAGGCCGAGTTCTGCGGCGATTTTGCGGAGATTGTTTTTGTCTTCGTTGCCGACGGGCAATATTAAATGTTCCAGTATCGAACGGTCTATCATAGTGAGTGCGTAGGACTGGTCGCGGATGATATTTTCTGATCTGTAGAGGTAATGTTTTCCGCCGATTTCGATGACGCGGCAGTAATGGCCCGTGGCGATGTAGTCAAGGCCGATGGATTTGGCGAATTCGTACAGGCCCGAGAATTTGATGTTGCGATTGCAGAATACGCAGGGATTAGGGGTTCTGCCGTGCTTATACTGGTCGGTAAAATATTCTAGAACTTTTTCGAATTTTTGGCGCCAGTCGAGAATGTGAAGTTTTATTCCGAGCTTATCGGCGACAGTCTGGGCATCTTTGGCGGCCTTTTCGGCGTGGTCGTGGGTTATCATAAATGCACCCTGGCATTGATTACCTTGTTGTGTTAATATCGCAGCGGACATAGAACTGTCAACACCGCCGCTCATAGCTATAAGGATTTTTTTGCCCATGTTATCTCTGTTTAAGAAGCGTGAAAATCGTGTTGGCAATATCGGTATTGTCTAGATATTGGCCGTGAATCGTATCCGTGTTGATGGCGCGTTCCTTGAATAATTCGGCAGAAGTACCTTTTGCGAAAAACGGGACAAGCTGATTGGTGTGGCCTCCGCTGTGCCATTCAAAACCAGGCATATTTTCGGGGCCATTATTGACAAGAGCGTTCCAGACTTTTGTTTTGCCGGAATCGGGGCCCGTGATATAGCCAGTTTCGTGGTCGCTGGTAACGATAAGCAACGTGTCGTCCCATGTGCTGTTTTTGTTGACCCATTCGATAACTGTTTCGATTGCTTTTTCAAATGCAATCTGCTCTTCAATAACTCTGCCGGACTGATTAGCGTGCGAGGCCCAGTCAGCGGCGCCGCCTTCAATCATAAGAAAAAAACCGTCTGGGTTATTATCAAGGACATTTATCGCGGCGGAAGCCATTTCGCTTAAAGTAGGCACGGTGTCGGTCATCTTAACTTTAAACGAGTCGGCTTTATTATCGCCATACCTTGCCTGCTGGAGAGTAGTATGCACCTGCGGAACACCTAAAAGTCTTTTTGGTGTTTGGCCGGAGGAAAGTTTTTGAAAATCCTGACGGCTCTGGATGAGCGTCCAATGATCGTTTACGTCATCTCCATCGCAATCGCCACCCGCAGAACCAGCAACAAGAGCGTCAAATGTATCTTTACCGCCAACATAATCATATCCTTCGTTTTTGGAGTTGCCATCGTCATCATAGAGCGGATGGCCACAACCCATAATTACTTCGCAGGCGCTTTGATTTATCATTTCCTGTGCGATTTCAGAGTAATTGCCACGATTTTTATTGTGCGCGACAAAGCCAGCTGGGGTCGCATGCGAAAATTCAACGGAGGTAATAACGCCGGTTGACATTTTAAGTTCTTCGCATCTTTCGATAATATTTTTGACAGGCTTTTTTTGCATGTCAACGCCAATGGCACCGTTATAGGTTTTAATACCAGTACTCATAGCGGTTGCAGCAGCGGCAGAATCAGTTGCGCCGGATTTGAAATAGCCGAAAGATTGCCACGCTTGGTTCGGGTCATATTGCCCCCCTGCCAGATAAGTACTCATCGCAAGAGATACGGGAAACTGTTCATAAACCGGAGATTTGCTTTTTCCATAGCGGTAGAGGCTGGCGGCTTCGAGGTGGTTATATCCACAACCGTCGGAAATCATAACTATTATGTTCTTAGGCGGATTTTTAACACCCTCCTTATTGGCCATGCCAAAGCAACAGGCGGCCAAAACGGTCAGAATCAATACTACAAATGTTTTTCTTGTCATAACTGTCCTACGAGAAATATTTTGGTAAAATTTTATATTTTTTGATTTTATAGCCGAGAATTCTTTCGGTTATACCAAGTTCAGCAGCGGCTTTTCTTTGCAGGCCGCCAACTCTTTTCAAAGCATCTATTATAAGCTCTTTTTCCTTATTTTCAATTATTTCGTCCATTGACATTTTCTGGGCGGATTCCTTGCTGTGAGACATTTGCAGCGAAGGCGGCAGATGTTCAGAACGTAAAACATCGCCGTCGCAGATAAGTACCGCCCTTTCCATACAGTTTTCAAGCTCGCGGATGTTGCCGGGCCAATGATAGCTGGTGAGCATCTCGATAGCTGGCGTTGAAATTCTGTGGATGTCCTTGATATTTTCCTTAGCATATTTTTCGAGGAAATAATCGGCAAGAAGCATTATATCATCTTTGCGTTCCCGAAGCGGCGGAAGGAAAATCGGAAAAACATTTATCCTGTAATAGAGGTCTTCCCTGAAGAGGCCGTTTTTGATTTCCTTTTCGAGGTCTTTATTTGTCGCAACAATAACGCGTACATTGCATTTTATTGTTTCACGTCCGCCGAGTCTTTCAAATTCCTTGAACTGGATAACTCGGAGCATTTTGACCTGCAAATCAAGCGAGAAATCGCCAATTTCGTCGAGAAAAATTGTTCCGCCATGAGCAAGTTCAAATCGTCCTATCTTTCTTTCGGTTGCACCGGTGAAGGCGCCTTTTTCATGGCCGAAAAGCTCACTTTCCAGAAGCGTATCGGGCAAGGCCATACAATTTACTTTTATGAAAGGCTTGGCAGAACGCGGACTGTTGTAATGTATCGCGTGGGCGACAAGGTCTTTGCCGGTACCGGATTCGCCGCGAATTAAAACCGTTGCATTGCTTTGTGCAACCTGATCAATGAGGCGATAGACCTGTTTCATCGAGTTGCTGGTTCCGACCATATTATGTATCGAAAATTTCTTTTTCAGTTCTTCACGAAGCTGTAGATTTTCGTTGCGAAGGCTCTGGCTTTCGATTTTAACGAGCCTGTTGACCTGCTCGGAAAGAGCTATCATCGTAGCGATAAGCTGCAAAAGACGGAGATTTTCTTTATATTTTTCTTTCGGCTCGGCCTGACGGTCAACGCTTAGTGTTCCGATGGTTTGTGTGCCGAGCTTAATCGGGACGCAATAAAAAGATATTCGTTTGTTTTTTGTATCCCTTGCGCCGGTTTTGTGAAGAAATCGCGGATCCTTGCGGATGTCTGGCACAATGATTTCCTTGCCAGTTTCAAAAACGGTACCCGTGATGCCTTCTCCTACTTTGTAGCTTACCTGTTTCCTGGACTTTTCGCTAATTCCGTGAGCTGTCTTTATAACGAGGTTTTCGGTTACCGGGTCAAGAAGAGTTACCGTTCCTCTTTCAAACTTCATATTGGTATTGAGGGATTCCAGAATCGACTCAAGAATTGCGTCGTGGTCAAGAGTGCCGGAAAAGGCCATCGAAAGATCACTAAGGAATTCTGACTGTTTGGCTATTTCAGATGACGACATATTTTTCCTTTAAAAACAAAATAGACTAATACAAATATGTTACGATTTTTGGATATTCTACAAAATTGTAGACAAAATAACAAGAAAAAACTTATCAATTAGTTTTTTGTCCGTAAGTATTCAGTGCCACCCCTTCAGCAACGGCAGAACCCATTAGACTTTTTCTTAAA
>CAMDDF010000106.1 GCA_945890885.1 Candidatus Kuenenia stuttgartensis | reverse complement strand
AAAATATCAGGCTCGATGGAATAATGCTGGTAGCCGAACCATTTGCCTGTTCTGCCCATTCCGGTTTGAACTTCGTCAAGTATCATCAATGCGCCGTTGGCATCGCAGAGGTCGCGAATCGCACACATATACTCATCTGTGGCAACATTGATGCCGCCTTCACCCTGAATGGGTTCAATCATCACGCCGCAAACTTCGTCAGTGAATGCTTTTTTCAATGCGCCGATATCGTTGAACGGTACATATATAAAACCAGGCAACATCGGCAAAAAGCCCTTGTGTTTCTGGGGCTGGCCTGTCGCTGTTGCGGTAGCAAATGTCCTGCCGTGAAAGCTTCCTTCCGTGGTGATATATTTGTATTTGCCTTCCGGAGTGTGGCATCGCGCAAGTTTCAGTGCGGCTTCGTTTGCTTCAGCGCCGCTGTTGCAGAAGAAACATTTGCCGCCGAAAGCTCGTTCGGAAATCATCTGTGCAAGCCGTCCCTGACTTTCGATGTAAAATGTATTATCGATGTGCAGGAGTTTTTCCGCCTGTTTTTGTATCGCCTCGACGACTTTTGGATGGCAATGTCCTATGCCGCTAACCGCCCAGCCAGGAAACATATCCAATATTTCATTACCCTCGGCATCATAAATATACGAACCTTTGCCGCTAACTATCGCACGCGGAAGCCGAGAGTAATTTGCGATTACATATTTGTCGTATATTTCGATTACCTGTTTTGAGCTTAAATTTTCTGCCATGTTCGTACTCTTTATTTCAATATTTGTGTTCCGACACCTTTGTCGGTGTAAATTTCCAGAAGTAATGAATGCTCGGTTCTGCCATCGATGATGTGAGCTTTTTTCACGCCGCCATCGATTGCGTCAAGGCAAGCCTGAACCTTAGGCATCATTCCACTATTGATTGTCCCGTCAGCAATGAGCTTCTTTATGTCATCCTCATTCACGCTGGATATTCTGCTTTCGGGGTCTTTGATATTTCTCAGGATTCCGTTTGTATCACTTAGTACGATTAGTTTTTCAGCTTTTATGCCCGCTGCAAGTTTACCTGCGGCACTATCAGCGTTGACGTTAAGCTTGCCGCCCATTTTTTCTATCGCAACCGGTGCGATTACCGGAATTGTTCCTGCCGCACAAAGTGTTTCCACGAGCTTGGAATTTATCTTGAATATTTCGCCGACCAGTCCAAGGTCAAGCTTTCTTCCGTTTTCGCCTTCGAGTCTTAGCTGCTGGGCAAACAATACACAACTGCTTAGCGAATGAAGTCCCATAGCGTCAAAGCCCATACCGTTAAGCACATCGCAGATAGGTTTATTGACGGTGTTTATCAGCGTATGCTCAACGATAGCAAGGGTGCGTTTGTCTGTATATCGCTGACCTTGTACCCACGTAGGCTCAATACCTGCATCGTCCATTGCGCGGTTGATTGCTTTTCCGCCGCCGTGAACAATGACCGGGCGAATACCCACGGTCGCCATAAACGCAACATCTATTAGCAGCTTTTTTTGAAGCTCTATATCGTCAAGGATACTTCCGCCAAGCTTTACTACCACAATCTTGCCTTTGAACTGGCGGATATACTCCATTGCCTCGATAAGGGCTTTGGCCTTTTGAATGGCTTCGTGCATTTCTATTTCCTCTAAAATCCGTAAAAAGACAAGCCGCCAATTGTACCTTTTTACGGCGGGTGCGTCAAGAAAAACTGGAAATGTTGATTTTTGCCGCCAAAGGTACTAAAAAGGGCGAAATTAGGGCATTGGGACTCGCTTTTATTGCCAATTTGGCCTGTTTTTTTTAAGCCAGCCGGGGAATTGTTCAAAGTTGATATTTTGCCACAAGCCGATTTTATTTTTCCTTGCCTTTTTCATTAGCGATTCATATTTGCTATAAAAGCTGTGCTGGAACCGTAAATCCGCATAGGCAAATCCGCCCTCGACAAGAAGCTCATTTAATATCCTGCCGTCGGAAATTTTGGCGTAGCATAAAAGTCTGCCGTATTTGTCGCGTGTCTTGCTTACAGAATCCAGCAAAATAATCACCCTCTTATTAAGGATGAGCTGTTTTGTTTTTTCTGAAGCTTCGGGGCCGAAGTGCATAACTGGTGTATTAGGTTTTTTTGTTTCAGGCGTATCGATGCCCAGCAGCCGAATTCTGGTATGTTTGAAATTCTTGTCGGGGTAATCAATATCGAAAGTATCGCCGTCAACAACATAGGGTACGATAAATTCTTTATTGTGAAGATTCTCAAAATCTGCTAACTGCTGATTTCCGCTTACAGCAGTGCTGACTTTGGGATTAACAAAAAGCCTGTCCGCAAGAGAAAAAGCAAGTATTAAAACCGCAATCAAAGCAGTAAGACTGTTTCTTGTTTTCCTGCTCATTGCGTATTTATTAGAGTGTCGTCGTGCCATTGCGGGAATAAGCAAAAAGCCCTCAACAGCATCTGTGCCGAGGGCTTTGATGTTTGTTAAATTTACTTGCTTCTTTTTTCAGCGGGCTTATCAAGTTCAAAAGCATCGCACACAGCGATTAAAGCCGTTTCTGCCTGGTCTTCATCGACGATACAGCTAATACGGATTTCGCTTGTTGTTATTGAGTCGATATTGACCTTAGCTTTGGCAAGAGCGTCAAACATTTTATTTGCCACGCCGTAATGGCTTCTCATGCCTACGCCTACAACGGAGATTTCAGCAATGTCTTCACGGATGAAGATTTTGTCATACTTGATAGAAGATTTTAATTCTTCAATTGCTGTTTTGGCATCGAGCAAATCGGAGTTACCAACGGTAAATGACAGGTTCGCTTTTTCTTTGCTTACCTCTGTCTGAATAATGTCATTGACGCTAACCTTTGCCCCTGCCAGGTGAGCGAAGATTTTCGCTGCTGTGCCAGGTGTGTTTTCTACGCCAATAAGTCCGATTTTAGCAAGATTCTTTTGAGACGTTGCTCCTGAGACCAATATACCTTCCATTTGTGGTACCTCGTGTGTAATTAGGGTTCCTTCGATATCTACTAAGCTGCTTCTTACGTGTATGGTTACATCATATTTTTTTCCGAACTCGATTGACCTGCCGTGCATTACGCCTGCACCAAGACTGGCCAGTTCAAGTATTTCATCGTAACTGATTTGCTTCATTTTAATGGCTTTTTTATATACTCGCGGGTCTGCTGTATATATGCCATCAACGTCAGTGTAAATTTCACAGACATCAGCCTTTAACGCCGCTGCCAGTGCTACCGCCGATGTATCCGAGCCTCCTCTGCCGAGAGTTGTGGTATTTCCGTTTTCGTCGATACCCTGAAAGCCTGCGACGATTACGATATTGCCTTTGTCGAATTCA
This sequence comes from Candidatus Kuenenia stuttgartensis, assembly GCA_945890885.1. Classification (GTDB taxonomy): domain Bacteria; phylum Planctomycetota; class Phycisphaerae; order Sedimentisphaerales; family CAMDDF01; genus CAMDDF01. Next base: position 3,936 of record CAMDDF010000106.1, on the reverse strand, counting down.
GCGTGAATTTTCTTTGCGTCGATGCTTTGAATTCTTGCCTTGCTGAAAACAGAGTCGGTTCTCATTCCGATTTGGCCGCCGGTCATACTTACAGCTTTTTGGCCCATACCATGCATAGCTATCGCCATAAGCGAAACTGTTTGCTGTTCGCCGGTACTTAAAAGCTGATCCATTTCTCTTCTTGGCGGATTGGAATTAAGCTCCATCGCATCTGCGATAAGATGGTCTGTCTGCTTGCCGCGTGCAGAAGCAACGACGACAACATTGTTTCCTTTTTTGGCAGCATCAATTGCACGCTGTGCGGCCTTTCGGATTTTCACCGCGTCAGCAACAGATGTTCCGCCGAATTTTTGTACTACAATTCCCATAGTTTTCTCACATCAAGAATTACAATTACATTTTAGTAAAATATTCCATAAGTTCCCAGCCGCGGTCTATCACAAAGCCCGTCTCAAATGCGCTTTTCTCGCAGAATGATTCACTGAGAACGCCCTTGATACCATTGCCTGCCATAGCAAAAGGTACCGGGTCGCTGGAGTGGGCCTGCGTTGACACCGGCGTAGGGTGGTCTGGCATTACAAGAATACGCCACGAATCATATTTTTTCAAGGCCTCAAGTACCGGCCCGACAATTAATTTATCAATATTTTCAACGGCTTTTTTCTTAATTTCGGCGCTGCCTGCGTGGCCTGCCTCATCGGGTGCCTCGATATGCACCAGCACAATGTCATATTTTTCCAGGGCCTTAATCGCCGCGTTGGCTTTGCCGGTATAATTGGTATCAACATAGCCGGTTGCGCCTTCGACTTCGATAAGGTCAAAACCTATAAGTTTCGACAAGCCCCGAACTAAATCGACAGCGGTGATTGTCGCGCCCTTTAGCCCGAAACGCTTACTGAATTTATCGAGAAATGCCTGCTGGCCCTGTCCCCATAGCCAGATTGAGCTGACTGGGTTTTCGCCGAGGTCTTTTCGGATTTTGTTAATCTCATGTTCAGCAAAGAATTGCTGAGAGCGTGCCATAATATCAATCAGGATATTGGCGTTTTTGCCTTTGGGCAGATTCTTATCTACCGATTGGCCAATGATGTCGTGCGGCGGCTGGGTTTTAACATCAAAATCCATACCTGTAAATAGGCAAAGATTTCGATAACTTACGCCTGGATATAAAGTTAAGTTGTCATTTTTTAGTGCCGCCTGCAAATCCTTTATAAGGATGTGCGCTTCTTTATCGCGGATATGGCCTGCGCTGTGATCTGCCATTTTTTTGTCGGCAAATGTTACGAGGTTGCATCGGAATACCCAGTCCTGCTGCTTCATTGGTACACCCATTGCCACCGCTTCTATGGGTGCTCTGCCGGTGTAATGCTTTACCGGGTCATAGCCCAGAAGCGAAAGCATTGCAACATCACTGCCTGGGGTAAGGTTCGCGGGGACTGTCCAGACAAGACCCTGCTTGCCGTTTTTGCTTATCCAGTCCATATTGGTGGTTTTTGCAGCTTCAAGAACGGTTTTGCCGTCAAATATTTCCAGCGGCTGGTCGGCGGCACCATCAGGGACGATTATTACATATTTCGTACTCAATCTATATTATCCTCCGGTATATCGACGATTCTGATGCAGACAGGCTTGCCGCTTATGAAAGTCGCTTTGGTAAGCTGTTTAATGGCTTTGTCGATATTTTCCTGCTTTGTCGGATGTGTGGTAATCACAACCGGAACGGTATTTTCGGGACCAGTGCCTTCGTGCTGAAGCGCACCGGAGATGCTTATATTATTATCGCCGAGGATTTTACTGTATTTTGAAAATACGCCCGGCTCGTCTTTAGCCATAAGTCTGATATAAAACCGCTTGGTCAGTGTCTGGATATTTCCGATTTTAGATTCTATTTCAGAGCGGCCTTTAAGTTTTAAGCTGTTAAACGTCGTTACCGAATTGCCCAGTGCTACGTCGATAATATCGGAAACCACTGCACTGGCTGTCGGCATCATCCCGGCGCCTCTGCCGTAAAACATCGTCTGGCCAACCGCACTTCCGAAAATGCTCACAGCATTGAATGATCCATCGACCCTGGCCAATGCGCATTCTTTATGCAGAAACGATGGATGCACACGCAGCGATATTGTACCGTCGGTCTCGTTTTTTGCTATTGCCAGAAGCTTGAGGACATAGCCAAGCTCCTCAGCATAACGAATATCGTCAATAGAGATACTTTCAATCCCTTCGATATGCACATCTTCAATTTTAAATTCGTAGCCGAAAGCAAAGCTAGCCATAATCACCAGCTTATGAGCGCTGTCGTGGCCGTTAATATCCAGCGTTGGATCCGCCTCGGCGAAACCCTTTTGTTGAGCTTTTTTAAGGGCGGCCTTGAACGAAAGCCCCTTTTTGGTCATATTCGTCAGGATATAATTGCACGTGCCGTTGACGATTCCGTAAATAGCTTCGATTTTGTTGGCAGCAAGACCTGTGCGGATTGCCGATATGATAGGTATTCCGCCGGCACAGCTTGCCTCGAAAGCGATACATGTATTATTTTTTCGTGCGACTCTGTAAAGTTCGTTGCCGTGTTCAGCCAGCAGGGCTTTATTTGCAGTTACAACGTGTTTGCCGGATTCGAGCAGTTTAATATGTAAATCCTTCGCAAATCCTGTTCCGCCGACCAGCTCGACAGCGATATCAATGCTTTTGTCATTTATAAGTGCGTCAAGATTTTTGGTCAGCATTCCCTTAGGCAGCTTTACGGGCCGCTGGGATTTAATGTCCTTGTCCACAATTCTGGCTAATTCGATATTGAGGCCTGTTTTCTGCAAAATCTGCCCGGATTCTTCGAGTAGAATTTTCGCAACGCCAGCCCCGACGGTACCGAGGCCGATAAGACCAATTTTGACTGTTTTCTGGGACATAAATCGATTTCAACCTTAAAATAATGCTCACCAACGAGCGCAGGATTAGATACTAAATAGTGCGAAAAGTCAAGAATAATTGCATATGCCAACGGAATAGACGAGAAAAAAGGCCAGATTGCAGCTACTGAGTCAGGTTTGCCGGAGATGATTCTATGGAGTTTCTGCGGGAATAAATCTACTGATTTTTTCCGTCAACGGTTCCGACATTCGGCATTCAGGGGTAGATTCTTTGGATTTTAAAATATCCGCCCCCAACAAAAGAAGATGGGAAACTTACTGTTTACTCGTAAAGCATTCGTCCGTCGTCTTCTTGATCTTCTTCAAAGTAAGGATTGAAAGAGCTTTTCTCTTCGTCATCGTCTGACTCATCTTCGTCCTCTTCTTCGTCTTCATTTTCTTCGTATAATTCGTCGTCGTCTTCAGATTCATCATCGTTTTCGCTGTAGCTTTCGACTTTATCCCCTTCGCGTACCATGCCTTGTTCAACCATGCGGGCATATTCTATGCAATATCGTGCCCACGGATTGGCCTCAAGCCTTGCAATGCTTATGGGGTTGCCGGTTCCCTCGCAGAGACCAAAGGTTCCTTCTTTAATCCGGTCAAGTGCCGCATCGATTTCGCGAAGAATTTTGCGTTCGCTGTCCAGCAGTCCCAATGCAAATTCCTGTTCATAGTTGTCAGTGCCTATATCAGCCATATGAATAGGCATGCTCGAAAGGTTGCCTGTGTCATTTTCTGATTTGCGAAGTGCATCGCCTTCCATTGAATTTACATCGCCGAGAAGTTCTGCGCGTTTAGCAAGCAATAGTATACGGTATCGCTCGATTTGTTCCGGGGTAAGATTTGAAGACATGTGTTTCCTGATGTGTGGTTCATTATGTTTTTTAGTCTTAGCTGAGACTGGAGTCTTAGCAGGCTTTTTTGATGCGGTGTCTTTGGGCTTCTTTTCCGTTGTTTTAACGGGCTTTTCAGCCTTTTTGACAGTCGCTTTTTTTGTTGTTTTTTTAGAAGTTTTTTTTGCCACTTG
>CAMDDF010000105.1 GCA_945890885.1 Candidatus Kuenenia stuttgartensis | reverse complement strand
ATGGTACAATTGTTAGTGATTCTGATCAACCAGCCAAAGAGAAGCAGAAAGAGTATAATAATCTTCGGTATAAGATAGAATGGAAAAGGTACGATGAGATTTCTGATTCTACCAAAGCTAAAACAGGCGAGGATTTTCTTAAAGCAGGTTATTTTATTTCGGAACTAAACTCCATTTTTAAAAAGCATTCCATTATGATAAAAATTGAAGAAAATGATCTTCCTAGTTCAGATAGATTAGATTTTTTAAGGAAAAAATTGAATCAAATTCCAATTGAAAAAGATGTAATTAAAGATATTCAGAACGAACTTAAAGAAGCACTTTTTGATAAGCTTACCCGTACAGCCATAGATGATAGTTATTATGTCTTTTTGGATAATTTAAAGCAGGATTTAGAAGGCAAAAATAAAAAGTAAAAAAGGTGTGAAAAGGGATTCTGAAGAGATCCATCGGCTGCGCTCGGGATGACAGATAGGCGGGTCAAGGCCCCGCCCTATAGATGTGTATCGTGTCGCTTGCGCTCCACGCTTTCATAATATCCGGCAGCTTCCGCTGCTCGGCTTCAATGGAAAAGAAGACAGCGTGCGCAAAACCTGCTCCGCAGAACTTGCACACCCTACATTGTCATATCCTCAAAGCAATCTGGGGCTTGTTCACGGAGTTTATCGAGGATAGCCATTGCGACCTTGCGGATTTCCCACTGGGCCTTTTTCGATGTGCGGGTTCTTATAATATGTCGCCACTCCCTAAAATTTGCGGAAACGACAATCTCGCTTGTGCAGGCATTTGGCAAAACAAATCTTGCGTCTTCTTTCTTCAATCCGCGGTTGCGCCATTTCGCATACATCTTGCGGATTACATCCATATCATTATGGTAGTCCTGCAAAAATTCGGCGGGCATATCTTCCGGCACGACATAGCTGAACTTGTCCTCGTCAACATACCGCTGGGACTGCTGCGAAACCGCCATCAGCCTGTGTCTGACAAGCTGGTGCGTCATAGCGCGTGAACAATTTCTAATCCTGAATGTCGCATAGGCGTGTTCGAGCGGCGATTCGTGTTCCATTTTAATCAGACGTTGAATAAAATTGGAAGCGGAGCCGTCGTCGATTTTATCAAAACTAAGATAGCAAGTTCTGCCTGCTTCTTCGATAACATTCTGGGCGTTGGGCGTAACTGCTATCAATGTAACTTCAAGCTGATTTTCCATAGTCGAATCGGTCATTTTATTAAATCCTAAGATGGGTTTGTTGTTTTAATTTCGGTATCCTGATTTGCGGCGGCCTGGCTGACAAGGAACATCACCGCCATTCGGACTTTCAATCCGTTTGCCACCTGGTCGAGAATGACGCTATTGTTGCCGTCTGCCACTTCCGACTCGATTTCGAGTCCTCGGTTTATCGGCCCCGGATGCATAACGATAATGTCCTTTTTTGCTTTTTCCATTCTCTCAACCGTTAGGCCGAAGAAGTGCGAATATTCTCTGACGCTTGGGAACGGATTGCCGCCGAGCCGTTCAAACTGGATTCGAAGCATATTTATAACGTCGAGTTCTTCGATAACGGCATCGAGGCTGTGGCTTACTCTTACGGGGAGTTTATTGACTTGAGCGGGCATAAGCGTTGGCGGGCCGACAAGGATGACCTCGGCACCGAGTTTGGTAAATGCCCATATATCGCTTCTTGCGACGCGCGAATGAGCGATGTCGCCGACGATTCCGATTTTGAGTCCCTCAAGCGAGCCTCTTTTTTCGCGGATGGTGTAAGCATCCAGCAGGGCTTGCGTGGGGTGTTCGTTGTATCCATCGCCTGCGTTTATCACGCATGCGTTTATGCTTCGCGAAAGTAGAACCGGCGCTCCGCCTGCACTGTGGCGGATTACGACGATATCTATGCCCATCGCTTCAAGATTTCGTGCGGTGTCGAGAAGGGTTTCGCCTTTGCTGACGGAGCTGGAGGTTTTGCTGAATTCTACAACGTCGGCGCTTAGTCGGCTTGCGGCCAGTGTGAAGCTATTGCGCGTTCGGGTCGAATCCTCGAAGAACATATTGACGAGGACTTTGCCGCGAAGGGCTGGAACCTTTTTTACGGAGCGGGTGCTGAGATTCTCAAAACCTTTTGCGGTGTCGAGGATATATGTTATTTCCTCAACCGAAAGGTCTTTGATTCCTATCAGATGCTTGCGGGTCCATTGAAATTTATTTGTCGTTCTATTCATCTGTCACCTTTATTCAATCACCACCTGGTCAATATCATCTGATTCTTTGAAGCTGACGCTGATTTTATGTTTCGGCGAAACCTCAACGTGATGGCCGACAAAATCCGGCTGAATCGGCAGTTCTCTGCCTTTGCGGTCTATCAGAACCGCCAGCCTGATTGCCTGCGGCCTGCCGAATTCCATAATCGCATCCATCGCGGCGCGAACCGTTCTGCCGGTCTGGAGAACATCATCGACAAGGATAATTGTTTTGCCTGTTATGTCGAAATCAATTTCGGTACTTCTGACCTGCGGCTGCTGGGTGCTGTGCGGGTCGTTAAGGTCATCGCGATACAAAGTTATGTCCAGCGTGCCGCAGGGGATTTCATGGGCCGTCTTTTTTTCCAGAACTTGAGCAATCCTGCCTGCTAAAAAAACGCCCCGGCTCCGAATCCCTATTATCGCTATCGGTGCATCGGACGCGGGGAAATCGGAAATCCATTTTGCACATTTTTCGACGATTTGCGTAATGTCTTTAGATTTGAGTACAATATCCATACCTGAAGCATCCCTTATTTTTGCATTTTCGGCGAAAGTTTAATCGTCGGGATTATAACGGCGAACCTGAAAAAATTCAATAGAAAGCAGGGAACAATTATAGTAAAATCTTCAAAACTAAAGATTTAACTAATCAGGGATAATCTGTGATACTAAATGTCAGCAAGTCCGTTCTCAAAGGTCAGGTCGATATACCTGCTTCAAAATCACATACCATCCGTGCCGTGGCGATAGCGTCTATGGCGAGCGGGAAAAGTGTAATTCACAACCCGCTGATATCAAGCGATGCACTAAGTGCGGTCAGTTGCTACCGGGCATTGGGTGCCGAAATCGACACCAGCGATGATGATAAATGGGTAATAAAAGGCGTTAACGGCAAAGTGAAAATGCCGGGCGAAACCATTGATGTCGGCAATTCCGGCACGACCTTGCGGCTGGCGGTCGGCTCGGCGAGCCTTTTTGACGGCAAAGGAGCTATTCAATTTACCGGCGATGACCAGATACAAAACCGCCCGCTTGGCGAATTGATAAAGGCATTAAATGATTTGGGCGCAAAGGCTGTTTCCGTAAGGGGTAATGACAAAGCTCCGGTTGATATTATTGGCAGATTAAAGGGCGGCAAGACGCAAATTAAATGCGTAACCAGCCAGTTTTTGTCGAGCCTGTTATTGGCGTGTCCGCTGGCTGACGGGGATAGCGAAATTGATATAACCCTTTTAAATGAGCCGGATTATGTTCGTATTACGATGGACTGGCTAAATTGGCAGGGGATTAAGTACGAGGCTGCGGACGACTTGAAACATTTTAAAATACCGGGCGGGCAGGAATACAAAGCCTTTGAAAAGCGCATACCGGCTGATTTCAGTAGCGCGACGTTCTTTTTGTGTGCGGCGGCAATGCTCGAAGGCTCCGATGTGCTTGTTACAGGGCTTGATTTCACCGATAGTCAGCCTGATAAGGCGGTTTTTGATTATCTAAAGCGGATGGGTGCCGATATTTCCATCGAGCCTGCCGGCGCGCGGGTAAGAGGTTCAAAGCTTAAAGGTGCTGTGATAGATATGAATCGTACGCCCGACGCATTGCCCGCTATGGCGGTTGTGGCCGGTGCTGCCAAGGGACGGACGGAACTGGTAAATGTTCCGCAGGCAAGGGTTAAGGAAACCGACCGTATCGCGTGTATGGCAAAAGAATTAAAAAAATCTCGGGTTAATGTTGAAGAATTGGAAGATGGGCTTATAATAGATGGGCTTGGTATGGCTGGCGGCGACTTTGACGGCTACCACGACCATCGGATTGTGATGGCGATGGCACTGGCGGCGATGGCGTGTAAGGAAAAAAGCACGATTTCTACCGCTGAGGCGATGAATGTTACGTTTCCGGGATTTGTGAAGCTGATGAAGTCGCTCGGAGCTGATATCAGCCTGTAGGCGGAAAATTGTCAACCGTTGACCGAAAAAACGGATAGATCCCTCGTCGCTTCGCTCGCTCGGGATGACAAGGTGGTAGTTTTTAGTTTAAGGTAAAAACCACCCCGGCCTTCGGCCACCCCTCCTTTGCAGGAGTGGAGCTTGATGGCACAAAAAATAAATTTGATTGGTATTATTAGGAGTTTGCGATGTTCGGCTGTCATTTTGGAAGATTGTTTCAGGTAACTGTCGCGGGCGGGTCATATCAGGAAGGGCTTACCGCTGTGATTCAGGGGAATCCGCCGGGAATGCTTTTTACCGAGCAGGAAATCTACGGCGATTTGCTTCTCAGAAAACCGGGAGCCGACGAACTTAGCTCACCAAGAAAAGAGCCTGACCTGCCGATAATTTATACCGGCGTTAATGCCGCTGACACCATCGAAGGTGCGGGCAATAGAAATATGACCAACGGTACGCCGATGACGATTTTGATTCCCAATCTCGACAGACATTTTATTCATATCAAACAGTATCAGGATACGAACAGAACACCACGGCCCGGACACGCTTCGTATGCTTCATTTATAAAGTACGGCCTGTGCGATGACTCTATCGGCGCAGGAATATTCAGCGGAAGATACACAAGCACCATCGTTGCGGCAGGCTATATAGCTAAAAAAGTTTTACAGAAATGCGGAATTCAAATTTGCAGCTACGTCAAAGAAGCGGCGGGGGTAAGATGTCCCGATATGGACTCCGACAGAATCCTTGCTATGACAAACGCATACAAAAAGATGAGGCATGACCTTGACCCGTTCTATCAGGAAATTTATGTCAAGGGCAGAATTAACCCTGATATGCGATTCCTCGAAAAGGCGGCGGTCTTTGCTCAGATCGAGCAGGAAATAGACGCTATTCGCGATAAGGCTCCTAAAATGAGTCATAATAAGATAGTTGATAAATACGGCGTGCATCCTGTTTTGTGCTGTCCGGATTTGAAGGCTGCGGACGAAATGCTCAATGCTTGCAATAAAATAACCGCTACCGGCGATTCATCCGGCGGAGTTATCGAAGTTGTTGTTAAGGGTATGCCTGTTGGTGTGGGCGAGCCAGTGTTCGATAAGCTTGATGCGGAACTTGGCAAGATGCTTGGTATCGGTGCCGTAAAGGGTGTTGAAATCGGAGCGGGCTTTGCTGTTAAGAATATGACCGGCATACAGAGCAATGACCAGATGAAAACCGTCGATGGCAAAGTTGTGTTTGCATCGAATAACGCAGGCGGAATAACCGGCGGACTTTCCAGCGGACAGGATATCGTTGTAAGGCTTGCGGTAAAGCCTACGCCTACAATTGATAAGCCGCAAAAGACTATTGATAAGTACACGCTTGAGAATAAGGATTTGGCGGCGATAACAAGGAGAGACCCAACTATCGCAGGCAGAGTTTGGCCCGTTGCGGAAAATTATACAGCTATGATTATTCTTGATAACCTTCTTGCTTATTATGGCTATGAGGCTATGAAGGAAAAAGTGAGTAAATAAAGGCAATAGGCACGAGGCATAAGTGAGAGCGGAAAAAATATGAAAAAAATACAAAATGAAGTGCTGATAAAAAACGGAAGAGTAATCGACCCTGCCGACGGAATTGACAAAATCGCAGATGTCTATATCAAGGACGGCATCATCGTCGAAGTTGGCAAAATCGAAAAGTCCGGCGCAAAAACGGTTATTGACGCATCAGGCAAGATCGTTGCTCCGGGGCTTATTGATATTCATGTACACTTCAGGGAGCCCGGCGACGAGGAAGTCGAAACTATCGCATCCGGCTCAATGGCGGCAGTAGCGGGCGGCTTTACATCCGTCGTTACAATGCCCAATACCGACCCGCCAGTGCAGGATGAAACGAGCGTCGAATATGTGCATCGCAAAGCGAGAGTCGCACGAAAAACTCATGTTTATGTAATGGGCGCTATCACAAAACAACGGCAGGGGCAGGAACTGGCAGAGATGGGACTTATGGCCAGAGCTGGCGCGGTGGGATTTACCGATGACGGTGCAGGTGTACAGGACGCATCGGTTATGCTTCGCGCTTTGAAATACGCGTCGATGTTCAATCTTGTTGTTGCCCAGCATTGTCAGGATAATTCGCTGGGTAAATCAGGCGTGATGAACTCAGGCTATAACTCGACGATTCTGGGATTGCCGGGGATGGATCCGCTTGCAGAAGAGATGATGCTATGGCGGGATGTTCAGCTTGTCAAAAAGACCGGCACAAAATATCATGCTCAACATATTTCCACGAAAGGCTCTGTCGAAATTATCAAGCAGGCAAAATTGCAGAATCTGCCGATCACCTGCGAAGTTACGCCGCATCATCTTTTGCTGACGGATGAACATATCAAAGATTACGATACGAATTATAAGGTTAATCCGCCGCTTAGAACAGCAGAGGATATCAAGGCGCTGAAACATGCGATTCAGCACGGGCTTGTCGATGCTCTGGTGACAGACCATGCGCCGCATCTGCAAAGCGCAAAGGAACTGGAATTTCTTGCCGCTCCGTTTGGAATCGACAGCATCGAATGCGCATTGGCGCTGTATGTGAAGGCTCTTGTGGAGCCGAACCTGATTAACTGGCCCCAGCTTATTGCGATGATGACTTATAAGCCTGCCGCTATTATCGGTATTGATAAGGGAACTCTCGCTCCCGGCAAGCAGGGCGATGTAACGATTATTGACCCTGAATATAAATGGAAAATTGATTCCGCGAAATTTTATTCAAAGAGCAGGAACTGTCCTTATCAAAATTGGGAAGTGAAAGCAAAGCCGATTTATACCATCGTCGGCGGTGAAATAAGATATGCCCTTGAGGCGTGACGGAAAGTTTGTTTTTTAAGGAATAAAAAGTGGGGCAATTTTTTAAATTACTTATTATGTTAGTGGTTGTTCTGTCAAGTATCTGTAATGCAGCATCCAGCGAGCCTAATAATATAAAAACCGAAGTTGTAATTATTGGCACCATACACGCCAACCATTATGTCAATCCTAATTATCCTGTAGAGGTCTTGCGGGATATACTTTTAGAACTAAAGCCGGATGTTGTCTTAAATGAATTACCAGTAACTCAGGT
>CAMDDF010000104.1 GCA_945890885.1 Candidatus Kuenenia stuttgartensis | reverse complement strand
GACGATATTGACGTTGACATTTGCCATCGCGTTGCTGATCTTGGCAATAATCCCGACCTTATCCTTGCCGGTGATGGTTACAATACATATCTGTGACTGTTTCTTGTCTTTCTTAGCCATTTCAAACTCCATATCAATTTCAGGTTTAATGGGAATCTACCACAAATCCGGCCCAAAGGAAATAAAAAAAGCTGCGAACACCACTTAAGGCATTCACAGCTTAATAAATCAAAAAAAACCGAATTTGCCTACGACCGTTTTGCCGTCTTAAACCTGATAAAAACGAAACCTGTTGACAAAAGAAGTACAGTCACTGGCTCTGGAACCGCAATATTCAGCGTTATTACATCTGAAACCATCCAGTCCATATAGCTGGTATAGCTATAACCACCGTTGAGACTAATCCCCATCAAGGGCCACCATTCAGCCCCAAGCGAATCAATATATGGATTTACAACGGTATCAGCCGCTCCGTTATTGTCGCTGTCAGTTAGCCACTGGGCAAAGTTTACTCCATTATCCCATGTGTCATCAACTGCGATACCGGGAACTACTACATTGCCGCTACCGTCGGCGGCTGCGATTGTAAACATATTATCCTGATAGCCATAACCTACTATTGAATGGCCTACCCAGCTATCGTCTGACGCACTGAAAGTAACCACATTAAGCATAAACGGCCTGTCCGCATCAATTTCATCCTTTAAAATCTGATACGATAAATCACCGCCCCAGTATGAATCATCTATCAATTTGACATCAGCCTGATAGCTTTCATTTATGGGGGTATTGGGATTATCCCATTCGATATACGCCTCAAGCCCTGATGCTATGTTCTCGGAATACGACCCCATATTCACTGTGTGCATAAAATCTGCGATACAGTCGGGGTTGCTTTCATGATTTGGATAAGATGCGCTATTCTGCCAGTCCCCGTATGTGTACCCGTTCTCGGCCCCTGCGACTCTGTGGGCGGCACTGGCTATCATTTCACGTGTAGCTGAACTTTCGACCGAGGCATCACCGTAGAATAAATTTTCATAGCCGGCCCTCTTATCCCAGTATCCAACCAGCATCGCTCCGCTTGTCGGCGAACAGCCATAATACCAGTCATAATGCGGGACACCGTCCATAGGATTGGCCCCCATTAAAAACTCTCCGCCGCCATCTATTTTTACCGCCGAGCTATCCGGCCCGGAGCCGCCAAAGGCTGTTATTGATGTACAAAACACCAACACAGCGCACATTTTAATTACGCTTCTTCTCTTCATACCCTCTTCTCGACCAAAAATAACGACAACTTAACGCTAAAAACAAAAATATAATAAAAAAAAGAACTGCATTCTCCATAATGCGGTTATGAATTATACTATACCAATACCTGAAATATCAAGAAATATTTACAAAAAACCAGTTTTAGTTTTTGGCCCATCCCCCTACGCTGCCGGATAATTTTAATAAAAGCGCCGATCCCAAGCGACCGGATAAAGTTGTAATGAAAGCGTGGAGCGCAAGCGACACGATAATACAAAATATTGAAGCCGAGTTGCGGAAGCAACCGGATAAATTTCGATGTCATCCCGAGCGAGCGAAGCGACGAGGGATCTATCCTTTGACTAAAAACTCAACACTAAAAACAAAGGACTGATCGGTTGTTTTAGAACCACCTCTTTTTAAAGAAAATAAAGATTCCGCCGAAAGAAAAAATCGCTGAAATACCCATTGTTACAAGAAACGCATGCGGCGAATGCTGAAAAGGAAGCTCAACATTCATTCCGTAAACACTGGCAATCAGTGTCGGAAGCATCAGGATTATAGTGATTGACGTTAGCAGCTTAAGTACAACAGTAAGATTATTGGCTATAACCGAAGCAAAGGCATCCATCATTCCGCTTAAAATGTTGCTGTATATATCTGCCAATTCCTGGGCCTGACGGAACTCAATTTTTACGTCGTCAAGCAGGTCTATTTCATCTTCTGTCAAATCCCTGCCCTGTATTCTTTTGAATCTGTCTAAGATCGGCTCGTTGGCCCGAAGCGATGTCGTAAAAAATACAAGGCATTTTTCGAGATTGAGCATGCGTATCAGCATCTCATTTTTCATTGAGCCATGTATCGCCAGCTCCGCAGCGTCCGCCTCATCACGAATAAGACGAAGTGATGCCAGGTACTGTCGTCCCATCTGAAGAAACATTGCCAGCAAAAAAGATACCCTCTCTGGACGCGTCAGGAACCGAAGCCGTCGGCTGGCAAGCAATTCGCCCCACACCGTCGATTCCTCGGAGCACACCGACACAATATGCGTTGGCGTCAGTATAAATGACATTGCTATCGTGGTATATGGGGTATCTGATGATAAATCGTCATGAGTAACACGAAAAATAAGCAACTGGCACGTATCTTCTATTTCAACACGCGGCCTTTCATCACGGTCAAGGGCTGCCATTAAAAAATCTTCGGGGATATTAAGCCTGTCACGGACAAGAGAAATCTCACCATGCGATGGGGCGACCATCTTAATTATCTGGCAGTCATCAAAGCCGCTAGCTTCCACAAGTTGAGCTGACCCATATTTTATATACTTAATCATTCAAAATTCCTTGTGCCCAGATATCCTATATGAAATACTACCGCTGGCCCAAAACCATCTTAGCTAATATAAAGGGTCGGTGCCGCCTCGTCAATACTTATCTCGTGACAAAAATGCCCTAAAAAATCATCATTGCGTCGCCGTAGGAATAAAAACGGTAGCGATCATTCACTGCTTTCCGATACGCCTGCAAAACAAAATCCATCCCCGCAAACGCCCCAACCAGCGCCAGTAGCGTGCTTTTCGGCAGATGAAAATTTGTTATCATCGCCCCAACGATTTTATATTCATACCCAGGCATAATAAACAGCCTCGTATCGCCGCTGCACGCCCTGACCCTGCCGTCCTCCCCAGCCGCCGTTTCAAGGGTCCGCACCGCCGTCGTACCCACCGCAACGATCCTGCCGCCCGCCACCCTCGCCTGATTGATAATTTCCGCGTTATGCTCATCCACGCTGAAACGCTCTGAATGTATTTCGTGTTCATCCAGATTCTCAACCGCCACAGGCTTAAACGTCCCCGCTCCGACGTGCAAAGTTACATACGCAATCTTAACCCCCGTCGATTCAATTTGCCCCAGCAGCTCATCGGTAAAATGCAGCCCGGCTGTTGGAGCAGCCACCGCACCAGCCTGCCGAGCATAAACCGTCTGATAGCGCTGCCGGTCGTATTCGGTTCTCGCATCGCAGGCATTCCGCTTGATATACGGAGGCAGCGGCGCAAACCCGATTTTCGCCAGCACATCCTCCGCATCGCCCGCCACTTTCAGCTTCCATTGACCATCCGCCGCAAGCTGCGCAACCGCCCTGCAATAATCCTTGCCTGCCACATCACATAGTACAATCTCTTCGCCAGCTTTTAGCTTCCTGCTGTTTTTCAGCATTACTTCCCAGCCGTCGGGGGTTTGCAACAGGAAAAGCCCCTCAATTTTCGCTCCGGTATCCCTGTGCCCGTAAAATCTCGCAGGCAGCACCCTGGTATCATTCAAAACAAGACAATCGCCAGCCCGAAGGTATTCGATGACATCCTTGAATACCCTGCCGCAAATGGATTTCTCACGCCTGTCCAGCACCATCAGCTTTGATTGGCTTCGAACATCGCTCGGCTGCTGGGCAATCAGCTCCGCCGGCAAATAATAATCTAATTCATCTGTTTTCATATTAACACCATATACTACCTTTTGACCCCGGATTCAAGCCCGTTTTACCTAAATAAATACCCTGCAACCACACATATCAGAGGCCTGATTTCAAAAGCCAGAAAAGATTTCTCGTTCCTTGGGCGAACTCAGCTTCTATTTTTTTCCCGGTACATTGCAAAAATCAGCTATCGGTGGTACGATACCCCGCGATAGCTCAACAATTAAAAATGGAAAACATAATGAAAAACGAGTTTGAGATTCTCCCCAAGTCAAAAATTGATAAATTTCATCAGCTGACCGAGATACTTTTGCGGGAAAACGCTAAATGCAACCTCACCCGAATCGTCGAGCCTGCACAGATAGAAACCAGGCACTATGCCGACTCGCTTATCGTTTCCGATATTTTGCGGGATTACGAAGCAAATCTCAAAGTTGCACCAAATTTAATCGATATCGGCTCCGGGGCAGGTTTTCCGTGCCTTGCAATTGCGATAGTATTCGATAACTGGCGGATTACCTCCGTCGAATCGACAGGCAAAAAGGCTGATTTTCAAAAGCTCGCCGCTAAGGAACTTGGGCTTACCAATTTCAAGGTAGTTAGCGCCAGAGCTGAGGACATAGCCAAAGAAGATAGGTACTGGCAGAAATTTGACATCGCAACGGCAAGAGCAGTATCGCATCTTGCCATTATCACGGAATTTGCTTTGCCGTTCTTGCGGGTAGGCGGAATATTTCTTGCATGGAAAGGCCCCAAGGCAGACCAGGAAATCATAGAATCGGAAAAAATTGTCGCCAAACTTGGCATCAGCAGTCTTGAATCTTTACCATACTCGCTAGAGGGTATGGAGCACGGCAGAATAATCAAGGCGGAAAAGGTTAAGGACACCCCTACTATGTATCCAAGGGCTTTCGGGATACTCAAAAAAACAGTGCCGGCTGGGCCGAAATAATTTATTTGCTCTTTGGCTTTTGCTGGTTTATCATATCACTAGTCCTTAAATATCTAAAATAACCATATTGCAAGGGAGGTTAAAATGAGCGAAGAAAAAAAAGAAACCGATTTCGTAAATGTTACCGATTGTCTTGAGGCTATCGGGGTGTTCAAGGCGATGAAAAACTTCCTTTTTGTGGTTATTTTCGTCTGCCTTATCTTGCTGGCTATATGTTTCTGGCTTACAGATCAGGGTATGATTAAAAACGGAGCTGTTGCCCCAGCAGAGGAAACAGTTAAAAAAATTGACTTTGCCAAAGGCCAGATAGCGGTGGATTCAAACGGCACAGTTGCAATGGTGGCTCAGGTGGCAGAAAAAGTCAGTAGCGATCCAAATGCTAAGGCCGTGGATGTTAAGGCAGACGAAAATGGGGCTGCAAAGAAAAGTTTTGCCGAAAAATTCAGCATAGATTATTTTTATATCTCCAAAGTTGTGCGGGGTTGTAATTTTGTCCTGATGATGACTGCGACGATGTATTGTCTGGTACTGATGTTCTGCCTGAAAGTGTCGCTAGTCGGCAGGCTCGGCGGACTCAATCACATAGCACGAGCTTTTTTTATCTCGCTTTTTGTGCTGATATTTCTGTTCCCATGGCAAAGATTTTTCGGTGTTTCAGAAGCTGTCGCCATCGGTGCCATATATCTGCCGAGGGAGTTGCTCAACGTAATCCAGAACAGGGCTACGTTTTCACCAACGGAACTGGGTTGGCACTATCTGCGTTTCGTCTGTTGCTGGGCGATAGCTGTGATATTACTTTTATCTGCCCAGATACGAAGTGCAAAATGGGCAAACACAACTCTTCGCAGGCTTGGAATAGAGTAGTAAAATGAACCTTCAGAAAATCGGCTTTATAGGCATGGGGATCATGGGGGCCCCTATGGTGGATAATCTGCTTGAGTCAGGCTACGATGTTATTGTGCATTCACGCACGAAAGCAAAGGCTGAGCCTGTTATAGAGGCAGGCGCCAGATGGGCCGATAGTCCCGCCGAGTGTGCCGAAAATGCCGATGTTGTTATCACCTGCGTAACCGATACACCTGATGTAAGAAAGGTGCTGCTCGGCCAAGGCGGCGTAATTGAATCTGCTAAGGCAGGCTTAATCTGTGTTGATATGAGTACAATCAGCCCGGCAGCAACGCAGGAAATGAGCGAGATTCTCAGCGAAAAAGACATCGTTCTGATTGACGCACCAGTCAGCGGCGGCGAGATCGGAGCGATAGAAGCCAAACTTTCGATAATGATGGGCGGCCCTGAAGAGGCGGTCAAAAAAGTTATGCCTGTAATGGAAGCGATGGGCCGAACGATTGTCCACTGCGGGCCGAGCGGATACGGCCAGATGACGAAATTGGTCAATCAGGTTATGGTGGTGCATACCGTAATGAGTATAGCCGAGGGGTTTGCTCTGGCGGAGAAAATGGGGCTTAATCTTGAAACTACACTGAAGGTTACGGCTGCGGGAGCAGCTGGGAGCAATTCGCTTAAAGCTCTTGGGCCTAAGATTATAGCTGGCGATATGAAGCCTGCGTTTATGGTGGACTTACAGATGAAGGATTTACGGCTCGTGATGGAATACGCTGAAAAGCTGAAACAGCCGTTGCCCGGCGCGGCATTGATACAGCAGCTTATGACGGCATTGCAGGCTCAAGGCAGAGGGCGCGATGGAACACAATCACTTGTGGATGTAATCAGGCAATTGGGGCGATAAAAAAATTAAAAAGTAAAAATCAAATATCAAAATGACAATGCAAAAATGAAAAATTCAGCGCGTTCAACATAAGTCTTGAGGGAGGACATAAAAATGAAAGGCAAAACTTTACTTGTTCTTTTTAAATCCGCGCAATCTGTGCAATCCGTGTCTAAAAAATAAAAAAAATGGACAGCTGAGAAAGTCCATTTCCCTCAGCCGTCCGGCACATTTTAACCGCATAAACTGTGATGTGTCATGAGCATCCATGCTCATTTATTCATTTGCTGTTCTGCGTGGTTCTAAGCATTAATTCAAGCATTGCTTCACACTGAATGTCTTTGCCGTACGTCTGTCCTGTTGTGGCATAAACCTTCATAGCGGCAGAGCCTATATCGTGTCTTGATTCTCTGCGGAGCAATTCCTTAAAGCACATCTGACGCATCTTGATGTCAAATTCGTTTTCGCCAGCGGTGTTCTCAACTACGCTCAACAGAAAATCCATTTCAAGCAAATCCATACCGCTTGAAAAATCTCTGCCTCTTCTTTTGCTTGCTGAGTTTACAGGCTCAACTTTTTTTGAAGCATCTTTGATAGCGATATATTTTAATTCATGTTCTTCTCTTACCATTTCGTTGGCAGCCAGAATCGCCGCTGAGCTTGAAGAGTTTGTCTCGACTATTGTGCTTGTTACCATTTTTTGGCCCTCATTTTTAAAAATTTCTTTATTTTCTGTTTTTATATTTGGTCTATCCTCGAGCTTTGCAACTGGATATGTAAACTTCTCCTGCTGGGTAAGATTTGCTACCGCCTGCTGACTAAGCGTCGGCTTTGCGGATTTGTTCCAACTCATTTTTTCAAAAATCGCAGGCATATTCCTCTTTCAAACAGCA
>CAMDDF010000103.1 GCA_945890885.1 Candidatus Kuenenia stuttgartensis | reverse complement strand
AGATAAAGAAGGAAAAGATTGATATAGACAAAAAAGCAAATGAATATGCTATGAAAAATATAATGCTGAAACTTCTTGCTCCTGCTTTTGAAAAGGTTATTGAGATTCATTATCGTGCTAAGGCTGATATTGAATCTGTTGTGCCGATGATTGCGGTGTTGCGGTATAAGGCGGATAAGGGAGTTTGCCCGGAGAATTTGCAGCAGCTTGTTGACGAGGGATATTTGAAGCAAATTCCGATAGACCCATTCAGCGATGAGCCGATGAGGTATAAAAAGGCAGGCGACGATTTTGTGCTTTATAGTGTTGGCCTTAATTTGGTTGATGACGGCGGCGTGATGGGTAAGGATTTGTCAGGTAAAAGCAAAAACTGGTTGGACAATGGCGATGCTATATTCTGGCCGGTAGGAAAGTAGGTAGTTAGTTTTTAGTCGTTAGTTTTGAGTATTGAGTTGAAAGAGATCCCTCGTCGCTTCGCTCGCTCGGGATGACAGAGAGTTAGTCCTTAACTTTTAAGTGTTGAGTTTTTAGTCAAAGGATAACCACCCCGGCTTTCGGCCACCCCTCCTTTGCAGGAGGGGAGCTTAATTATCCGTCGCTTGCGCTTTCGGCTACTGTTGTGTCGTGTCATTCGCGCTCGGCGTTTTCATAAATCGGGCGGTTCGCGAACCGCCCCTACGACAAATTTTATTCGGTCGCTTCCGCGACTCGGCTTTAATGTCTGGATCCCCGCCTGCGCGGGGATGACAGGCAGGCTAACGGAGTTGTTAACGGGCAAGATATTCGTTAGCCCCCTGATTTATTCAGGGGGGGTGAACCCACCGCTGAAGCGGCGGGCTAACAAGAGCAATTGACGGGTAATACAAATTCTATCCGGTGCTGGCGCGACTCGGCCTTACTCATAATTTCCCGAATGGGTTGAGGTATAATACCGCAGATTTTGCGTGGTTTTATGTGAATTGTGGGTACATAACGGGTGTTTTTTGGGGCTCTTGGGGGTATTGCAGTATTTTACTTGCAAAATGGGTGTAATAATCTATACTTATGCACTTTATTGCTTTTGAATTTTAATAAATTTTGTCCCGGAGAAAGATATGACCCCCATCAAATGGCTCAGGAAAAATAATCGCAAGGTTATGGCAGTTGTCGTCGTTTTTATTATGATATCGTTTGTGCTGGGTGCGGCACTTAATCGTCTTGCGGGAAATCTTGGCGGACGCAGCCCGGAAGATGCAGTATGGCTGTTTGATGAAAAAGGGCAAATAAGCTCGAATATGCAAAGTCAGGCTGAGGCTGAACTTAGCGTTCTGCTGAATATCGGGATGGGTGAATCTCTCCTTAAAAGAGATCCTCAGAGCGGCCAGATAGGACAGAGAAATTTCGGAATGATCCTGCTTTATCAGCTTCTTTTTCCGCAGCCGGCAAAAAATGAGAACCTCAATAGAGTCGCAAAAATGGCTGCCCGTCAGGGACAGTTGCCTGTATCAGAGGAGCAGATCGATAAATTTTTCATCGAGACAAGCGAAAATGCTTCCGTCAATTGGATACTTCTGAAGAACGAAGCGAAGAAGAACGGCATAACTTTGCTGGCTGAGCAGGCAGAGGGGATGTTTGTGCAGGCCAATATGGATCAGCGAATCGGCACGATGGCCAAAAATATGGGGCTGACCAAGCAGGCAATTTATCAGGCGGTGGCAGACCTGATGTCAGTGCAGATGATGCTTAGCTTTATGACAACCGGCGACAATGTTACTGCTTTACAGATTCAGAATATGCTTAGCTTACAGCAGGACACTTTCGATGCGGAATTTATAAAGATACCGGCGAAGATGTTTACTTCCGAAATTGCCAAGCCTACAGAGGATGAAATCGTAAAACAGTTTGCTGCTTACAAGGATACTTTTGCAGGCCAATTGAGTTCGGAAAATCCTTTCGGTTTCGGATATAAACAACCCGACAAGGTTAAGCTTGAGTATGTGCTTGTAAATATCGAGGATATTGAAAAACAGATTCCCGAAGCGACAGACGAAGAAGCTGAACAGTTTTATCTCCAGAATCTCAAGGACTTGAAAACCCAGGTAAGAAGCGATCCGGCTGATCCTAATTCGCCGATGGTGGAAAAAACAATCGAATATGCAAAGGTCGCTGCTCTTATCAAAAGACAAATCAGGCAGACCCAGATAGATTCCAAAGCGCAGGAAATAATCAACAGTATCAAGGATACGGCGGATGCATCTTTTGCGGATATTGATGTCAGCAAGGCCGGTATTGAAGAAGTCAAAGCCGCGGCTGAAGATTATGCTAAGATAGCTGAAGCAGCTTCAATTAAATATAATGTTCCGATCAAGACTGGCGTTACATCTCTGGTTTCAGCGGATGAGCTGGTTTCGGGCAGTGTTCTTGGTAATATGGGAATTGCTGACAGCAAGAAGACGGCGGTTTCGCTGGTTGCTCTACTGTTTTCGATTGACCAGTTAAGCGACAGACAGATGTTCGATGTTACAAAGCCGAGAATGTATGAAAGTATCGGTATGCTGAAAGACCCTTATGGTAAAAGTGTTGGGCTGGTCAGGATTCTGGATGTTAAGAAAAGCTATGCTGTCGATGATTTAAACGCAGTGGTAGATGTTAATATGCCGATGACGGATACTTCGAAAATTAAGAGCTATACTATCCGTGAGAAAGTTGCGGAGGACATTGCGATTGCGAAGGCGTTTGAAGTTGCCATGGTCAAGGCAGGAGAGTTTGCATTTGCAGCGTCAATTAAAGATGCGAACTGGACGGCAGTGATTGAGCAGTTTAATACCAAATATGCCGGCAACGATCCCAATGCTGAGAAGATTGTGCTGGATAGCCTGAATAGTCAGAGAAGGATGTCGCTGACGGATATTGAAATGGCAAGGCAGTTTTCTCTGGCTCAGGCGGGTTCAAACGGGATGCTGAGCCAGGCGATGAATTATAAATCTTTCATTGATAAAGTATATTCGATCAGTTCTGATAAGCTGCCTGCGATTGTTGACTCCAAGCCAGATGCGGTGGTTTACATTTTCAAAGATATTAAAATCAAGAAAATGAACGTCGATGAATATCAGCAGATTAAAAATCAGGTCGCATTGGCGCTGGATGACAAGGCGATGCAGGGTGCGTCGCTGGTTTTCCTGATGCCGGAAAATATCAAATCCAGAATGAACTTCAGGCTTGCCGAGAAGGCACAAGTTGATCCTAATGATGCGAATGAAAACAAATGAAACAGGAAATTAAGCTGGATAATGTGATATATCTTTGTCTGGTCGGGCTGGCAGGGTGGGTCGTGCCGGGCGGCGGACATTTGATGGTCGGCAGAAAAGACAAGGCGGCAGTTATCTTTGCCGGTGTTGTTCTTGCTTTTGCTATCGGAGTTTATCTCGGCTCGGTTGGCGTGGTAAATCCTGTTGCTGAAGTGCTGTGGTATATTCCGCAGATGATGGTTTCGCCTGCGGTTAAGCTGCTTGGTATGATAACCGTTAAAAACGGGATCGAAAGTTTCGGCAAGCCCAACGAAATCGGGCAGATTTATACGAGTATGGCAGGCATGCTGAATCTGTTATGTGTTGTAAATGCTGTTTATCTTGCGAATCTTAAGGTATCAGCTAAGGCGGAAAAAGAATGATAGACAGCATTATGACTATAGCCGGCATTATGGTGCCGATGGAGATGACCAATAACGGCTGGATTTTCCTGTGGGCGGTTCCGCTGATAATTATTATCGCTACGGTTTATAAAGCGACGAAACTAGATCAAGTCTTTAATAATAGATTTGTTAAAGAATCGGCTGTGTTGTCGCTGACGATTATGGGATTTATGGCTTTGATTGCGGTGGTACTTTACTTTTTTATGCTTATCATTACATAGAGCAGGCATAAGGCAATAGTGCGGAAAAGAATCCTAAAAAAACAGTATCGCGGCAGCCATATTTTTTGGGCTGTGTGCTTTTTTCTTTCCATTTTGATTACAAAGGCAGATGCGGCACTTGTGGCTGACGAGGTGCTTGTTGTCTATAATAAGAGTAATCCTCATTCCAAGGCGATAGCTGAGTATTATACGCATAAGCGGGGTGTTCCTGAAAAAAATATATTTGAGCTGGACGTAAATCCGCCGCTTGCAGATTCCATATCACGCGATAATTATGATTTGAAAATAGCGAGGCCGATACGGGAAAGACTCGAGCGGTTTGACCCCAACGAAAATATTCGGTGTATCCTTTTGACTTATGGTGTGCCGTACAAAGTTGGTTCGTCAACGCCGACAGCGGAGCAGACCCAGCAGGCGAATTCGCTGACAAAGCAGGCTAGTGAAATAACGGCCAGGATGAATCATTTTCTGCCTCAGATAGAAAAGCTTGGTCAGGATCCACGGGGTACAATTCCGCCGGTTGCGTTTTCGCCTTTGTCGCGCACAGCGATTCTAAAGTATATACAGGCGCAGATGGATTCCGCGAAAAAAAGAATGTCAAAACTTCCGGAGGGGCAGCTTAAAGAGATTCACTCCGGTATGTATGGTAAAATCAATGATGAACTTTTTGCGGCTGGCGGGCTGTTTGCAAGGCTCAGTATGCTTAATGTGCAGATTGACGCATTTAGCGGCAAGGAGACGAGCGCATCGGTTGACAGCGAATTGTCGATGGTGATGTTTTCGGAATATATGTTTTACCGCTGGCAGCCAAACGGGCTCAAAGGTGATGGTTTTGGTGTCGATAACTTAACGAAGATGGTTTGCAGGCTTGATGGGCCTGACCCGAATAAAATTATGGCTACGATAGATAAATCAATAGCGGCGGAAGAGTCCGGGCTTATGGGTGTTGCTTATTTTGATTCTCGCGGGCTTAAGAAAGATTTTCAGATGGGGTCGTTTGGATACTTTGATAATTCGGTACGCAAGGTGGCAGATATAACGCGTGCGGCTGGGATAGCGACAATCGAGGAGAAAACGGAGCCGCTGTTTTTGCCGGGGCAGTGCCCTCGTACGGCGTTGTATTGCGGCTGGTATAGCGTGAAAAAGTATGTCGATGCGTTTGATTTTGTTGATGGTGCGATTGGCTATCATATTGCAAGCTGGGAGGCGATAGATATTCATGATGCGAATTCTACGCAGTGGTGTCCTGCGATGCTGGAACGCGGAATATCGGCTACGTTTGGAGCGGTTGCTGAGCCGTATTTGCAGGCGTTTCCTGAGCCGGACAAGTTTTTTGCGGAAATTTTGAATGGGGCGTGTCTCGTTGAGGCTTATTACAAGACGAATCCTTTTAATTCGTGGCAGATGATTCTGATAGGCGATCCGCTGTACAGGCCTTATAAAAATATGCAAAAATCAAACATAAAAATGTAGAATTTCAGAATCAAGACTTTGTCTGTATGGTACCATTTTTAATGTATCTGCTTTCTGCGTCTCATGTTGCCGAAGATGTTGTTTTGATGATCTAAGTGCAGGTTACTTGGCACACGAAAGAGGATAGTTAATAATAATCCAGAGCGTAATTGCCACTAAGTCATTTTTTGATAAGTAGTTACGTGTTATATTATTCAGGGGGATTTGAAAATTATCCAATCATATGTTGACATTGGAACGAAATTATTGAATAATAGGCCACGAAAATGTTTGAACTATCTGACCTCGACTGAGGTCTTCTGGAGCAAATCTGAGGCGTTGCGCATCAGGTTAAATTTCGGAAAAAACAAGAAAGGTTGGACTTTAGCAAAATATGTCATTATCCAAAGCTCAGATTCGTCCGCTTTACATTGGCGACCTAAAAGTTTCACCTCCGATTATCCAAGGCGGTATGGGTGTACGCGTTTCCAGAGCAAATCTGGCTTCGGCAGTAGCCAATGAAGGCTGTGTTGGTGTTATTGCTACTGCGGGCTCCGGACAATTCACGGCGCACCCCGGTTCAGATTTTGCGATGGTTAACGAGATTGCCCAGCGGGATGAGATTCGCAAGGCCCGTTCACAGACCAAAGGTATCATCGGAGCTAATATAATGGTGGCTTTGTCGGACTATGATCGTCTGGTCTCAACCGCTGTCGATGAAAAGGTGGATGTGATTATTTCAGGAGCTGGTTTGCCGTTTAACCTCCCAGGCTTGGCTGCTGGAACAAATATCAAGCTGATTCCTATTGTTTCATCGGTTCGTACATACAATATTATCTGCACGCGGTGGAAAAAAACATACAATCGGCTACCCGATGCGGTGATTGTCGAAGGTATGAATGCTGGAGGCCATCTCGGATACAGTGTCGAACAGATTACTGAGGGTGCCCCAACCCTTGAACAGATACTCAAGGATATTCTCGAATACCAAAAAGAAAAGAAGCTCGATATTCCTGTTATTGTCGCTGGCGGAATCTTTGACGGCGGTGAGATGCGGTATTATATGGAGCGTGGCGCATCGGGTGTGCAGATGGCGACCAGATTTGTTTGCACCCACGAGTGCGATGTGCATCAGAATTTCAAACAGGCCTATCTGGATGCGAAGAAAGAGGATGTTGTGATAATCAAAAGCCCCGTCGGATTGCCTGGCAGGGTTATAAGGAATGCATTTGTAGATTCAGTACTAAAGGGAGTTCGCTTTCCCTTTAAGTGCAAATATCAGTGCCTCAAGACATGCGACCCAAGCGTGGCCCCGTATTGCATAGCACGGGTTCTGGCTGACGCGGCGGAAGGAAAAATGGAACAGGCGTTCGCCTTTGCCGGCTCCAATGTTTACCGCTGCAATGAAATCATTTCCGTCAAGGAACTGATCCAAAAAATAATACAGGAATACGCTGACGCAGGGGCTAAATCCCCCGCCTGATATGCCCGTTTTTCGGGGGAGTATTATATTTGACAAACAGAAGCGTTTTACGTTAAAATGGTTTGCAGTACAGCTTCATTTATCTGGAGAGATATTATGATAAATGTATGTCCCGCCATGTCGACGTTTCCTGCTGTGGTTATAATTCTTGCAGCAGCAAGCTGTCTCGTGAAAGCCGAGATAATATCCCCGATAGTAAATGATTTGCTTATTGGCAACATTGAAGACCTTAATTTTATTTCGAAAAACACATCGAATCGTTTGAACGTATCTAAGTTGCGGCAAGCATCTGTGATAGCTTTTAAAAAGGCTTTTATTGCTGGTGTTTCCGTGGCAAAGATTGAGTTTTATACGTAATAGTGTTTAAATTTAAGGAGGTCCGAAGTGGAACGTATTGCTATCGGCCAGGCAGCTCCGGATTTTGAGCTTCTCGATCAGGATTGTATGCTGGTGCGGCTTTCGGATTTTGCGGGGAGAAAGGTGTTGCTCTACTTTTATCCCAAGGCAGACACGCCGAGTTGCACTCAGCAGGCTTGCAATGTTAATCTTTC
>CAMDDF010000102.1 GCA_945890885.1 Candidatus Kuenenia stuttgartensis | reverse complement strand
TACGTTCAATCTAACAAGGGCGAATGCCTTAAATTCTTCAATAAATTCATTAAGTTACTGCAGGGACGATATAATGGCGAGATTCCCAAGGATGTAATTGAAAAAGTACGTGCACATTTAAAATAGTCTCCGCGAGGAATTAGCACGGCATAGATAAAGATTATAATCAGCTAAAATAATTCCTGATGTCATCCAGACTATTGCGACGGCGATGGCCTGTGGTGCATAAACTCATCAGTACTTAAGATTGTGCTATTTCAGAACTTAATATAGGAAGTTTCGTCAGTGCTATCACGCTAAGCTTTTGATTTGTTGACTTGTTTTGCGATAAAGCCTTCGGGTGTACTTGTTTTTTAGGCAGGGATTTCTGCAAAGTGCATACTATCTCTGTGGAAGTATCAGAAAAAACAGAAATCATTATGCTGCCAATCTATGATAGGATTTGAGCAGGCCGCCAAGCCGTTCAATACACTGAGTCTCGGCATTTTTACATGATTTCTTAAAAAGGACAATTTTTTAAAGAGAACAATATTTCTGTTGTCAGGGACGAAAAATCCTTAATTCGACTTCTGTAATTGTTTTGTAGTGTTTACTGTTGCCTGTGATAAGAGGTAGTTGATTTTCTACGGCAGTGGAAGCCAATAATGCGTCAGCCATGCACATACCTGTCTTTAAGCAATACTCTTCCATATAAACACTTGCTCTGTGGCCAATATTTTCTGTGAGGGGAAGTATTTCAAAACCTGCATCTTTTAAGAATGTGCGAATTACTTTAACTTCCCTCTTGTCTCTTGCACCTTGCAACAGTTCCATGTAAACAACTGTTGATATCTGCTTGGCAACGGTGTCCTGAATGATCTTTGCTGCTTTGGGATTTCCACGCAAATACCATATAAGAATATCAGTGTCAAATAGCATCTACTCGTCCCTTCCTTATATTACGAACAAATTTATCGATATCTCCGGTATTAAATCTGTCGGACCAAAGTCCAAAGGCTTCGTTATTGGTCAGGTCGATGTTCTGCTGCTTGTTTGTAGGGACTATTGTGGCCTTTTCCTTTCCTCGATATGTCAGTTTGACTGTTTCGTTCATATCGAGTGCTGCAAGTACCTTGTTCATGTGTTTTCTCAGGTCTAGAATTGAAGCTTCCATATCTATGTCCTTTCTGTTAAGTGTACACATACACTATACATTATATCTATCGAAAAATAAAGTTGTTTTTAATTTTTTTAATCAATACAACAAGGTTTTCGAGATTGTAAAATATGATTATCGACAATAATAAATTCTTTGCCCTCAATATTTACAAAATTTGATAGAATACATCTTTTAATGGTCACAGTTATCTCTGACTATCTCGCATCATGTAATCATATCATTTACTAATAACAGTAAGGGGTAGCGGAGCTTCTCAATTATGAATCTGATATGGTGGTTACCGCCAAGACAGGCGATGCCGCAGAAACAATGAAAGCTGTAAAAAAGCAATACTTTGATTTGGCCATTGTCGATATGATGCTTAAAGATACGACGGGCATTGAGATTACAAAAAAAATAAAGGCCTTGTATCCGGATATGGTTGTAATGATATTTTCTATGAGCGATAAACCTGAATACATCAAAGGGGCTTTCGAAGCGGGGGCAATAGGATATATTACTAAGGATGAGGTGTCTGAAAAAATTACCTACGCAATAAGACAGGTACTTCAGGGGAAAACATACCTCAGTAAGCGATTGATTAAGAATATTTCAAAAGATGAACTTGATGACCTTTTTACTGTCAAAGCTTAAGGGTATTGTGATTAAAACACCAATTTCAGTAAGCCAAAATATGAATAATCCAGAAACGAGCTTGATTGATAGATGTCGGCTCATTCGATACAGGAAATAATCGACATTATCCGCAATTGTTTCCCGTCAGGAGAAATGGGACAGATTGGGAAATTAATTTAAAAGTAAAACTGGGAATTGTTTTGAAAGCTGTCGTGATATTCAAGCCTTCTATCTTTGCCAGCTGTCACCTGCGACGCAAATGTTAATCAACTACTGCCCTCAATTACGTTCTTGTGTCCGTTTGGTGTTATTTTAGGATTTTTAACAGGGCGGCAAAACTCAGTTTTTCACCTCACACCACGATGCACCAGCTCGATGCTGGTATGCCGAACCCCAGAGTATGGCCCAACCGGCTCCTATGCTACCTGTCTCATATAAAATCGAGCCTGTGAAGCCAGAATTGAGTTAATATTAGGGGGGATGTTACTTGAATAGCTATTCTGAATAATTCGCAATGATCTCTCCTCTTACAGATTATTGAAATTCCCTGCCTCCAAGCAATTTCTGCACTGCTGCCAGAAAAGCGTCAAATTGGGATGGGTAGGCATTGCCGCCATATCTGTTTAGGTACGCGGTACCACTGAGGATACCGCCCATGTTGTACGCCACTATCGAGGAGATTTGGTCGCTTCCCAGTGTTGCCCTATCCTCCCCGATAGCAGTTATATTATACATATATATGCTGTTGCTTTAAAGCCTTAAATTCAAAGTACTTATGTTTTTTAAAGAGCAAAATCAACCAACTTTATTGGATAAGAACCAAAAAGTTAATAATTAGTAAAACAATTTGGGTTCAAATCCCTTCAGATGTATTGCTTTGTCAGTAAAGGGCTTGCGAGAAATCGTGAGTCCTTTTTTTATGCCTGAAATAGCTGTTTGTGTGTCAAATAT
Source organism: Candidatus Kuenenia stuttgartensis (assembly GCA_945890885.1). Classification (GTDB taxonomy): domain Bacteria; phylum Planctomycetota; class Phycisphaerae; order Sedimentisphaerales; family CAMDDF01; genus CAMDDF01. The sequence goes on along the minus strand of CAMDDF010000102.1, from coordinate 4,657 downwards.
ATTTACATTATAAGCAAATTTGACTGTGGCTGATGCTATAAGTATAAAATGCCTTGACAGCCTGTTTTTATTCGGGTACATTTACAATCTTGCCTGTTTGTGTTGAATAGGCGATGTTTTATTAACTGTAGTGGAGGTAAATCCGTGGCAAAGGAACTTGCTCGCGAACTAATTAACGCGGGAGCACATTTCGGGCACGCGGTCAGCCGATGGAATCCTAAGATGTCTCAGTACATCTTTAAGAAACACGGCATGATCCATGTAATCGATGTGAAGGAAACACTGAAGGGGCTGCTGATTGCTAAAAAGCTCCTCACCAGGGTGGTTTCTTCGGGAAAAGACGTAATCTTTGTTGGCACCAAACGCCAGGCGAAAAAGGCCGTGGTAGATGCTGCTGCTGAAACAAGTATGCACTATGTTACCGAAAGGTGGCTTGGTGGTACCTTGACGAATTTTAGAACTATTCGTTCTCGTTTGTCAAGGCTTGAAGAACTTGAAGCGATGCAGCTTTCCGGCAGTCTTGAAAAGGAAAGTAAAAAGCAGGCTTCAAGACTCAAGCGTGAACTAGCCAAGGTTAAAACAAATCTTGATGGTATCCGCAACATGTCGAGAATCCCAGGCGTTATGATCGTCGTTGATACAACGAAAGAGCATATCGCATTAAGAGAAGCTCGTTCATTGGGCGTTCCGACAATCGGGATCATTGATACGGACTCTGATCCGGATTTGGTAGATATAGCAATCCCGGCTAATGATGATTCTCTCAAGGGAGTCGCACTGATTCTTAATGAACTTGCTGAAGCTGTTCGTGTAGGTAAAAATCTTTCAATGACTCAGGAACATTTTTCACCAGCATTGCAGACCAAAAACAAAGGCAGAAGGAGAAAGTCTCTTGCCTCTGCGGATGGAAGCATTGAGCAGAGTTCAGTCGACGACGAAGTCTCTGATGCAGTAGAATCGTCAAACAGCAATTAAAGCTGATTATAGTTTTTACAGTGTCCAATTAAAATGCCGGAGCGGTCTAATCCCCGCTTCGGCTTCTATGTTAAATTGAGATTGGGAGTATATAAAATGGCAGAAATTTCCGCTGCAGATGTAATGAAGCTTCGCAAGATGTCAGGTCAAGGTATGATGGATTGCAAGCAGGCACTTGCTGAAACCGACGGCAATGTTGAAAAGGCAATGGAGTTGCTCCGCAAGAAAGGCCTTGCGACAATGGCAAAACGTGCCGGCAGGGATACAAGCGAAGGAAGAATTGTTTTTAAAGTAAGTGCTGACGGCAAGTCGGCTTCTATGGCAAGCCTTTGCTGTGAAACGGATTTTGTCGCTAAGAGCGACGAATTTATCGCGTTGGCAGAGACAATGGGTAAGTACATGCTTGTTTGTGATGCTGAGCAGGATCCTGCTGCATTGATGAATACGGCAATTGCGGGCAAGAAATTATCCGAGCTGATTACCGATAGCGTTGCAAAGACTGGCGAAAAAACAGAAGTCGGCGAATATGCTAAATTTAAACTCGATGGAACCTCCGTTGTTGGCTCATATGTGCATTTCAACGGAAAGGTAGCATCTATGGTTGAAATTGCTACGTCGAATGTTTCCTCGCAGGAACCCATCAAAGCTGTTGCTTGCGATGTTGCGATGCATATTACCGCTGCCAAGCCGATAGCGGTTGACAGAAATTCCGTTGATCCTGTGATGGTTGCCAAAGAACGCGAAATTGCGGCTGAGCAGGTAAAGGGAAAGCCAGCCAATATTATTGAAAAAATCGTTGATGGCAAAATGAATAAGTTCTTTGCTGACTATTGCCTTGTTGACCAGAAGTTTGTCAAGAACGAGGAAATAATTATCAGCAAGCTCGTTGCAGATGCAGCCAAAAAACTCGGCGGCACAGCGGCAATAAAAAGATTTGTACGTTTCGAGATTAGCTAATCAAGCTAAAGAGTGTCTAAATGATTAAATGTTAAAACCCTCGACTTTCAAAATCGAGGGTTTTTTTTATTCCCCGTATATAGTGATTTTTATGAAGAAAATTCTGCTGGTCAATCCGCCGATATATGATTTTTCTGCGTATGATTTCTGGCTGCGTCCTTATGGGCTTCTTACTGTTGCGGGGTATCTGCAAAACTCTGCCCAGCTTTTTCTTTTTGATTATCTCGACCGGCAAAGCGGAGCGGTTTCGCCTAAGGACCAGCCTGACGAATTCGGCAGGGGAAAATTCCTCGACAAAATCATCGACCGCCCAATAAATTTCAAGGGCATCCCACGTTATTATCGCAGGTTCGGCAAGCCCCGCGAAATGTTCCGCCAATTTATACTTGAGCATCAGACTTTCGATTTTGTTCTTATTCAAACGGTTATGACGTACTGGCAAATTGGCGTGGAAGAGGCGATAGCTGATATTCGTGATATTTGTCCGGAAGCTAAAATTATTCTTGGCGGAGTATATGCGACAATCTGCCGTGAACATGCAAAAACAATCGGCGCAGATTTTATTCTCAGCGGCACAGACCTTGGGCCGCTCTGGGATTATATTCAAATCACGCCGGATATGAAGCAGTTGCCGTACTGGCAGGGTTATCAATCGCCGGGTAACGGAATTATCAAACTTGCTGACGGCTGTCCGTTTAAATGCACATATTGCTCGGTACCGAAAATTTATGAAGGCTTTAAAAGCAGGGGGCTTGAGCGGGCGGTTCGAGAGTTTGATTTTATGGCATTGCTAGGTATAAGAAATATCGCGTTCTATGATGATTCATTGCTACACAAAACCGATGAAGTGCTTGGGCCGTTCCTGAAATATGTAGTCAGCCAGAAGACATGCATAAATTTTCATACTCCCAATGCACTCAATGCACGCTTCATCAAGCCGGATATCGCTGAACTGATGATTTCAGCGGGAGTAAAAACCTTCTATATCGGCTACGAAAGCAATTCTGTGGTTTGGCAGAACAATACAGGCGGCAAGGTCTGCACCAGTGAATTCAAGCAGGCGGTGAATTATCTTGCTTCGGCAGGGGCGAACAGGAAAAATATTACAGCATACATAATTATTGGACATCCCGACGATGATATTCAGCAGGTCGAACAATCAATGTACCAAGCCAACGAATCGGGCGTAAAAATAATGCTGGCGGAGTTTTCACCGATTCCAGGCACCGAAGATGGTCAAAAATGCTCGAAATGGGTTGATATGTCTGTTCCGCTCAATCACAACAAGACCGCATTTACCATCTGGTCAAAAGGATTTGAGGAGTCAAATCGGCTAAAAAGGCTCTGTAAAAAATTAAACAAAATTATCTGAAATGAAAATGCTTGCAGTCGGCAAAAAAATTATTAGAATACCGGTAGAATCTGCGTAAAATGGCCTCCAAATTTTGAAAGGATAAATACCAATGGCAAGGCAATTCGGCAATGGAATGTTGGGAAAAGTAGTTAGTATGTTACCTCTTATTCTGTCTGTTTTTTGTACAGTTTATGTAATTATGGATATCGTCGGTAAGGCTGGTACATCGAACCAGATTACCCAGATAGGTGCATCTGCCGAAGAAGGCAAGGAAACTGCTGGCAGGGCATTGCAAAATTCAGAAGCGGTCCGGCAGCAGCTATCAAGACAGATTTCTACGCTGGAAAATCAAAGCCGCAAAATCGAAACTGTTGTAGCGGAAATGTCGTTCCAGATTAAAAATGCGGGTATTAACTGGATAAAGAACCCCAAAACCGGCAATGAGTACTGTCTTATACCGCACCCTCTGTCGTGGCAGCTTGCTCAGAAGTGGGCTCAGGAACACGGCGGAAATCTTGTGATGATAAATGATCAGGCTGAAAATGACTGGCTTGTGAAGACCTTTGGCGGCCAAACTGAGTATTGGATAGGCATGACCGATGAAAAGTCCGAAGGGAACTGGTTCTGGATCATTGGTGCGCCGGTACAGTATTTCAGCTGGCAAAAAGGTGAGCCTGACAATTTCAAAAAAGAACAGCATTTTGGCATAACTAATTCCAAAGGGGCCGGAATGTGGAATGATGCAACACCTGCCGGGCCGAGAATCGGAATTGTTGAAAGAAAGTAGGATTAGTGAAATCCGAAGAAATAATTCTTGATAATGGTAAAGTCGCGATAGGTTATCTCGAAGAGCTTGGCCCGGTTAATATCGTGTTTGCAAAAACCGAAAAAGCTATGATCGGCTGTGGCGTTTTCAATGTGAAAGTATTCGATAAATTCGGCTATCCGGCAGCCAGAATTAAAGGTTTGACAGGCAGAATAACCACGGTAGAAGATTTGCTCATCGGCCAGGTTGTCGAAGTAAATGACACTGCCGCTTCGCTGGGCATAATTGAGGGTATAACCGGCAAGGATGTCCTCGAAAAGATGTAAAATGGTTGCAGTAGAATTTTCTTTCCGACAAATTTGTTGTTATTGTTTGATATGTCAAGATTAGAATAGCGTTTTTCGGGGCGTGGCGCAGTTTGGCTAGCGCGCATGACTGGGGGTCATGAGGTCGCAGGTTCAAGTCCTGTCGCCCCGACTGGTTTTTTAGCCTAAAAATGAAGAATTAGAAATATCATTAGAAATATTCATTGACATTTCTGCTCTGTCTGCTTATCCTTTTCTAACAAAACCCAACATTTTTTGAGGTTAGAAAATGGCAAAGAA
>CAMDDF010000101.1 GCA_945890885.1 Candidatus Kuenenia stuttgartensis | reverse complement strand
TGTATCCATGATTCGGTTGTCGATAATTGTTTTACTTCGACAGAATGTGAGCCAACACTGGCATCCGATGATGCAACAAGAGACAACTTATCGCTATCGCTGGTGCTTACGTTGTATGCATCCATTGTACTTGAATCGGAAAGCGACTTCGTCGCTGATTGCAGCGCAGTGATTTTGCTTTTCAGTTCATCGAGTAATGTACTCTGCTGCTCATATTCCTTTTGTTTTACCTGGTATGTGGCAAGTCTTCTGCCGTTAATGGCCATCAACTGCTTAACAATTGAAGCCGTATCGATGCCAGTCGTCAGACCTGTAAACTGTATTTCGCCCATACCTTATTCCTTTGCCTGTATTTGGACTATCTATCCTCTATATTTTCGAGGATATTTTGCCAAACTTAAGGCCTTTTTTCGAAAATCCCATACCTTAAGCTATTCATTGTTTTTATATACCTGCATGGTTTTCCTGCTTTGGCCGATCTGGTTCATCTGCTTGCCAACAGTGTCCTTAGCAGCCGACAGCATCAATTCCAGCTTTTTATACAAATCCATTAAAGATTTAAACTGCCCTGCGAATTTACGTCTTTCCGACACATCAATCTGGGCTATTTCAGACATTGCTGCATCTGACTGACCAGCTAATTCATCAAAACAAGAAAAATCGCCCTTGCGGACAGCTTCAATCTGCTTTTCCAGCAACTGCCGCAACTTATCTATACTTTCCTGCGCACTTATGTCCAATCTAAACTCCCGCCGGCTTTAGATGTGCCAGATTGTGCTCGACTTCTTCTAAAAGGTTGGCCGCTTCCTTATTATCAGGATACAATTCAATGATATTTAGCAAGACATCCCTTGATTTTGCGAAATTATCCTCTTTCATATAAAGGGCCGCCAGCGAAAACATCACAGATGAATCATCAGGGTGCATCGTCAGGTAAACCTCAAGATAATATATAACCCTCGCAAAAGAACCCATCTGACACGAGGTCTGAAACAACCCCAAAAGAGCAGACAGATTATCCGTATCCAGCTCCAGACATTTAAGATACATCTCGAAAGCCTTCTCGTAGTCAGCTCTTTTCTGCGCTATCATCGCATGGCCCGCATAAGCCTTTGCACAATTGCGATCAAGCCGGCAGGCAACTTTAAATGCAAGCTCTGCGTCTTCAAGATGATTATTCTGCAGAGAAATCATCCCAAGCCCAACATACGGCCCAGACTCATCCGGCCACAACACCGCCGCCTTTTCATAGTACTGTTGAGCCTGAGCATAATCTCCTGTCGAGGTATAATAAACTCCAAGATCACGAAATGCTTCAAAACTTCCAACCGAATTATCCTCTCCGACAATGTTTCGCTCAATATCCATAGTTAACCAACTTCCGTGATGTAGACCTAGTTAATTATTTTCACCTATTTTCTGATTGATTACTTCAAGCATCGGCACAAGAATTTCCTGTCCCGGCCAAAGCTCCAATGACAGAGTCAGCATTCTGGCTGCATCGATAAGATTATTATTTTTCAAAAACACATCGGCAGTTCTGTTAATAATATCCGCATTCAAAATATCAACCCGCTTCATATCGTCAAAAAGCTCACAAGCTTCTTTTGCCTTGCCTACAGACAGAAATGCCTCCGCAAGATTCCAGATGATTTCGGCTGAATCCTTTCGCAAGCCTCTTGCCCTCAAAAGATGAGTGATACCCTCATCAGAACGCCCAAGGCAATGAAGAATCGCCCCTGCATCATTCAGAGCCTCAGCATCATTGGGAGCCAGGCAAAGATATTCATGAAGATAGACAAGGGCCTCGTTATGCTGCCCAGATTCTGCCAGATCCAATGCTATCTGATAACCAACTGACTTTTCGCATGCAATATTTTTCATGTCCAATCCTTAGTCCCTAATTTCTATATGTATAACGCAAATTCCATGCCCGTTCAAAAGATATGTATTTCCGAACGTTTCATCCGCTTTCAGGGCAAAATCTGTAAAAAAATCAAACAAATCAATGTGCAGGTATGTATATTCAAAACTCAACAAAATAACTATCAGATAAAATCCAGAAGAGATACAGACATAAGTCTTCCTGCCGTTTGAAGCGACAGCTGATACAAGGCTTCACGCCGGGAAAGGTCTATCGCAATTTGAGCAATATCCGCTTCCTGAAGAACGGTGGCCTCTTCTTCCGTATCAAACTTTATATTCTCAAGATTATTCTTAAGATTATCCAGAAAACCAATCTTTGCTCCTATGGAAACCTGCTTTTGCAAAAGATTGTTATTAACCTCGTCCAGCGATTCAGTCAATTTATCCATTAAGCTTTTAAGCTCTGCCTCAGGAATATCTCTGTCGTTTTCCAGCAAATCACGAATACTGATGAGCGAACTGAAAACATCATAAGTACCCGGCACCTGAACCATCTCAGTGCCGGTACTGTTTATGTTCGTGGCATCGACATACAAAACCTGTCCATTTGCGTCAGTTACAGCGATATTGCTTATATCGCCTGCTAAAGGAACCGTAATTTCAGTTGCACCATCATCGATAGAAAGTTTATAGTTAGTTCCATCATTGGTTACCGTCAGCCAGGCACTACCTTTGATATTTGATGTTCCCGTTCCCACCGCTGAACCTGTACCGCCGAAAAAAACAGGCGTTCCGCGATCGTCCACAGCAAAGATATCGCTGCCGGAATAAAAAGCTGCCGATTTAACTCCAGGAGCCATTTCTATCTCTCGGCTTTGGGAACCACCCTGATACGTTACACTGCTAATCTGCCCGTCGGTTCGCTCGATAACATATGGAGCCGAACTCGTATTGCTTCCGCCAAAAAGATAATGATTGGCATATTTGGTATTAGCTGAGGACACCATCTGTTCCAGAATATCGTTTATCTGGCTGGAAACTCTTTCTCTTGAATTTGCTCCGCCCTCACCTTCTCCGTATGTACCGCTTAAAATCTGGGTAAGGCTTACTTTAGTACCGGCAAATGTCGTGGACATATCATCCAGGACAGTCGAGGCTGTCTCCTGCATATTCATTACATCAGCAATGGTGCTCATGTAATTTGCCAGAGAACTTTTTTGGGAATTAAGACCCAAAACCCTGTAAGCATCCGTTGGATCATCCGATACGCGATTGATACGTGAGCCTGTGCTAGTCTGCTCTTGAAGAATCGATATCGCATTGGAGTGAAGATGCAAGGCAAAGTTAACATTATTGTAAATATTATTCAGTGATCCGCTCATAAAATTTCCATCATCGTTTGCATCGAACTATTTATAGTACTCATATATTTAGCCATAGCCTGAAACATCTGCTCAAATACCAGCAGCTGGGCGGCTTCATTGTTAATATCAACGCCACTGATTCCATTTTGCCTGTTATTAAGCTCCAGAACCATAACTTCAGCATTATCCTGATTCATTTCTTTAAGCGAGACCTGCTGGCCAATACCATTGACCATCTGACGATAAAATTCCCCGCATGCAAGTGATTCCAAATCGTCCAGAGCCTTATTCTGAACATCAGCCATTCGCATTATGTTATTATTATCAGTCATATCAGGCCCAATTGCCGCAGCTATACGCCCCGGATTGCCCGATATTTCCAAACAAACCGCCATATCTGTAGCACAAGTGCCGGAAAAAAAAGTATTCAATCCAACCGCTGACAAAAATCCCGAAGTATCGGTCTCAGCAAAGACATCGACAGTAAAAGAATCACCATCAGTTTCAGCCAGATTGCCCGCACTAAGCGATATTTTTAATCCGTTACCTAAATCAATTTCATCGCCCGCAGCATAGCCTGAGCCTATATTGACAATTTTGACAACATTGCCTGCTCCATTGCTATCCCGAACTTCAAGTTCAAGTGTACCATTTCCTACCGCACCATCACCTTTCACGGTAAATACAAGACTGTCATTGACATCACCAGTATAAATTCCCGCTATTGATACACTCGGCGGCGTTGCATCATCAAAATTAATAACAGTCGGCTCAGGCAGTACAGCCGGTATAAAATCGAAAGTATAATTCGCATCGGCCGAAATCACCAGCCTGTTTGACGATGTTGCATAAGCTGACAAACCAGTAATACCAGAAATTGATGACGCAATATCAGTCAGCGAATCACTGTCAGCATCAATAGAAACCGAATGCCTTGTTATTACGCCAGTGCTCGTATTAGTAACCCTTATATATATTTCGCCATCTGTTATAGAATTAATGTCCGATAGATTTTCGGTAGGCATCGACCATCCAGTCAATTCACTGAAAGAACCATCTGTCCCGACACCTTCAGTATGATATTTATTAATATTTTGAATTATCGAACAAGCCAGAGCATCAAGATCATTTTGAATATCGACGATAGTTTCATTTTTCAGCGATAACAATCCGCCGAGTTTGCCGCCCTGAGCGGATGTAATATAGCTGCTTGCCCCTTCAACCGAAAAACCCAGCTTTTCATCACTTGAAAAACCGGACTGTAATTTATTGCAATAGGAATGAACCACCAGCGGTATCCCGCTGGCAACTACATCGACCACCCCATAATCCCTGTTGATCGTCTGAATACCGATTAACTCGGAAAGCTGCGACAAACACAGGTCCCGCTGGTCGCGCATACTGTTGGCCTGACCACCAACAATTTCAATTTGCTCAATTCTTGAATTGAAATCCGCTATCTGCTCAACAAGGGTATTGATTGAATCAACAGTGCTGTCAGCTTCCAGACTAATTTGCGATTGCAAAGAATCAAGAAAACTTCCTATCGTTCTAAACTGCCCCGTCAAAGCCTCTGCATCACTAATAACCTGATTTTGCCAGACGGCATCTGCAGGATACGCTGAAAGATTTTGCAGCGAATTGAAAAAGCTATCCAACGCCGTATTCAATCCGCCATCTTCAGAAGAAAGCTCTCCAAATATATTTTCAATCGTCTGCAACGTCGTAGCCTCGCGGGAAATCTGGCTCAAAGATGATTCCTGACGAAGAATTTCCTGCTCCAAAAGACTATCGAGCGACCTTGTAACCCCCTTAATATCTACACCTCCACCCAGCAGCGTAGAACCTCGTTGCAGTGAAAATGCCGGACTAAGCTCAATGCTCTGACGATGATAACCCGCGGTAGCAGCATTGGCAATGTTATTGCCGATTACATCCAGCGCTTTCTGGGCAGCATCAAGACCACTAAGACCTATACTATAATCCGCCATATTTTACATCCATTCAAGTGTTAATTTATTAAAACCGCACATTCATAAAAGCAGTACCGCTTTGACGCTCTGCTGTACCTTTTGGGCTATATGTAGTTATTCCGGAACCTACAAAATTAAAAATGCCTTTCAAAAGAATACTATTGAACCTTGCCGACTCTGAAAGAAGCATCGTCGTACTCAAATGAACCTTTTTCAGATCACCAACCAACTCTTGCAACATTTTTTTCTTTTCCGCAACTTTTTCTCTTTGGCGGCCCAGCAACTCTTTTTCTAACCTAGATAGCGTTATCTGTCCATCGCCGCAACCCACCATAATCGAAAGCTGCATTTGCACAGCCAGCCGCCTCTGCTCATTTTTCTTGTAAATATCCGAACAAGATTGAATTTCTTCAAGCATTTTACCAAGTGCGGCATCATCATGCTTGAGAACAAAAATGCTGAGTTGTTTAAGCCTCGATATATTTTCACTGATATGCAAAATGTCCGCATCGAGTACGGTCAGAAGCTCATCAACTTTATTTTCTATTTCAATACAATCTAATTTCATATTTTATTATCTACCGATTGTGCCGATGTATTTTCCGGATCCGCCAGCGACTTATATATATCTTTCCACATTCCAAAACCGCCATTACCGCCGATATTATCAGCAAGCTGTGACCAGAATATTCCTTGTATCTGCTCAGAGCCACCGTCTTCGTCCTCAAAACCCCAGCTGCCGATAGTGTTTTTCATTTCATCCAACAGCTTCCCGATGAAGACAGATTCAAAATCTTTCGAAAATTGCTCTTTCTTTGCATTTTCAACGCTCTTTGTTTGCTGCATCCTGTCCAGCGGCAAAACTGGAAGCTTCGGATCATTCGATATTATATTAAAATTATCCATAAGGTTTCCTACATTATCTCAAGCTTTGCCTGAAGCGCCCCTGCTTTTTTCAGTGCATTGAATATCGCTATCAAATCTCCCGGCGTAGCGCCGATAGCATTTAACGCCTTAGCAAGCTCTGATACGGTAATAACCTTTTTAACCGGTACGAGATACCCCTTTTGCTCTTGAACCTCGATAAGAGTTTCATCGGTGACTTCGGTTGATGCGCCTTTGGTAAACATGGTGTCAGGCTGAGAAACATTTTTCTGCTCCTTAACCTTTATAATCAGGCTTCCCTGCGAAATAGCTACTTCAGAAATCCCAACATTTTCGCCAACTACGATAGTGCCGGTACGTTCGTTAATCACCACCACCGCAGGCATATCGACGCTGACCTCAAGCTGAGTAATATCAGTAATAAAGCCTGTGATATTCTCGTGGCTTATTTGATCCGGAACTTTGACCCTGATGGTCCCCGCATCCAGAACAACTGCAGTATCCGGATATTGCCCGTTTACTGCCTCACTGATATTTCCAGCTGTTTTAAAATCATTATTTCTCAGATTCAGCCGGACATATCGGCTGCCGGAAACAACTTCAACAAAATTAGAGATTTCAGAAACTTCGACAGTTCCCCCGTCAGGGATTCTACCGACCGTCTGATGATTTTTGGTTATGGAAGCATTCTTTCCCGAAGCAGCCCAGCCGCCGATAAAAACATTACCACGCGCCACCGCATATACCTGACCATCAGCACCGAGCAGCTCAGTCATCAAAAGTGTTCCGCCCCTAAGACTTTCTGCATCACCAATCGAAGAAACCTCGACATCCATAAGAGATCCCTCGCGGGCAAAAGGCCCAAGTTCAGCACTTACAGCAACAATCGCAATGTTTTCGCTTTTAAGATCGTCCGAATCAAAAACAAGTCCGGAACGCCTAAGAATATTAGTAAGCATGCGACGCGAAGGCATAGTACTATCGCCAGTCTCTGTCAATCCCACAACAAGCCCGATTCCCTCAAGACTATTGCTCCGAATCCCGTAAATATCGGCAATATCTTTGATTCTCTCACATTTTCCAGCAACCGCCGCATAAAGCAGAATCAAAATAAAAACCAATTTAAATTTCATACGCTGCACTCCACATTATCAGCTGCCGTTTTATTTGGGAATTTTTAAAAATCAAAAACTTCAATTTAGAATGGCCAGAGAGTATCCATTATAGAACCAAGCCAGCCGGGTTTATTATAAGAAGCCGAAACTCCTTTATACTTTGTAATAATGCTTAAATTAGCCACACGCTTACTGTCTACAGTATTATCAAAACGAACATCACTTGGCCTGACAATTCCGCTGACTTCAACGGTCTGTATATC
>CAMDDF010000100.1 GCA_945890885.1 Candidatus Kuenenia stuttgartensis | reverse complement strand
CGTTTACACATTCAGTTGTGTATTTTAATCCGGATGGCACGGTGATTGTCGGGACCGAGGCACTCAATGCCGCATTGGCAGATCCATTGCGCGCCGTATTCAATTGGAAGCGACATATGGGGACAGATACAATTTTGATGTCGATCAACGGCCGTAATTATATGGCTAAAGACATCCTTGCTATTCTTTTGGAAAATGCCAAGAAAGATCTCGAAGCCAAGACTGGGATTGTGGTCAGCAAAGTAGTTATCTCTCACCCTGCAAATTACACTGAAATCCAGGAACAGGAGACAATCGATGCTGCTGTCAAGGCTGGTATGGAGGCACTTTTGCTGACCAAGGAACCGACCGCAGCGGCATTAGGCAATGACATACACAAGATGAACAATGCGACTGTACTGGTCTTTGATCTGGGCGGAGGGACATTTGATGTTTCAATTCTCAAGGTACAGGGTAATCTGATTGAAACTATTATGACCAACGGAGATCCGATGCTGGGTGGGCAGGATTTCAACAATCGCATGAGTGAAAATATTTTAGAGGCATTCAAGGCTCAGTACAAGTTCGTTCCAGACCCTAAAAAGCATCCTGTATTTTATCAGGATTTATACCAGCGGGTTGAGCAGGCAAAGATCACCATGTCGGTCCAGCAGCAGTGTCAGATTGTATTGCAGTGCGATGGTAAGCTTTTGAATATGACCATAACTCGCGATCAGTTCAACACATGGACGAAGGATCTGGTTGAAAGGTCAGTTGCCACAACAGAAAAAACGCTCAATGATGCATCCCTGAAATGGGCGGATATTGATGTTATATTGCTAATTGGCGGAGGTTCTGCTATTCCGCAGGTTAAGACCGAACTTGAGAAGGTAAGCGGTAAAAAAATCGGCCACAATGGTGAAGCAATGTATGCCGCCGCCTATGGAAACGTCATCGCAGGCAGAATTGAATGTGACCGTCTGGGCCGCGCGTATAGTCCCGGCGGTCACACACTGCCACCGCTGAATATCTGTATGCGTGAAATCTTGTCTCACTCTATCGGGGTACTGGTGCTAAACGAAGAAAATCAGGAGATTTGCTCGGTAATTTTAGCAAAAAATACCGCAATACCTTCGGTTTACACCAGTATGTTCAAGCTCACTGTTCCCAATCAGACTGACGTATATATCAAGGTTTTGGAGGGCAATGATGGCGCCAAGGCTGAGGATTGTGCGCCCCTGGGACATTTTGAGTTGCGGGGAATGCCGCCTCGCTCAGACCTTATCGGCAGGATTGAAATTTCGTATCACCTTGATGCCAACGGCATGCTCACGGCAACGGCTCGCGATACGGTCAGTGGTAAGACCGGCGAACTTAAGATCGATTACAAGAACAATGGGAATACTGCAAATGACAATGCAGCCTGATTTTATTATTGGGTGGCCGGCGGTTGAGTATCCGCCGGCTGCCATTGCAGAAAGGAGTATAATATGAATTACGTTACCGTTGCAGGCCATATAAATGAAGATGGTACGGTTGAAGAAGTTTTGGTGCTGAATGATGGCTCGCCATCAATGAACATTACTGATTGGCCGCCTTCCCGTAAGCAAGGTGCCATCGAGGCCAATAAGGAATTTTGCAGGATAAAATTTGAAACACATCCCAACGATCGGGTAGGTCTCATTGTGTTTGGCGGCCATGCACAGTTTATTCAAAAGCCGATTTGTCTAAAATCCGGCATTGAGCAATTGTATAGGGCGATCGAGAGCATTCCTTCCATAAACGCCACCAATTTCACCGTGGCCTTGCAGCTTGCACAGCAGTATTTTTCTGGGAGTTATGTAGTACCTGCCGGAATCAGGAGCATTTCAAGGTCCATATCGAAGTTTTTTTATGGCACTGAGACTGCCCCGTGTACATCACAAAAAGAGAATAATCACTATCAAAAAAGGATTATTTTTCTTAGTGATGGCGAGCATATCCATAACTCTTCGCCGCTTCCGGTAGCTACAGCCCTTAAGAATTCGGGTGTCATTATCGACTGTATTGGCATAGGTGGAACAGCAGCAAATGTGGATGAAGCAATGTTAAAAGCCATCGCATCGCGTAATCCTGATGGTTCGATCAGATACAGTTTTATAGGTGATAAACAACAGCTTATTAAAAAATATCAGACGCTGGCCAGTCATATCCGGCCGGCATAGGAGGAAAAACTATGGGAATCCTAAATGTGATAATTGCGATCTGTTTTAATCTTGTCTGTGTTGGCATTGATATTTTGACGTTCTTTTTGATCGTTAGGATAGTGCTGACCAGGCGGACGATTGGATGGCTTGTGCCGTTTGATAGTGCGGGAAGCAAACTGGTTGATTGGTTTAGTGAACACGTGAAACGATGGTGGAAGCAGGCAACGTCAAATACATTGACGCCGCAAGGCTGCCTCGCTGTCGGATTGATTGGCTTATCGATACTGCGATTTGTGATTGTTGCAATGGTGAGATTGTTTTGAATATGGGTACGGTAAACGAATATAAATGGCTTGAATTTGCTGCTATATGCAATGGCAAATGGATACGCAACCATTTTTTCCGCATCGACGACTCCGATGCTATCAAAAAGTGGCGTATGCGATTTAATAACAGAGATATTTTTACCTCTGTATGCGTGTTTGCTGAGCCAAAACGCGACTGCGCATTTGTTACGCGTATTATGTTCTTTGATATAGATGCTCCTGACAATCTCGAAAAGGGCAGAGCGGACACGCTTGGTTTCTGTCAGATGCTGGAGGAAAAAGCAAAAATACCGCGAGATAGTATAGGTGTCTTTTATTCCGGGTCAAAAGGTTTTCATATTGAAGTGCCTTGTGAAGTGTTTTGTTTGCAACCATCAAAATATGTGCTGGAGCTGTGTAAACGTATGGCTAATAAGGTGGTGGAGGCAGGATTAACATCGCTGGATACGGGAATTTATACACCGGCAAGACTTTGGCGATTGACGGGTTCAATCAATGGCAAGAAAAATCTCTATAAGATCCCGATGACCTATGAAGAGCTGCGAGATATAGGTTTGGATGAAATTGTCAATCATGCCAGGACATCCTGCGGCGATGAAAGTTATGCCCTATCATCTTTTTGTCAGGCGGCAGCCGACTGGTATCAAAAGGCTGTCTCTGTACTGGAAAAAGAATCAAACTTACCGCCGATACATCGCCAGATGAATTTGGATTTTAAACAGGGCTGGCGTATGTCCCCATGCGTTAAGGCCATCGAAGAAGCGACACTGGCTGATGGTAGTCGTCATAGCCTGTATGTGCATCTTAGCCGTTATTATGCATATTTAAACATGCACCCGGAGGAAATACGTGAGCGGATACTGAAAATCGATGCCCGCAACCCAATTCGCGATCCTGATAGTATTGACAGGGCAATTGACTGGGGGTGCAGGAATCCCGGTTTTACCGGCTGCAGGAGTACCGTTTTTAGCAATTATTGCAAAAAAGAAGAGTGTTTCTACGCGAAACTCAAAGAAATATAAAAAAAATAAAAGGAGACCATGTTATGAACGATGAAATGTTACTGGTAGTTGGTGTGATACTGTTTGTTATTCTGTTTATCGCTATCCTCAAGACCGTTAAGTGTATGCCGCTGTTTAGGGAAAGTCCTGTAGTTACGGCATTAGTGATTACGGCACTGTGTATTGTTGCGTTGCATGAGGTACTTGTGGCACCGCTTTCGCAAAAACACACAGATGGTAAAAAGCATGATTTTTTGTTTATTCTGATTCCCTACGCGGCTCTGGCGATTTCAATACTGGGGATATTGCTGTTTATGTTTCTGCACAAAATACTGCATATAGGATGTTTGAAAAACGTCCATATACGAGCCTTTATCCAGAAGCTTTGGCACAACTTATTTTCGGTGGAAAACTCTTTTATGCGTAAGTCTCATGACAGTGACAAAATTACTAAGGAGAAACAGTTACCATGAAAATGTACACATATAAAATGAAGACCGGTATTAAGCCAAGCAGAGAGTTTGCAAAAAAAGGTCTGGCGTCCCATGCGGTCAATATCGGCCTTAAATGCGGGCATGGCTGCACTTATTGCAGCACGGCGGCAATGATTAGGGCGCATGGGGCTTTCAAAGAATTAGGTGTGTCGCCATTTGATAATACCTATTCAATAGTTGATCCGACCACACCTGAGCGTGTCGCCCATGACGCACACTATATAAGAAAGAGGGGTCTGGTGCAGCTTTGTACCATTGTGGATGCATGGTCGCCGGAAGCCCAGCAGTTTAACCTTGGCCGTAAGTGTCTCGAAGCCATATTGTCAGAGCCTGGCTGGACAGTGAGGATACTGACTAAAAACGCAATATTAGCTAAAGATTTTGATCTGATTGAAAAATACAGAGGCAGGGTTTTGGTTGGTTTGAGCATAACTGCTACACCGGACAAGAGAGATGTTATGTCAGTTATTGAGCCATACGCATCATCCATACCAGATCGCATTGCCGCTTTGAGAGATGCCCGTACTAGAGGACTTCGCACCTATGGAATGCTTTGCCCGTTGCTGCCTGGTATCGCAGATTCGCCGAATCAGATCGATGAGCTTATTAAGATTGCGACAGAATTTGGCTCTGAGGAGATTTTTGCCGAGGCGGTAAATCCACGAGGCCGCGGCCTTATATTGACACAGCAGGCATTGAAAGATGGCGGGTTTAATGCGGAATCAGCTGCAATTGCATCTATTCGCGTCAGAGCAGTCTGGTCAGAGTACGTCACAAACTTGATCAAGAATTTGCAGCGTAGTGTAAGAACTCACTCAGATATAAAAAAGCTGAAGTTTCTGCTCTATCCCAAAGGTCTTGAAAAGCATGATCTCGAAGAAATCAAACAGGATGACGGTGGCGTAGTCTGGTTGCAGTAAAGACTTTTCCAAAAAACGTGTATTGACGAAAATATTACTTTTAAAGACGGAGGTAGTGACCAATGAATACATTAATGGAAGTTGTAAAGTATGTTTGTGACCAGAATGACATTCATGTGAAGCAGTTGTCCGATCGGATAGGGTTTAAGTTCATGTTGTCGGGCAAAAACAGCATGTTTGTGGGTGGTATCGAGATTGATGAAAAATACGGCGCAGTGAGCGTAACTACGCATGTGCCTTTGATGGTGCCGAAAAACATAATGGCTAAAATAGTTGAGCTTGTGGTAAGGATCAATGAAGCTACCTGTGTAGGTAATTTCAAGTTGCACATTGAAACCGGCACTATATGCTACAAGACCAGTATCATTTTTGGCAAAGCTCCGGCTCATCATGAAATTATTGAACACTTACTGTTTGCAAACTGGATATTGGCCGATAGATGGTTTCCACTCATTGCAGAGGTACTCTTCGGCAATACTTCGCCTCAAAAAGCATTTGAAGCTTTTCTGGATTACGAGGATCCGTCGTGCGAGAGCGAGGAGACATCACCATCAGTGCATCCATTTCGTCGCAATCTTGGTGATCTTGCTGGCGGGGCACTGAACTGATTTAGTAATTACTATGAAAGTGTGTTTTATCGGTTGCAAGGCATTTGGTAAATCTGCTGAAAATCTCAATAAATTTTGCAAAAAAGGCAATCCCCTTTTTGTAGAGGGGAGGATTACTTTTGATTCATGGACTGCAAAGGATGGTTCCAAGCGGAGCAAGTACCGCATTACAGCCGAAAATTTTCAACTGCTCGGTATACCGTTCTGAAGGCGACAATATGAAGATAGTTTCAATTGGAGATGAAAAAACTGATTTTACATCTGTCATCGCAGCATTACCAGATGGCAATGGTGGCTTTGTGCTTTGTCCGGAACTGATGACCGAGGACGAGGTTATACGCTTTTTACGGATTCCTGAGGTAAGCAATTCGGGAAACTACCATAATGTTATTGAAAATCTCAAACGCATGCATGGCTTGCCTAGGATACATATATGTGGCAAACCACTTTATCCACGGCAGGCAATATCAGATTGGATTAAAGAAAAAACAACTAATAGCAAATAATGATATTGCGCTACGGCTTTTCATGCGGTATAATTCGGCTTGGGTTAATCCGAGTCGAACCAGCATCGGAAAGGAGGTTTTAAATGAAAGATCTGGTAACGCTCTGGAAAAGGCCATCTTACGATGGCAAAGGATTTACATATTACCTGCTCTATACTGATGAGCAGGGCCGACGCAGGCAGAAATCGCTAGAGCATGCTGATTCTAAAAAGGCAGAACGTCAGCGATCCCAGTTTGAACGTGATTTGCGTATGGGAGCTGTGGCACCGGATTCAATGAAACTCAGTGAATTTATGAATGATTGCCTGAAAAGAACTGGAAATCAAATTAGAGAGAGCACTATGATTGATTACGAATCCGCAATGAAAAATTTCATTTCGGTTATCGGCAACATCGATTTCAAGACCGTGCAGCAAAAGCACGGCGAAAAGTTCATGCAGGCGTGCTTCGATGCCCAAAACAGCCCAGCGACCGTGGCCAAAAAACTGCGGGCACTGAAAAGGATGTTTCAGTTGGCTGTGGATAGAGGGCAACTCGATACAAATTCTCTGGTTCGTATCCGGCAGCCCAAATCGTCTCGCAAGAAGGTGCGGACATACACTGTAGCGGAATGTGAGCGTGTTCTGTACATCGCACGGCAATGGCAGGGCGAGAATGTATTACGGTGGGATTTGCTGATAATTTTAGCGATGGCAACTGGTATGCGGAAGAGTGAACTATTGAATCTGGTTTGGAGCGATATAGATTTCGCCGCTAAGACGATTGACGTATCGCCCAAAATGGAAACCGAGAAGACATGGGTATGGCTGATAAAAGATGCGGATGCAAGAACGCTACCATTGACAGATGGTTTGGTTCAGCTTTTGGCTGATTTCCAGACCAAGGCACCAGAAGGCTATCCCTATGTTTTTGTTCCGCCAAGCAGGTATGACCATATTCAGTGGTTGAGAAAGCAAGGTAAATGGTCGTTCAGCAGTGCACGCATCAAGGTCATTAATAATTTTACTCGGCAATTCAAGCTGATACTGGCTAGTGCTGGAGTTCGTAAAGGCCAGTTTCATGACCTACGGCGTACAGCTTTGAGCAATCTGTTTGCCAATGGTATGTCAGAGCACGACGTGATGAACCTTGCAGGTCATGCAAATTTTGTGACAACTCATAAGTTTTACTTGGCTGTGGCCGATGACTTAGTTGATCGTGCACGTATCGCAACGGCGCAAACAGTGAGCCAGAGTTTGTTGCAAATCTGTTGCAGTAGTGATTCGGAGGCCTCAAACGAAAAAGGCCGACAAGCGTAAATGCTTGCCAGCCTTCAAGTTAAGTAGCGAGGACGAAGGGGCTCGAACCCTCAACCTTCGGATCGACAGTCCGATGCTCTAACCAATTGAGCTACGTCCCCGTCGCTACAAGACTCGCTATTCAACTAAATCCTATGCCAAAAGTCAAGTTGATTTTTGTCGTAATTTAATTT
>CAMDDF010000099.1 GCA_945890885.1 Candidatus Kuenenia stuttgartensis | reverse complement strand
TTGGTCAAATAGAATTTATGCCGATTATGATGCCCTGAGAATCGCAGCAGTTGATGCCTGGCAGCAAGTTTGCCTTGAACCTGCTATGCTCCGTTCGATTTGCCATTGCACATACATTGAGCGCAGTTATTTATTATAAATGGTATAATACCTGTATCAATTGAAAATTGCGGAGCCGATTCGTAGTATTGTGCTGCCTTCTTCTATCGCTATTTGATAGTCGCTACTCATCCCCATACTAAGGTGCTGGAAATCTTTGCCGGCAAAACGTTCCTTTTTGATTTCCTCAAAAATTTCACGCGCTCTCACGAATGCTTTTCTAATCTCGGACAGATCCTCGGTAAAGGGAGCCATTGTCATCAGGCCCAGAAGTTTCATGTTCGGCATCGAACACATCTGCTCGGCAAGGTGAATCGCGGCACCGACAGGCACGCCATGTTTTTGATGCTCCTGCGAACAATTGACCTGCAAAAGCACCTGGGTCGTTATATCAAGTTTTTTCGAGTTGTCGGCGATTTCCTCAGCCAGACGGAGAGTATCGACAGAATGGATCAGCCTGATTATCGGAAGCACCTGCTTAACCTTATTCCTCTGAAGATGGCCTATCATGTGCCAGTTGACCTTCTTAGGGAGCGAAGGCGTTTCCGCAGCAAGATATTCGTCAATCTCAGTTGCAAGGGGTTTTAGCTGCTGAATGCGATTTTCGCCAAGCTCGGTATATCCAAGTTCGACGACCTGATGAATCTGCTCGGGCGTTGCGGTTTTGGTAACAACTACCAACGAAACAGAGTTCGTCTCACGCCCTGCTCTTCGGCAAGCTTTCTCAATATTTTGATTAACCTGTTGTAATTTGTCAGCAATAATACTCATAATTTTTACGGAAGAAATTTATCTACTCTTTTTAGTTTTTGCGGAAGATATTCGTTTACGACGAAATCCAGTCCGTGTTTGGCAAAAGCCTGCTGTTCCACACGAGCACCGAGATTGAGCATCTGGTTTATGCTTTCCTGCCAAAGCTTGTGATGCTTTACGAATGGGTCATTTTTAAGAGCATCCTTTGCTCGTTTTATGTCAACATCTTTGAGCGGATGCGTCGGCAGTTTATAATCTATAATGTCCTGCGGGGTTACGCCGAGAAATTTTGCTCTTGGTACACAGAAATATTCGTTAAGGTGTGCAGCGTTGCCGGAGCCAACCTTTAATGTTCGATAGATATTGAAATATCCGTAAGGGTCGCCATCGACAAATGCGTAAACCGGAATGTCGAGCTTATCGCTGAGCCGGCGAATAAATCTTCTGCACGCACGGGTTGGAACGCCTCCCATGCTCACAAGGATACAACTGTTCTTTTCCCAGTAGTTGTATTTGACCAGCCGCTGAAACATACCTGCGGTTTCGATTGCCAGAATATATTTTGCATCGCTGTGAAAATCAAGCCCTTCAACATCAATCGGTATCGAGTATGCACCGGAACCGAATTTTGTGCAGTCAATTCGTAATTTCTTTCCTTCGGCATCTTTGTCGATAACGATCAGCTTGCCTGCAATTTCGCCGCCCTTTTCTTCGGGTATAAACTTGAGCTGTTCACGGTTTACGCCGAACATTGCTTCAACGTCGTCCATAACCGTATCAGACTCGGTCTGCTCATCAAAGCCTGCTTTGCCCCAGTTTTTGGAAATATAGTAAGCCTCTCTTTTGGTGGCCATATCGTCAGTTTCAATAAGTACTTTCGACAGTGCCATCATCTTTAGCGACTGGGCAAAGGTCTTGACGGTGCTGACGGTGAGAGTGCGGACTTTATTTTTGCCGAGAATCCTGAAATGGCCAGCGCCGTCTTTTAGCGGGACGTACTTTACATTTGACAGCGCGCGAATGGGCGTGCTCATTGAGGGCTTCTGGCTTTTGAGTATCTTTTGGTGTATCGTGCCTGCGGTTTCCTTTATTTTGTCGACTACGCTGGCATCCCTGCTTTTGGTCATCTGATTCTGCTCCGAAAAAAAATATCTATATAACTACAATAATAACTTAACAGAAAAAAAGAAATCTTCAAGTATTAAGCTAAAGATAGCCAATTTTTAACGAAATCGCAGCGGAACAGTGCCGGCAAAACAGAACAAAAAACAAAAATCACAAAAAAACTTGCAAACTGGAATTACAGGCCCACCATAAGCCCTTATTTTACATAATCTTACACCAGAGAGGTTGGTTTAGAAATTTTTTTACGTTAAGTCTTGACTTTTTGGAGAAAATACTGTAAATTGATATTCGTTGAAGTCAAAGCCGTTTATCGGCTTACTATAGACCTCGGCGAGGAAGCATGGTCCACCGGTTCCCCCCCCAGCCGGTACCGTCCCCTCGCCATTTTTTTTGCGCCGAAATAAGGGGTTAAGGAAAATGAGGAATTAGGAAACCCGAATGATGAAACAATGGTCGAATACAGAATTTCGGAATTGCTCATTTCAAGCTTGATTCAAAATTAGGACTTCATAATTCAGGTTTTGTTTTTATCGTGTCGCTTGCGCCACGAGCAATTATTCTTTCGGTGTTAGTACAACGCTGGTGTAATCGGTCAATTTATATTTTGCAATCAAATCGTTAACCTGCTTAACCGTTACGGATTTTATCTGCCGGACAGTTTCATCTATATCAACATACCTTTGCAAATAAACCCAGTTAATGCCAAGTTCAACCAGCCTGCCCATAGGCACTTCATTTTTAATTGTAATTGCACTGAGCATTTTGTTTTTCGCAGCGACAAGTTCATTTTCCGTAATGCCTTCAATGCTTATTTTCGTAAAGATTTTATCAACGATTTCCGTTACCTGTTCAGCTTTTTCCGGGCTTGTCTGTATGTATGTAAAATTGGTTCCAACGCCATCCATCGCGTCGCACTGCATTGATGCTTCCTCTGCCAAAGCACTATCAACCAGCTCCCAGAAAAATCGCGAGCCGCTGTCGTCGCCAACGATGTTGGCAAGCAGCGAAGCGGCATACCTGTCTTTGTCCTGCATAGAAACCGATGGAGATACCAGGCAAATATGCTCGCAGACAAGATTGGCCTTGTGGATTTTTTCCCTTTTGAATGTGCCTGCAAAGTATTCGAGTTTTCGCGGCGCAGGCTGGGTTGTCCATAGCGATGCTTTCGATTCTATGAGGCTGGTGATTTTATCGAAATCGAAATTGCCGGACAATGCGACGGTAATATTATTCGGCGCGTATCTGCTTTTGAAATATGTTCGCATCTGTTCGGCGGTCAGGTCGTCAATGCTTTGGTTTGTGCCGAGAACGCTGAAGCCGCAGGGATGCTGGCCGAAATGGAGATTTCGTGCGTGGTCAAGAACCTCGAACTGCGGCATGTCCTTGTACATCGCGATTTCTTCCTTGATGACGTTTTTTTCCATAGTGAAATCGTCATCCCGCAAAGCAGGCCGCATTAGCTGCGCCCACAGGTCAGTTACCTGCTCAAGATATTCGGGCAAAACCGCTGCATAGTAAACGGTGTTTTCCTCGCTTGTGAATGCGTTAAATTTTGCGCCGGTTCTGTCGAATGTTTCATTTACATCAAAGCAGGAAAGCTTGTCTGTTCCCTTGAACATCATGTGTTCGAGAAAGTGGCTTACCCCGCTGATGGCCGTATTTTCATCCCTTGAGCCTGTTTTGACGAAAAAACCCACAGCAGCAGACTGAGCGTATTTATTTTTTTCGGCGATTATTGTCAGGCCATTGTTCAATGTTTTATGTTTGAATTCCATTTTTCCTCTGAAAAATTAATTGTTAGATGGCGGGGTTATCTTTTTCGGCCCGATTGTAAATATAGTGAAATCATTCAGCGGATTATTCTGAATAAAATCAATCACCGACTTTGTGGTTAGCGACTCGATTTTCTGTTTGATTTCATCGAGTGAGCGGATTTTGCCAAGCAGGTAAAAATCGGAGCCGAGATTGGAAGACCTTGCAGAGCTTGATTCGCTGCTCATAATGAGTGAGCTTTTCAGTCCGACTTTGGCACGGTCAAGTTCATCCTGCGATATTCCCTTGGCGATGCCGGAAAATTCGTTCACTATCACATCAAGAGTTTCCTGTGCCTTGTCCGGCGTGGTTCCCGCATAACAGGCGATTCCGGCGTAATCTTTCAGTGTCTGGTATTTTGACCCGACTGAATAGCATAGTCCCCTTTTTTCGCGTACTTCGGTGAACAATCTTGAACTCATGCCGCCGCCGAGAATTGTCGCGGCAGCAACTGCATTGTAATAGTCAGGGTTGGAAATTTGCACTGTCGGGGTAATCAGGCCTATATGAAGCTGGGAGCCTTCGTGATGCTCGTGTGTGTATTTTGCCCCTGAGCTGGAGGGGATAATGTCGGGTTTGTGGTTGGCGTAGTCGCCTGAAAAAAGGGAATCTATCTGCGTTTTCAGTGCTGATAAATCATATTTGCCCGCTATCGAAATTATAGTTCGTGATAAATCGAGATTTTTTTTGTAAATGTCAGCGGCTTGGCTGGCTTCAAGGTCTTTAAGTGTCTCGATAGTTCCCATTGGATTATTGGAAAATGGTTTAGGATAAAATTGCTCCTTTAACCTGAGCATTACTTTCTGGCGAGGGTCATCGTCAAGCGAGACGATTTCCTGTATGGATGTTTCCTTGCTGAGGTCGAATTGGTCTTGATCGAATCGCGGGGTAAGCATTACCTGAGCCAGCAACTCAAGTGCCGATGCGAAATTTCCGGATTCAAGGACGGCACTGAGATTGATGCAGGATGTGTTTGCACTGCCTGAATGGTGGATTCCTAGGTAATCGAATTTTTCGATAAGTTCCCTGCTGGTAAGGCTTTGCGTACCTCTAAAAAGCCAATCAGAAATAACTGAGGCAGCACCGGCATATTTATCGTCTATCATCGCAGCACCGACGGGTATTCTAAAGTCAAAGGCAATGCTGTTGACGTTGGGCATCTGCTCAGCGATTACAGTGAGGCCATTTTTGAGAGTAATGAAATCCACTTTATTTTCCATACGATTCCCGTAAAAATTTATCGCCTAATTGTATAAACAGGAGAATTTTAACATTAAAAGCAAATCAGGGCAATATGTTTTGTTTTTTGTTGATAATCGGATTAACCAAATCCATTAAATGTAGATATGCCCGATAATAAATATTTTTCTTGCATTATTAGGTTTGATACAGGATAATTTCGAACTTGTGTTTGACCCGGAAAAGGGGGCAACAAACATATGAAAAATCAAAGATTAAATATTAAAATTTCGGAATCCCGACGGGGTCGGGATAGCTGGTTTTTCAACAGCGATAAACTATCGGTATTGTACATTATGTGAGTTATCAGGAGTTTAAAGATGGGCAGGAAATTATTTCTCGGACTTATTTGTGTTTTATCTTTAGTTGGGACGGCTTGGGGTAAGCAGGACATTTATCAGGAAGGCGAAGTTCTTGTAGAATTTAAGAACATCGGCCCTGGTTCTACTGTCCGCAACTACATCCGCGGGCCCGTAACCGACAAGTATGTAAAAAATGTCATTTCAGACATCATCGTACCACAGGCAAAGGTGATGCAGGAAATTGACGAGGTCAAAAAAGGCCTGAGCAGAATTTCCATGCCGGTTTCAGAGGATGTGGAACTTACCATCGCACGGTTCGCAAGGTCGAACAATGTGGTCTATGCTCAGCCGAACTTTAAATATAAACTTTGTGCAACTACCCCGATTGGAACAGCTAACGACCGACGTTTTGGTCTGCATCAGTGGGCATTGAACAATACTGGTCAGACGGGCGGTTTACCCGGAGCAGATATCAATGCACCAGAGGGATGGGGTTACACGACAGGCGATGCAAATGTTGTCGTAGCGGTTCTTGATGACGGCATACAGTGGGACCATCCTGACTTAGCGGCAAATATGTGGCATGACCCCAATTCTGACCCTAACGGAGATGGAACTGACGGACGATATGGATGGGATTTTGCAGGTGCAATAGGGAATGCTTATGACGAAGATGGCGACCCCAAACCAGGCGAGCTTGGAGGACACGGCACACACGTTGCGGGTATTATCGGTGCGGTCGGTAATGACAGCAACGGTATTACCGGCGTATGCCAAAAAGTGAGCCTGATGGCAGTAAAGGTTTTTTCGGATGATGAACTAGATTCCGAAACAGCTTTGACATCAAATATCGTACTAGGTATCACCTATGCGATAAACAAAGGTGCCAATGTGATTAACGCATCACTGGGCTTCGGTTCTTATGATACACTGTTTTATAATGCAATATCAAATGCAAACAACCACAATGTTGTTTTTGTAGCAGCTGCGGGAAACAATTACCTTAACAACAGCAGTACACCAAATAACAATGATGGGAGACCTGTCTATCCTTCAAGTTATAATCTTCCGAATGTAATTTCCGTTATGGCAACGAACGATAGTGATAATGTTGCATATTATTCCAATTATGGCGCAACAACGGTTGATATTGCAGCGCCTGGCGGTGAGACTGGCGGTGATGCAAATTTGGTGAGCGGTATCTTGAGCACCATACCTGGCGAAGATGAGACTGGTTCCTATGCCTATTATGAAGGTACATCTATGGCAGCTCCGCATGTTGCAGGTGCTGTGGCTTTGATGTTTGCACTTGACCCGAATATTAGTGCTGCAGATGCCAAGGCTATGATTACGCATCCGCTGAATGTTGACAGGATTCCATCGCTGGCTGGAATGTGCGTATCCGAGGGAAGGTTAAACCTGTACAAAACTTTGCGAGCGGCAAACAGCGTAAAGGCGATTAATGCCGGTACGAACAGAGTCAACGTCTATAGCCCAGCTAGCGTCCTTAGGGGCAGTTATCCTGAAATTATGGATGCAATCAATCATGCCAGTACAGTCAGCGGAGATACAGTTATTGCAGACAGCAATTACTGGTACTTTGAGGCAGTAGATTTCAATGGGAAAAATATTACGCTGCGAAGCGGTGATGTAAATAATATCACTGCCACCACATATAAGTCGGATACGTTTATCTCGACACTATTTCTAGGCGGTAATTCAACCGTTACATTCACCAATTCCGAAACAACCAGTGCGGCATTACAGGGATTCACGGTATGCGACAGCACAAATGCCGGTGTGGATGTAAACATCGCCACTCCTACGATAACGGATTGTATAATTACATGGAATGAGAATCCAGGCATATTACTTAATGATTCAAATGGTGTCATAATTACCAGCACTGATATAACCTATAACAACAGCGACAATAACAGCTATGTCGACGGTGCAGGCATTTATTGTGCCAATTCTTTGCCGGATATTTCTCTTTGCAACATCAATAACAACATCGCTGTAAATCTCGGCGGCGGTATCCTTATGACGAGCAATTCCGCCGGCAAGATATACGATTGCAATATTATCAGTAATGAATCCGATAAAGGTGCGGGCATTTTAATCACCGGAGGTTCCGACCCGAATATTTACAATTGTAATATCGTGTCGAACATCGCAACCGACGATGGCGGCGGATTATATATCGATCCGGGAACATCTATTGTTCGAGACTGCAACATCATCGGAAACCAGGCGGCTGGCGACGGCGGCGGTATGTATCTATCGAGCGCTACATCACAAATCCATGACATAAAT
>CAMDDF010000098.1 GCA_945890885.1 Candidatus Kuenenia stuttgartensis | reverse complement strand
ATTTGTGCAATAATCGGATTTATGATTCATAATCTGATTGATTTCGCGATTTTCGAGCCTGGCGTATGGATGGCTTTCTGGGCTATAATAGCAGTTATGGTCGCAAACAATAAGCTCGAAAACGGATTCAGCACCAAGTCTTTTGTCTTGCCGAAATCTGCCAGATATGCGGTATGTGCTTTAGTTGTGTTTTTTGCAGGAGGGTTCATAAAGTACGGTTATGCTGCCCCAGTAAAAACCGCTGTGCTTGTTGATGATGCAACGAAAAAATTTGAGGCTATTTTCAGGCCTGAGATTGACTTGTGGGCAGGCCAGAAAAAACTTCACTTTCAAAATACAATGCAACTTATCAATGCGCTTCTTGAAAAAGCATCCTTAGCAGATAGATTTGACCCGATGCCCTGCTCAGCTAAAGGAAGACTTTTTAAATATTCCGCCAGCTTGTCGGAAAACGATGAGGCAATGCTTATGATTTCGGAGGCTGGTTTTGCGGAGGCTATCGCCAGAGATAAGGAGGATTTTAAAAATTATGAAAATCTTTCGCTGGTTTGTGCAGAACTTGCGAAGGTGTCGAAAAATAAAAGCTGGCTCGATAAGGCGCTCGTGAATGCTCAAAAAGCGGTCAGTTTTTATCCCGGCAGCGACAAACTGCATTTTGCAATTGCAGAAATTGCGGAAAGCCTTGGCGAAAAATCAATTGCACTGGAACACTACAAAAAAGCAGTGGAACTGGAAGACGGTTTCCGTGAACAATTCAAGGTGATGTATCCGGGTAGGGATATTGTTTCACGGCTTGGAAATGAGAAATATAAGGCCGCATTAAAGAAGATTGCGGAGATGGAGTAACGGAATAGGTGGGCCAAAACCAGGCCCTTAACTATCGTGTCGCTTGCGCTCCACGCTTCTATCATAATCCCATCCGGCAGCTTCCGCTGCTCGGCTTCTATAATCTGGATACCCGCCTGCGCGGGTATGACAAGTAGTTTCATTCAATTTGAGTTACAAAAACAGCTTTTTTAAACTTGGGGGTGGCTTTTTATCTTATTTTATGGTAAAATACTTCTCAGTATGGAACGGGATTTGCTAAAGCAGACAAGTCCTTTTCTGTGCTGATGTTACAGATTTAATGTTCTGTTTGTGAGTAATTACCAAAGGCTATTTTCGATGAAAATGCAGTTATCGGGACAGATGAGGCTTGAGCAAAAACTCAAGCTGGCTCCAAAGATGATACAATCGATGGAGATACTGCAGCTTCCGCTGGTAGCGCTTGAGGAAAAAATCGAGGCAGAGCTTAATTCCAATCCGGTGCTTGAAATTGCCGAGCCAGCGATGGGTAAATCAGACCGGAATGAAACGCATGAAGATTCCCCTGATGGCGAACGTGCCCTTGTTGTCAACGAGGATAACGACAAGGCTGAAGGTTTCGCAAGGCTCGAGGAAATCCATTACGATTATCAGGATTATATGGATCGCGGCGGTTCATACAGGCCCGCACGTGATTCCGGCGAACCAGACAAAAAACTTGAGGCATTAAACAATACCGCTGCGTATCTTTGCTCACTGAATGACCATCTGCTTGAGCAGTGGCGGCTCGTCGAAGCTGACGAAAAAGTCAAAGCCGCTGGCGAGATGATAATAGATTTTATCGACAACAAAGGTTATCTAAGCGTCCGTCTCGAACAGCTTTACAATAAAGACCGTAATGATTTCGGAATCGAACATCTACACAAGGCACTGGAGCTTGTGCAGACGCTTGATCCTGCGGGGGTCGGGGCAAGAGATATTAAAGAATGTATGCTGATTCAGCTAAAACAGCTTGGGGGCGATTATGCCTTTGAGATAGAGCTGGTGAAAAATTTTACAAATGAGCTAATGGAAAATCGCCTTCCTGAAATCGCACGGAAAATGGGCGTATCGGTTGAACGGATAAATAAGGTTGTTAAACGGCTCAGCAGGCTTGATACTTCGCCAGGGTTGCAAATCGGAAGGTACGAAAACCATCCGGTAAGCGCAGATGTTATCGTTGAGCATGACGAAAACGGCTATGTTGTCAGGCTCGCCGATGACAGGCTTCCATCGCTGAGAGTCAATCAAATGTATGGCGATATGTCCAAAGACCGAAGCGTTGACACTGCCACCAGGCAATTTCTTCAGCAGAACATTCGCAGCGCTCAATGGCTTATGGAGGCAATAGAACAGCGAAAAAATACCCTTTTGAAAGTTGCACGTTCAATCGTAAATCATCAGGTGGAATTTTTCGACAAAGGTCAATTGTTCTTAAAGCCGCTGCCGATGGCGATCATTGCTGATGAAGTGGGCGTTCATGTTGCGACAGTGTCGCGCGCGGTGGCAGGGAAATATATGCAGTGTCCGCAGGGAGTTTTGTCGCTCAGGAGTTTTTTCAGCGGCGGAGTGGACAGCGAAGACGGAGAATCTCACAGCTGGGATGCAATTCGTGCCAAGATGCAGGAGATAATCGATGGCGAAGATAAATCCAATCCGCTGAATGATGACGAAATACGCGACAAACTTGAACAGTTGGGGCTTGGGGCAATAGCACGGCGAACGGTGGCAAAATATCGAAAGCTGATGAACGTACCCACCGGCAGACTGAGAAAGAAATTTTAGGATAAGTTTGATGAAAAGACAAAAAATCGAGGCGGTTATATTCGACCTTGGAAGAGTTATTGTCAATATCGATCTAAAAGGCGGGATATTCAAATATTTCGCGCAGAACGCTCCATGTTCTGATGAAGATACAATGCGCAAACTGGTCAATGATGATATGTATCGTCAGGCAATGCAGGGCAAGATAACACCCGAACAATTGCATGAAAAACTTTCCGACAGGTTCGGTTTGCATTTGAATTACGATGAATTCATGAATGTTTGGTGTGGCGGTTTCAGTCCCAATCCAGGAATGGCTCAGCTTATAGCGGAACTTTCTGGGCAGGTTAAGCTTGGTTTGCTCTCTGATGCGGATGCGTTGCATTGGGGATTTATAAAGAATAATTATCCAGAGATGAAATATTTTAAAAAGCCTACGATAAGTTTTGAAGTCGGGATTACCAAGCCCGCTAAAGAGATATATGTTAAAGCCGCTGAAAATACCGGCGCTGCGATTGAAAATTGTATATTTTTCGATGACCTAGCGGCTAATGTTAAAGGGGCGATCGATGCAGGTATGCAGGCTGTCGTGTTTGAAAATCCGCAACAGGTACGCAGAGAATTGGCGGAAAGAGGATTTCCAAAAATTTAATTGGAGCTTCGCACAACCAATTTAGTTTTTCCGCTTGGGCAAGGTGCAATATTGGTTGTCTCTGTAATTTTAAAGCTCACCACATTTTTGATAATTTTTCCTAGCCTGAGTCGGAATATTTTTTCCATCTGTTTTAAATCAGCGCCGCTGTAGATTACCACTTTCAACTCGAGCGATAAATCCGCATGCTGAATGAGCTGGAACTGCCGCAACTGCTGATGTGTAAATACGGATTTTATATGATGCCAGTAAATCGTCCGGCCATCGGGCAATAATATATTATCGCCTGTTCTGCCTGCAATTTCGGCAAGCATGGATAATTTTATGCCGCACTGACACGGTACATCACTTTTTTTTGCCAGGTCGCCATTCTTGTATCTTATAAAAGGCATTGAGAATCGGTTCAAATTTGTGATTACCACTTCGCCGAAAGAATGCTCATCGGGATTTTCTATTTCGACAATCACGTTTTCGTCGTTGATGTGATAGCAGCCGCTGCGCGGACACTGCCAGGCAACATCGCCCGCTTCATTACTGGCATAAACATCAGCAACAGGAGCATCGAAAATATTTTCAAGCAGTTTTCCGGTTGCCGCATCATACGACTGGCCAGTGGTTATCACAATTGATGCGTCTATCGGAGGCAGAATATTGTCTTTGATACTTAGCGCAAGGGCCTTTATCGCGGGCGTTATTCCGATGATTGCTGGTTTTTTCAATTGTTTCAAAATCTGTTCGCCGAAGTTGCTGTAATGATATGGATTGACATAATATGTTTTGTGAAGTCCCTGAAGAAATGTCCAGTATGGGGTTTTGTCGGGCGTATCTGGTGTTTTAAGCGGGGTGAGTATCTCGCCTGAGAAAAACTTGATGCCATATATTTTTCGGTATCGTATAACAGCGGCGGAATTATTTATTCGTGAATTTTCGTCAGCTAAAATGCACATCGGCATACCGGTTGAGCCGGAGGTTCGGCTGACTTTGCATCGCTGGAGTTGGCTTGGCAGAAAATCCCAGAATCGCTGCCTTAGAATATCCTTTGTAAGACAGGGTATGGCAGACAAATCTTTCACATCTTTAATGGATTGCGGCATGATTTTATTTTCATCAAAAAGCTCCCTGTAATATTTAATATTTTCATACGCATACTTGATTATGGTTTGCAACTTCCGGGCTTGAACTGTCTTTATCGTCTGCCGGCATTTGGAATATCGCGAAATTTTCGATGCCGTTGACCACGTCTTGCAAGCAGTTTGTATTTTATGGATGCAATCACTCATTGGTTTTTTGCTTTCTTAAGCCAAGCGGTGCATAAATCCAGTATCTGCTGTTTCCATTGGTAGTGAAAAAAACTATGGTTGGCGTTTTCTATAATATGAAGTTCGTTCGGTATTCTGTTTTTGTCGAGAAGCTGGCTATAATATCGCGATGAATTTTCGCAAATAGGATCGCACTGGCCGTAAATCAGGATAGCATTGCATCTGCTGATTAACTTGCCGGATTGTATCTGCCGGAATCTCCTGCCGGACAGAATAGGTTTTACGATTGTCTTTAAAACTTGAAGAAAATTTATTCGGCAGGTTAATAATCTTCTGATGTTATATGGGTAGAAGGCTTTCTTTATGTAATCCGTCAAAGCATGATTAACTTTCTTCAGTGCGGTCTTGCCGCTTGAAACCGGCAGTGAAAGAAGGATGAGCCCTGACAGCGGTAATTGGAATTTAGCAGCGGAATTGAAACATAAATATGCCCCTCGGCTTATTCCAAAAAAGATGACGTTTTCTACCGGTGCCATTTTGACAAAAAATGATATTGCATTTTTTAAGTCAGCCAAATCTTTTTCAGTATCACCATTGGATGTATCGCCGAAGCTATCGCCATGGCCTGACAAGTCGAATCGGAAAGTGGAAAATCCGAGGCGGTTGAATTCATCTGCGAATTCGACATACATTCTGTGCGGACCGAGTCTGTTACCATCGGCAGCGTGAACAAATAATATTCCCATTTTACTTGCAGAATTTTCGGGACGATTCATGCAATAGTAAAGCTTATTGCGGTTTGATTTGAAATAGCCTGCGTCAATCATTGTACATTTCCATCAATGGTTCAATTAACGGTTTATAGTCCATAAGCCCGATGCGTTCCCATATCGGCGGAAATTCGATTGATTTTGAATTTACCTTAAAGCCATTTTTTTGCAACGATTCGACAAATTCATATACTTCTGTATTGTTCGTCATTGAGTTAATTGTGTTTAAAACTGAAATAGTGGTTTTTTTATGGGTATGGGCGAAATCGTATTTTGTCAGATTTATTCTTTTGACTTGCTCAAGAAATAATCGGCTTGTTTTGTAGCCTTCAATATTGATAAATCCTTCTCCTTGCGGGGAAATATCGCAGTTGCTGGTAATGATATTTTTAAGCTTCTGCTTTCGGCAAATATGTTCAACATAATCTGTGCCGTTAATTATCGGGGAAATCATTATAATTTTTTTAATGCGGTCCGGATTTTTTAACGCATACATAAACGCAAGCGTTGCACCTAATCGCAATCCCGTCAAAACGATTTCGTCTTTATCGGCAATCCTGCCAATATCAGCAATTAGGCTTTCAATGCTGACATCACAGAATTGGCCAGCTTCTTCGCCTGTGCATTTGTAGTCGAAGCGTTCAAGTTTTATTTTCAGCAAAGACTCGCTCAATCTGCCACGAGAAACGATGCGCCGATTTTCTTTCCTCGAACAACGGATGGCAATAAATATATCTCATGATAATTTATCCGCCATTTCTTTTAGCCTGACTTTATCAACCTTATGATTGTTATTTCTGGGTATCGCATCCGTAAAAATCACCCAGTACGGCATTTTGTATTGGCTGAGATTTTTCCGGCAGTGTCGTATTAAATTTTCCGTTGTTAATTCCGCATTTTTTCTGACAATAAAGGCAACTGGAACCTCCTCAAGGAGCTGATGTTTTTGTCCCACCACCGATGCCTCTGCAACATCTGGATGGCTCAGAAGAACATCTTCGACTTCGTCCGGGTTTATTTTGTATGAGCCTGAGTTTATCAAATTATTTTTCCTGCCAGTGATATACAGATAACCATTTTCATCTATTTTGCCTGTATCGCCGGTTTTGAACCAACCATCATTGAATGATTTAGCGGTTATCTCTTCCAGCTTATAATATCCCCTCATAATTCCCATGCCTTTGATTTCTATTTCGCTATCGGCAGAAATCCTCACATTCATACAATCAATCGGCTTGCCGACGCTTTCGGCCGGCCAGTCCCCATCGCCTGGGCTTGTGAGCGATATTCTTGAGCCTGCCTCTGACATTCCGTACATACTTACAAACCGGATGTTCCCAAATTTTTGCTTTAGTTTGTTCAAAGTCGCTGCCGGAGTTTTCGCTCCGGAAACAGTCATCATCTCAAGACTGTTCAAATCATATTGGGCGGCATCCTCAGTATTGGCTATCATTGCGGCCATATAAGGCACAAGGCTGCTTATTGTTATCTTGTGAGTTTGCACGGCAGAAAGAAAATCTTTTACGAAGAACGGCTTGCCGTTAAGAACCAGCGTGTCGCCTCGATATATGTGAGTAAGTATCTGGGCACATATACAATAAATATGATTAAACGCAAGCGTCAGATATGCCCTGTGCGGCTTGGTGAACTGCATCGCTCTGCAATAGCTTAACATATTTGCGATAACAGCATCGGCGGAGTGCATCACAAGTTTGGGATTACTTGTCGAGCCTGACGTTGGCACAAGCATAGCCAATCCGCTGTTGCCGAAGTTTACCGCAGATTTGGTCGATTGCACAGATGCGATGAGTAATTCGCTACAGCGATATTCAACGCAGATAATATTAAGCTTCGATGTTAATTCTGATAATGATTTTATATTGTCATAGCATCGCAAAGTTGTGATAAGTATTGATGCGTCAGCCTGCAATAAAAGCTGTTCAAGTTCTTTGGGGGTCATTTTTGCGGATAACGGTAAAATTACACATCCTGCCCTTGATACCGCAAAAAAACTTGTTATATATTCCGGGCCATCATCAAGAGCAATTGCAACTGCGCACGGGCCGCCTGACGCTAATCGAATAAGGCTATACGCAAGCCTGTCCACGTCCTGAGCAAGTTTGTGATACGTAAGCTTTATATCATCAGCTATAATCGCGGTCTGCATTGGCTTTTCTGCCGCAGATTCAAAGAGCAGCTTACTTAGTTTCATTGATTTTCTCCTCAATCAAATTTATAAAATTTGAAACCCTTGAAAACGTATCAGCACTTAGGCTGTCTTCATCGAGTCTGATTCCGAAAGTTTTTTCAATCCCCATAATCAGGTCAAGTATCGCCACAGATTCCAGCCGAACATCTTCTATAAGATTTGTATTATCAGCCAAATCTGTAACATCAGTCCATACGGATACAGCAGGGCGTGTTGCCCAAATAACTGTTTTTAATCTGATTTATGTTTGCATAATTATTTTTTCGCGCTAAAATATCGTTATAATCTTAATTGGTTAAGGAGAACCAACATATGATGGGTAAGGCAAATAAACTTGAGCCAAAGCTCTTTTAC
>CAMDDF010000097.1 GCA_945890885.1 Candidatus Kuenenia stuttgartensis | reverse complement strand
ATGCCTGAACGGTCTTCATTATATTTTTTCGCTTTGAATATCATTTTTAAATTACGCTTATTTCTCTACCTATTCCTGCCAGCGGTATCCTTCGGAATATTTACATCATTTATATCGCTTACGTCATTTATATCATTTACATCGTCAGCATCATCAAGGTCGTTTCCATCGGGCAAATTGAATTCCTTTTGTACAAACTGGTATTTTATTTTTCTTGTTCTGTCGATAGCCACCGTGCGGTAGACTTTATCCTGCTCTTCGACTGCGAATCCGCCAGTTGCAAGTTTTACGACCGGGCCAAACGAAACTATCAGCCTCAAGGATGCCGGCAGCGTTGCCTGATCCCATTTATCATCAGCCTCAATCATATCATTAGTAAGAGCAAGATTTCCCAGCATATTACTATCAGCCATATTACTATCAAACGTATTTTTCTTTGGCATATTATTACTAGGCATATTACTGTCAGGCAAATTGTTTTTCGGCACGTCAATTTTAAAAAAACTCATCCCGCTGCAGACAGGCACAAACAATTCCCTGTCTTTCCACGCCATAGTATCATCTCCATACTCAGCCAAAATTTTATCCTCGACAGCCTGACCGCTGTGAGCGCGATAGAGAACAAGGCCGCCCGTTACATCGTCGTAACTGCTCTGCCACGTTACCTTTTCAAATGTCGTCGCTTTGTTATCTTTGTCATATATCCTGTTTTCGATACTAAGCCTGGTAATAATAAAACCTGATTCAAATTTGTTCTCCAGCTTCAAAATTGCATCACTGCCGGAGGTCGCCAATTTATCGATATCTTCAGCGATCCTCTGAAGAACCGACTTGGCAACGTCGTCTTTTTCTATAAATCGGTTCAATGACTCCGCAACAGAACTGGCTCGGTTATATATCTGGATAACCGACACAACCACAAGCGAAGCTATCACGAGAACCGCAATCACCTCAGCAAGAGAGATCATCCCATTTCGCTTCTGCCTGAATACTTTTCTCATATTATTTATCACTTTCCTGAAGTATCTTCCATACCTGATCAAATGTCATAGAATTAAGTTCATCCTCAGTATAGCCGCCAAAACCACCTTGCGAAGATTTTTGCTCTTTGCCTGAATCTTGGGGGTTATCAGATTCCGGAACATCAGGATTTTCAGGCTCAGCCGTATCATCCAAACCTGTATCTTCTGGGTCGTATTCTCTGCCTTCAAGCTCAGCAAGCTGTCTTTCGTACTCAGCCTGCCGCTGCTTCTGCTCCATTATCTGTATAAGCTGCTGCTTGCTCACATCGGTTAGCCAATGATATAATTCAACTTTCTGCTCTTCTCCCTGATTATCTAAATAATCGGCTTCGCATATCGCCCGCACCCACATCCTCGAAGTCAACGGCTCATAAAAAGTTTCAACCGTCGTCTGCCACTGAATCTCAGGATTTCTTTCAGATACCCCATATTCGGATGTATCGGTTACCTGTTTAAGGGATAAAAGCCTTTCCATATTCTCGCGGGCAACCTCGAATGCCTGCATCTTTAAATCCTCATTTGTCGCCATATCGACATAACGGTTAAGCACCACAAGCAAACTACTTACAATAATACCGAGAATAACTACAGACGCGACAACCTCTACCAGCGTAAATCCGGCATGGCCGCCGCTCATATTTTTTTTAAAACGGCATTGCATCTTTATCTCTCGGCACAATCATTTCGACATCCCCTTTTTCAAACATAACTCTGCAGCTTATCCTGCTGACAATAATCGAGTAAGGATTGGCATTTTCATCGAGAATGACTATTTTACCGCCATACTGATAGCCAGCCTTTCCTGCACGAAAAATCGCAGTATCTTCCGTTGTAGATTCGTAATCGTCGAACTGAACATATGACAGCCAGAACTCCTGATCAAATTGACCTGTCTCTATTATATTGTCCTCTGTAAAATCGTTTCCATCGACAACCATCTCCTGCAAAACATACGTCTGATTCGTCGGATCAAAAACAACTTCGTATTTATTATCCGTCCGCGAAGCTGATTCACAGGCCATCTCCATTATATTTATCAGCTCCTGCATCTTTGTTTCAAATCGGCTCTTTCCCACCATACCTGTCATATTCAAAAACGCAAGCATAGTTAGCAACCCTATCACCATAACCGCTATGATAAGCTCGATAAGCACTACTCCGCCGGGCGAAGAATCCCTGTTAATTGGCATCTGTGCTGTAAAGGTCTGCATCTATCGTGCCTTCCTCGCCGCCATCTTCGCCATCGGCGCCATAACTCTTAACAGCAAATGGTTTGCCGCTTTCTGGAAAGCGAATATACACAAAATCATTACCCCACCCATCCTTAGGTATTTCGGTGGATTCAATATAACCGCCGGTAGCATAATTCTTAACATCCGTCGGAGCTTCAATCAGAACATTGAGCCCCTCTTCCTCTGATGGGTATCTGCCTGTATCCATTTTAAACTGAAGTACCGCACCATGCAGAATTTTCAGGTTCGCTTTGGTTGTTTTAACACGGGCATCATCGACACGGCCAGCAAAATTCAGCACTACCGCCGTTGCCAGAAGTCCCAGAATAATCAAAACAGCCATAAGCTCAACCATCGTAAAGCCTGCTCGGAATTTTCGATTTTTCGTTACTTTTTTCATTTTAAACTCCCTGAATATATAATGGTACGT
This sequence comes from Candidatus Kuenenia stuttgartensis, assembly GCA_945890885.1. Lineage (GTDB taxonomy): Bacteria > Planctomycetota > Phycisphaerae > Sedimentisphaerales > CAMDDF01 > CAMDDF01. The sequence goes on along the minus strand of CAMDDF010000097.1, from coordinate 5,266 downwards.
TCTATTGTTCATATCCGTTTAACGCTTTTTATACTTTTCTAACTTTTCATTCTCTGTATTCTTAAACCAACTTTCGAATGCTCTTGTTAGCCCGCCGCTTTAGCGGTGGGTTTAGGTTCCGATTTTATTAACCGTTAATTACTCCGTTAGCCCCCCGATTTATTCGGGGGGTTGTCTTTAATTTCAAAATTTGACATTTGACCATTGTTTCGCCATTCTGGTTTCCTAATTCTTCATTGACCTCGTGCCTATTGCCTTATGCTTAATTCTACATCTTGCCAGATGAAAATTGCAAAATTGGCAAAATCGTCGCATATGCTATTATGCCGACAATTATCGCCATTACCACAATTATCAATGGTTCCGTTGCCGCACTGATTCTTTCGATTACAACATCAGAGCTTGACTCAAGCGATTCGCTTATCTTGTTCAGCATCGTTTCAAGCTCGCCGGATTTTTCACCGACACTTATCATATGCGTCGTAGCTGGGTCAATTACTCCGCTTTCACGCAACGGCGTAGCAATATCGGCTCCCGAAAGAATCCTGTCCCGCGCCTGACGTACAGATTTTGACATCACCGCATTTCCGGTAACCTGTGCAACGACACGAAGCGACTCCGCCATTGAAAGACCGGAACCCAGCAACGTCGATAACGTAGATGCGAACCTTGCAACCACTCGCTGCCGGATTAACTTACCGAATATCGGCAGAGAAAGCAGAGTTTTATCCCTGAACAAAGCGCCTCTTTCTGTGCCGAAGAATCTTTTCCCCGCATAAACCATTCCAAAAATAGCTATAAGGATCAGCCACCAGAAATTCCGTAACGCATAGCTGAAATCCATCATCATCTGCGTGATCCAAGGAAGCTCCTGGCCTGTCTTTATAATCTGTGCGGTAATCTTTGGAATCACAAAGGTAGTCAAAATAAGCACCGCCGTCATACACACAAAAATCAATATTACCGGATATATCATTACCGTGATAATTTTCGTTTCGGTGCGCTGCTTTTTCTCAAGGAAGCTGGATATATTCGCAAGACTCTTGTCAAGCGTGCCGGTTACCTCGCCGACTCGAACCATACTAATATAGATAACATCGAAAAAATCTGTATAATCTGCCACCGCATCAGCAAAAGATTCGCCGGTTACCACCCTGTCGCGAATATCTATGACCGCATTTTTAAACCGCCTGTCCGTTATCTGCTGACTTAGAACGCCCACAGCATCGGTCAATTTTATATCCGCACCCAATAGCGTCGCAAGCTGCTTGGTAAATTCTATCACCTGCCCTTTGGCGCTTCTGCCGAACATAGAAAATATTGTCTTCTTTGCCTCATCTGTACCGGAAGTCTGCTTAAGATTTGTCGGGTGAAGATGACGCGAACGAAGCTGCTTTCTGGCCGCATAGGGATTCTCCGCAGTCAGTGAACCTTTGACCGGCTTTCCATTTGCACCAATAGCTGTATAAGTATATCTTGGCATTAAAACTCAAATTAAACATTAAAAATCAAAATTACATATCAAATTGTAAAAATAGCACTGCCGCCGTCAACAATCAACCGTTCACACTCAAACTCCCTCCGGCCAAGGAAGGTAATGAAATTGCCGAGTTTAAAAGACTCGAAGCTCCCCTCCTACAAAGGAGGGGTGGCCAAAGGCCGGGGTGGTTTTGTATTTTAAAATTTTGCTTTGTCATTTTTATATTTTATTTTCTACTGACTACCATCTACTGCCTACTTATTTAAATCGTATCCGCCTGAGTTACCCTTAAAACTTCTGCAATGGTGGTAACACCTGATATAACTTTTCTTGCTCCATCCATTCTCAGAGTATTCATTCCTGCATCAAGCGATGCCTTTTTAATTTCGCCTGAGCTTTGCCGAGTGTAAATCAACTCGCGAATCCGCTCATTTATCGGCATCAGCTCATAAATACCTGTTCTGCCGCGATAGCCCGTATTAAAACATTTATCACAGCCGGCACCTGCATAAAACTGATACTTGCTCGCATCCTCTCCAAGCCCAAGCTCACGAATCTCATGTACCGAAGGTGCGTATGTCTGCTTACAATCGGGACATATTCGCCTTACAAGCCTCTGTGCCAGAACACCGATAAGTGAAGAACTCACAAGATACGGCTCAACATTAAAATCAAGCAGTCGGCTAACAGCACCCGCCGCATCATTCGTATGAAGCGTACTGAACACAAGGTGTCCCGTCAATGACGACTGAATCGCCATTCTCGCAGTTTCCTCATCGCGAACCTCGCCGACCATTATAACATCAGGGTCCTGTCGCAAAACATGACGCAGCGCAGTAATAAAAGTCATGCCCTTTTTACGCGCGACCTGCATCTGGCTGATACCGTCAAGCTGATATTCTATCGGGTCTTCGATTGTCATTACATTTTTAACAGTCGAATCTATCCGGTTAAGACTTGCATAAAGCGTGGTACTTTTGCCTGAACCCGTAGGCCCTGTTACAAAAAACACGCCGTGTGAACGATTTATAATCGAGTCAAGATGCTCAAGGTCTTCCTTCCAGAACCCAAGCTCTTCAAGCTTGAAAATTCCGCTGCTCTTGTCAAGAATTCTTATAACGCACCGTTCACCATAACTTGTCGGCACGGTACTAACACGCAAATCTATCTCGCGCTGACCAAGCCTTACAGAACTTCGACCGTCCTGCGGCATACGCCTTTCCGCAATATCCATACCCGCCATAATCTTGATACGCGATATTACAAGCGGCAGCACATTACGGTTAAGACTTAAAACGTCGTACAATATTCCATCGATTCGATACCGTATCTGGATTTTCGCTTCATACGGATGCACATGAATATCGCTGGCTCTAAGCTGTAATGCACGAAACAGCATATCATTAACGAGCCTTATCACGGGCGGGCGATTCACAACATCCAGCAAATCGTCTGCCATCGAAGCTTCATCAGCAAGCTGATCTATATTCTGCGAATCAAGCTCCGAAGCAACTTCATCGATAACCGACGACTTCTGCTCATACGCGACATCTATCGCCGCGGTAATATTTGTCCTTGTAGATACCGCTGGCGTAACCGACCTGCCCGTCATCTTTGAAATATTATCAAACGCATTTGTATCCAGCGGCGTAGCTGAAATAACGACAAGATTACCTGCGGCATTTTCGACCGCTACAAGGTAATGCTGCTGGGCGTAACCGGCAGGCACTTTCTCTACGAAAACCTTAGGCACTTTCTGCGCATCGATTTCACTAAAGAAATCCATCCCCATAGCCTCAGCAAGAAGCTTAAGCACCGCCTCTTCCGTAAACGATGGGCAATTCAGCAAAAGCTCATCGATTCGGCCAGGCTCGCCCGCAATCTCCTCGAAATACGCCTTTAGCTTATCAACATCAACAAGCCCGGTCGCCTTAGCAGTTTGTATCAACAAATTCTTCATATTTTAGCTTTTTATACTTTTCACACTTTTTATACTTTTATCACCACACACAAGCTCCCTTCCTGCCAAGAAGGACAGCATAAACATAGGCCACACATTAACTCCCCTCCTGCCAAGGAGGGGTGCCCGAAGGGTGGGGTGGTTATACCAAAATTCGCCATTCAATCATTGATTCATAATTCTGATTTCCTGATTCCTCATTACTCTTATGCCTCATGCCTTTTTTTTAACTAAAGACTCAACACTAAAAACTAAAGACTGGTATTCTATTTCGCTTTCAGTACTTTAGCAGGCTCAACAGGCGACGGCTTAATTCCTGGAATCGACTGCCGTTCCTGGAATTTTTCCTCCTCTGCCTCAAATGCCTCTTCGTGCTCTCTCGAAATTTCAACAAGCTCCGTCAATCCCGACTCATCCTCACGAGGCCTTGAAATCTGCGCCCTGACAAAAACGTACAATTTGCTCTGAAGATCCGAATTGCTCGTACTTCTGAAAAGTGTTCCAATCAACGGAATATCACCAAGTAGCGGAACCTTACTTCCGCTCTTGTTCTGATTAAGCTTCAGCAATCCGCCAAGAATGATTGTCTTGGTATCTGGCACTGTTACCATCGTATCAACCGTAGTCTTAACTGTATCCGGCGGAATTTCACCTGTAAGTTCACCTGTAAAGTCAGACCTCGTCAATACAATCTCAAGCAAAAGAAGTTCGCCTTCGCTTATATGCGGGGTAATCTCCAGCTTAATGCCGGCATCATAACTCTTAAATTCGGTAGTTGTTGTAATATCATCATTAGTACTATTTCTAACCTCACCTGTTTGTACTACATACGTTGTATTTGTTGTATCGATTATTCCAGCCTCATTATCATTTACAAGTATCTTAGGCTTTGCAAGAACCCTTCCATAGCTCTTCGATTCAACAAGTTTCAAAAGCGCCTGAATGTGCTTATCACCGTAAAACGCCGTTCCGTTGCCATTGTTTGTCTGCAAATCTATGAATCTGTCATTGCTGGTCGGCAGTAAAGGGGTATTAATAAGACTCGTCTGACTGGACTTTTGTGTCAAATCCGGAAAAGACTGAACAATATTTAAGTCCTGTTCAAATGAATCCTCCTTTGTTACTTCAACAAGCGTAACATCGATAAGAACCTGCGGACGCTTCTTGTCAAGATTCTTTATCAGCTTGCCTACCCACTCCTGATCTTTGCGATTGGCGTAAACAATAATAGAAAATGATGCTACATCAGGAACAATCGTAATTTCAACTTCCTGACTGGTTGGAACCTTGACAATCTTGCCTTTCTCATCTTGGGCATTGACCGTCTTTTCGACAATATTGCTCAAAACTTCCGCAAGCTCGTCAGGCTTTTGATATTCAAGCCTGTAAACAACATAAGGCGTAGCCGTCTCCAGCGATGCCTGGTCAATATAAGAAAGCATTGTCTGTATCTTCTCGTGCTGTTCCGGCGTTGCATTTATAAGCAGTGAATTTGTCGCATCAAGAAGCACAACCTGAGCAAGATCGCCGACAGTATTTTCAGCAATCGCTTCAGAACCAGCCTGACCAGGCTGCCCCGGCTGAACTTGAGGAGTTGGGGCGGTCCTTGACCTTGCAGTAGAACCTGTCGCTGTACTGGTACTCTGAGAAGAAAGACCCATCTCTGTAAGTTTAGACTGAACTTCTTCTGCCGCGACATTCTCTATATCATACTTCCGAATTTCACGGAAATCTTTCTGCCTGATGTCCAGCGAATCAATAAGACCGTTCACTGTCGCGATTTGCTCTTCGTTGCCAATCATTATTATGCGGTTTGTCCTTTCATC